>NZ_JAVRFJ010000043.1:0-101585 GCF_031845845.1 Streptomyces gottesmaniae
GGTAAGAGGTGGGGGCGAGAGGCGGGGGGTGAGAGGCGGGGGTGAGGGCGTCAGGAGAACAGGCGGCGCCAGGTCTCCGGGCCCGGGTAGCCGTCCGCCGCGCCGCCGCGCCACCCCTGGGCCCGCTGGAACGCCTCCACGTTCCGCCGGTCCGACTCGCCCCAGCGCGGTCCCGGACCCGAGGTGTAGTACTTGCCGAACCCCTTCTCGACCAGCCGCTTCCCCAGCCGGGTGACGAACACGTTGTCCGCGCCCGGCCGGAACATGGCGCGCCCCGGGTAGCCGAGGACACCGTGCGAGGCGGGTGTCACGGGGGCGGCCGGGGACTTCGGGGTCTCCGGCGCCTCTGGGGTGCCGGGCCTGACGGGCGAGCCGGTCGAGGCGGACGGGCCCGGGCCTCCCGGCCTCCCCGTCGGCCGGTGCACGACGGGGGGCCTCGGCGGGATGGCCGGTGTGCCCTTCGGGCCGGGGCTCCCGGCCGGCGCCGGCGGGATGTCCCTGCCCCTCCCGGTGACCAGGTACGACCAGGTCAACGGGCCCGGAATACCGTCGGCGTGACGGCCGGACCAGCCCTGCGCCCGCTGGAACGCCCGGGTGGCCCTGCGGTCGGCGTCCGACCAGATCGGCCCCGGACCGTCGGTGTAGAAGCGGGCCCCGCCGCGCGCCACCAGCATCTGCCCCAGCCGGGCGACGTGCTTGTTCCGTGCCCCGGGCCCGAAGGCCGCGGCGCCGGGGAAGCGGTCGCCACCGGACGCCCCGGCGGACCCCTTCGCGCCGGGCCTGTCCGCGGGGGCGGCGGGTGCGCCGGCGCCCTCGAAGCCGCCGGTGGAGCCGTCGGAGTCGTCGGAGCCGTTGGCGGCGTCCGTCCCGTCGCCGGAGGAGCCCGCGCCGTCCGGGATCAGCCCCTTGTAGCGGTACGGCACGTAGCGGGTCGCGTTGTTCCAGTACCCGTAGGGGGTGGCCTGCCTGCGGGCGTACGGGCGGGCCGACTCGTAGGCGATGTAGTGGGTCTCCGTGTGGTCCGTCCAGCCGCCGAAGAGGACGACGTGCGAACCCCGGTGCGGGTCCTTCGGATTGTGGAAGAGCAGCATGTCTCCGGGTTCCAGCCGGTCCTTGGAAATCCGCTGCGCGAACTTGTCGAGACTTCCCGTCCATTCGTTCCCGGGGAGGTTCCAGGCCATCGACACAAACCCCGAGCAGTCCTGGCGATAACCGTCGGACCAGTACTCGCGCATGCTGTACGGCACCTCGTCGGCGATCCATTTCTCGGCCCGCTCGATGATCTCGGCGCGGGTGGTGGGCGGTGTCGTCACCCCCTTCGGCGGCTTCTCCCCGCCCGCCGGACGTCCGCCCGGGCCGTGCAGCGGAGCCTTCTTCCCCTGGGGGGTCTTCGGCTCCTCACCTGCGGGAACGACACCGGGACCGGCCGGGCCGTGGGCCGCCGCGACCGCGGGTACGGCATGCGCCGCACCGAGTGCCGCACCGGCGGCGGTGGCCACCACGAGGGCGTTCCTGGCAGTCCTGGCCGCCGGGTGACTCAGATGGGCGTACTGGGTCGAGTACGGCATGACCCGCCGCCAGTGGACACAGCCGGGGCAATCGCAATCGGCCCCCGGATCGATCTCCTCGAATACCGGAGTCTCCATACGATTCCCCTCGCGAACCGACCGAAGAATTCCACGCTTCTGCACGCCCGTCAGTTTCTCAACTGTTCTCCGGTGTCGCATGCTGACGGTCCAAATGATGTACCCGGCCCTGCCCGCCCCGGTCCGCCCCGCCCCGCTCCGCTCCGCTCCGCTCCGAGAGCCTCCCCGCGCCGGCGCCGGCCCGGCGGGGTTCGGGCTCACTTCCGTCGGCGGCGATCGCGGACCCCGCCGCCGACCGTTCGGCCGGCGACCGCAGCACGTCGCGAACATCTGTTCCCCCCTCGTGACGGTTCATCGAGAACGGGCAACTCCCTTTCCATGGAGCGTAGTTACCGAGCAGTTCACTAAAGTCGGTAAGTGACCCGCCGGTAGAGTTTCGTTCATAGAATCCGTTCACGCGCGATCTTGACGGCCGACCCCACCGGCTGCATGATCAGCGCTGAACCAGAGCCGCTTGACCACGAAGAAGTCTCCCCGCAGGTCTTGACCAGTCCTGCACGACTTCTTCACATGAAAAAGCGGGGCACGGGGGTTTCGGGCAGGCACTCCAAAAGCGCCACCCGCCTTCGATGTCGCGCTTCTTCCGTCGTTGCCTTCTGCGCGTTCACGGAACCATCTCCAAAGACCCCCCACCTTCTTTGGGAGCCGTTCATCACCCCCCATCCACTCCCGCTTCCCTCGCACGCCCACCTTCCTCTTTCGTAACCCCTTCCTTCGCCTCATGCCGCTTTTCCGCAGGCGCGAAAGGGGCGCTCACGCCTGCCCGAAAAAGGAATGGTCTCGGCGCCCGGAAAAGCCTCCCGAGAAAAGTTCTTGAAGTCTTGACTTCGCCTCGGAGCGGCTCCATATTGATTCCCGACCACCCCCCCACCTCGAATTCCGCCCTCCCCGGAGGGCTGTTTTCGGGAACACCAAGGAGAGATCAATGGCGATTGCACTCCCGTTCAAGCGCAAGGCGGTCCTGGCCGCTCTTGTGATCACAGCGGCGGCGGCCACCACCGTCACGCTGCCCGGCACGGCCGAGGCCCAGTCGGGCTCCCGTATCTGCGGGAACTACTGGGAGGCCCGTGCCAACGGAAAGACCGTCGGGATCATGGCGAAGGTCCTGGAGGTGCCCAAGGTCGACTTCGGCATCTGCCTGCGTGTCATCGACAAGACGAACAGCATCAACGGCCGGGAGCTCCCGGGCTACGGCAAGGTGACCTGGAACCCCCGCCAGCCCATCCGGTCCTGGACCTGCGAGGACGCCGGCGACCTGTTCAACGACAAGTACGGCAACGACCCGTGCCTGAACATGAACCGGGTCGACCTGATCGGCCAGGTCGCGAACCGCACGCCCGCCGAGTGGTCGCAGGTCTACTGACCATGCGTCGTGGCGCCATGTGGCAGCGCGTCCTGATGTGCGGGGCGCTCGCCCTCGCGACGGTGGTCGGTTCGGAAGGGACCGCGAGCGCGGCCACCCAGTGTTTCAGCCAGAGCCATTCCGACGGCGCGCAGATCGTCCCCGGCACCGGCGGCGGCAACGTCACCCGCTCCATCACACGACAACGGGCCGCCAACACCTGGGACGACTGGGTGTGGCGGGGCACGGAATTCCAGTGCCCCCGGGGCCGTACCTGTGAATACTCGTGGGAGAGGTCGAAGACGACCACCACGGGCTGGGCGGTCGGCGGCGGAACCAATCTGGGCAACACGAGTTCACCGTCCGGCAAGTGGTACAACTTCCTGATTCCCCTCATCGTGGGCTATCAGAAGACCACCCAGATCAACACCACTTTCTCGTGGACCGTCCACCTCAATGGCGGTGACGTGGCACAGCCCATTCAGGTCGCGGTCCGCCGTTGGACCCAGGGCGATTTCTCCGGCGGCTGGGTCCGGACGAACCGGGGCTGCCGGGGCGGCACCGTCTACGAATGGAACGGGAATCTCAGGTTCGGCAACTGGACCCGGAACGTGTTCGAGAAGGAAAAGGTCGGCTACGCCGTCAACGGCCGCATGTGACCGGCCCGCTCCCCATTCCCCCTCCCCCAGCTCGACATTCGCGCGGTAAATCATCCTCCAGGAAAGGACACGATTATGCCCGGTAAAGTGATGTGGCATCGCATGCTGATGTGCGGGGCTCTCGCCGTCGCCACGGTGGCCACGACCGAGGGCACCGCCAGCGCGGCAACCCAGTGCTTCAGCCAGAGCTACTCCGACGGCGCGCAGATCGTCCCCGGCACCGGCGGCGGCAACGTCACCCGCTCCGTCACCCGGCAGCGGGCCGGCAACACCTGGGACGACTGGGTATGGCGCGGCACCGAGTTCCAGTGCCCCCGGAACCGGACCTGCGACTACGCGTGGTCGAAGTCGAAGACCACGAACACCGGTTGGGCGGTCGGCGGCGGAACCGATCTCGGTAACGCCAGCTCGCCCTCCAAGAAGTGGTACAACGTCGTGCTTCCGCTGGTCGGCGGTTATCAGAAGACCACGGAGATCAGCACCAACTTCACCTGGACCGTGCATCTCAACGGCGGTGACGTGGCGCAGCCCATTCAGGTCGCGGTCCGCCGTTGGACCCAGGGCGACTTCTCCGGCGGCTGGGTGAAGACCAACCGCGGTTGCCGCGGCGGCACCACCTACGAATGGAACGGAAACGTCCGCTTCGGCAACTGGACCCGCAACGTGTTCGAGAAGGAAAAGGTCGGCTACGCCGTCAACGGCCGTATGTGATCCGGCAGTTCATCCGTCAAGGCACCCGCATCGAGAGAAGGAGGCACCTATGAGGATCACACGCGTGAAGGGGCGCACGGCGAAGCTGGCGGCCGCCGCCGTGGCGGCCGGGGCACTGTTCGCGATCGCCGTCCCGGGCACCGCCGAGGCCCAGTCGGGTTCCCGGATCTGTGGGAACTACTGGAAGGGCTACTACAACAACGGCCAGCAGGAAGTGCTCTGGTCCAGGGTGATCGAGGTGCCCAAGAGCGACGGCATAGCCTGCCAGCGGGCCATCGACCGGACCGACAAGGTCGGCAACCCGCCAAGCGAGCTGACACGGCTCGGCGTGACCTGGGGCGCCCGGCAGAGACTGCAGAACGTGACCTGTGAGTGGTACTCCCAGGACCTGTTCAACGCCAAGTACGGCGACGACGTCTGCCTGAGCATGCAGCGGGCGGACAACACGTTCCAGGTGAACGGCCGCACGATCAGTCAGTACTGGTACAAGTAGCGGCTCGGCGGGGGTGCTCCGTGGTCGGGAGCACCCCCGCCGCTCCGGTAAAGTTCTTCTCGCGCGCCGCTAGCTCAGTTGGTTAGAGCAGCTGACTCTTAATCAGCGGGTCCGGGGTTCGAGTCCCTGGCGGCGCACCATCCGGAGAGGCCCCTCGCGAGTGGATCGCGAGGGGCCTCTCCGCATGTGCGTATCGCCCCGCACACGCCTCTCGACTCCCCCGCACTCCTCGCGCACCCCCCTCTCGCTTCCCACAGTTCCTCCACCGATGCCCCATTGACCGCGTATGACCGGTAAACGCCGTGTTTCGCATCTTGCGATCAAGATGAACACCATAGAACCCTGGGCCGTAAGAGACTGCGGATACATGGCGGTTGGGGAGCCTTGGGCGGTTTACGCCCTAGGGATGGGGATCTTGGGCTCCCGACGAGGCACGCGCCGCGCGCGCTCAGGCACAAAAGATGCCGAGGGGGCATCAATGCAACCGGATGGTCGTCGTCCCGTGTCTCCATGGTGTAGATCACATGGTGACGATGACCCACTGATGCGTCCGTAACGGTCGAGGGGGACCGATTCGGACGAAAGACCGACGAACACACACTCGAAGTGTGTGCGGGGGGATAACTCATGACGTCGACGCCGACGGGCGCCCGGCACAACCACGACCCATCTGAAACGACCCGGCTCAAGGTGCCGTCGCACCGCACCGGAGCCTTTCGCACACTCAGGAAGACACTTCCGAGATACGACTACGAGCACTACAGCCGCCTCGCCGGCCCGCTCACCCAACCCGACCCGACCAAGCCGTACACGGTGCAGTACCGGTCGCTGATCTCCCAGGAGCCGCACCGCCTCAGGGTCGCCCTGATGCTGGCCGCCGCGCCGCTGCTCTCCCTGGTCCTGCTGGCCTGGCTGCTGCAGCAGGAGCACTGGACCAAGCGTGACTACGTCGAGTACGAGTTCCTGCCCGCCCTCGACATGGTCATGCTGGTCTCGATCGGCCTGATCGAGTTCTTCCGCTGCATGAACGTGCTGTCGAACGCGCACGCCACCCTGGTCGCCCGCGACCCGGTCCCGGTGGTGCCCGAGACCGGCACCAGAGTCGCCTTCCTCACCTCCTTCGTGCCCGGCAAGGAACCGCTGGAGATGGTGACGAAGACCCTGGAGGCCGCGGTGAAGCTCCGCCACCGCGGGCTTCTGCACGTCTGGTTGCTCGACGAGGGCGACGACGCGGACGTGAAGGCGGTCTGCGCGCGCCTGGGCGTGCACCACTTCTCCCGCAAGGGCATCGCGAAGTGGAACCAGCCCACGGGCCCGCACCGCGCCAAGACCAAGCACGGCAACTACAACGCCTGGCTCGACGCGCACGGCGACGACTACGACTTCTTCGCCTCGGTCGACACCGACCACATCCCGCTGCCCAACTACCTGGAGCGGATGCTCGGTTTCTTCCGGGACCCGAACATCGGCTTCGTCATCGGCCCGCAGGTGTACGGCAACTACGACAACTTCGTCACCAAGGCCGCCGAGTCCCAGCAGTTCCTGTTCCACGCGCTGATCCAGCGCGCCGGCAACAAGTACGGCGCCCCCATGTTCGTCGGCACCTCCAACGCCGTACGGATCAAGGCGCTCAAGCAGATCGGCGGGCTGTACGACTCGATCACCGAGGACATGGCCACCGGTTTCGAGATCCACCGCCACAAGAACCCGGCGACGGGCAAGAAGTGGCGCTCGGTGTACACCCCGGACGTCCTCGCGGTGGGTGAGGGGCCCAGCGCCTGGACGGACTTCTTCACCCAGCAGATGCGCTGGTCGCGCGGTACGTACGAGACGATCCTCAAGCAGTACTGGAAGGGCTGGTACTCCCTGCCGCCGACCAAGCTCTTCAACTACACGATGATGATCATCTTCTACCCGATGTCGGCGCTCAACTGGATCCTGGCGGCGCTGAGTTGTGCCCTGTTCCTGGGTCTCGGCGCGTCGGGTGTGAACATCGACCCGGTGGTGTGGCTGATGCTCTACGGCAACGCCTCGGCCCTCCAGATAGGCCTGTACGTCTGGAACCGCCGGCACAACGTCTCCCCGCACGAGCCGGAGGGCTCCGGCGGCGTGGCCGGCATGGTGATGTCCGCGCTGTCGGCACCGCTCTACGCGAAGGCGCTGATCGACTCGGCGCTGCGCCGCAAGAGCAAGTTCGTGGTCACGCCCAAGGGGGACTCGGCGAGCCCCGACCGGTGGTTCGGCACCTTCCGGTACCACTGGTACTTCATCGGGATCTTCGGTGCCTCCATCGCCGCCGGGTTCGTCTTCGGCAACGCGCACCCCGCGATGATCATCTGGGCCACGTTCGCCATGATGATCACCGCCCTCCCCATCTTCGCCTGGCGCTACATGCTGCGGCAGGACAGGAAGAAGGCCGCCGCCGCGGCCGAACTGCAAGGGTCCATGGTGGCGCCGCCCGAGGCGGCTCCCGCACCGTTCGCGCCACACCCCGCACCGCACGCCCCACACACGCCCCACGCTCCCCAGCACAAGCCGAGTTGGGCGGCGTCCGGGTCGGGTGGCGGGGGTAGCGACCAGACCATGCAGATCGCCCTGGGCGGACTTGGGGGACGTAAGGAATGAAGGACCGTGCAGGCCGCCGCCGCGCCCGTCGCCTCGCGATCGGCGCGGCGGTGGTCCTCGCGCTCGCCGGGATGAACGGGCCGTGGGTGTACCGCTTCAGTACCGAGAAGTACCACGAGTACAAGATCAGCAGACCCGAGTACAAGGCGGACAACGGCCACTGGCAGATCGTGGAGTTCCCGGAGAAGTACCGGCAGAACACCATCCATGCCGCGCTGCTGCACACCGGCAAGATCCTGCTGATCGCGGGCTCGGGGAACGACGCCGAGAACTTCGACAAGAAGAAGTTCGACACCCGTGTCTGGGACCCGGTGAAGCAGACGATCAAGCGGGTGCCGACCCCGGCCGACCTGTTCTGCACGGGGCACACCCAGCTGTCCAACGGCAATCTGCTGATCGCCGGCGGCACCAAGCGCTACGAGAAGCTGAAGGGGGATGTCACCAAGGCCGGTGGCCTGATGATCATCCACAACGAGAACCCCGACAAGGGGATGAAGCTGAAGGCGGGGACCAGGTTCGTCGGCAAGGCGAACGGCAAGACGTTCGTCCTCAAGGACACCGTCGAGCTCGAGAAGGCCGTCAAGACCTTCGACCCCGACACCGGCAAGTTCACCGGCAACAAGCCGGGGATCGCCCGCGCCTATGTCGAGGCCGAGCGCAGCGGCAAGAGGTACGAGACGGGAACGGAGGACAACTACAAGGTCGTCGGCCTGAAGGGCGAGGACGCGCGGAACACGTACGGCATCGCGCAGAAACTCGCCCTCGACAAGAAGGACTTCCAGGGGATCAAGGACGCCTACGAGTTCGATCCGGTCGCCGAGAAGTACATCAAGGTCGACCCGATGAACGAGGCGCGCTGGTACCCGACGCTGACGACCCTGTCGGACGGCACCGTCCTGTCGCTGTCCGGCCTCGACGAGATCGGACAGCTGGTCCCGGGCAAGAACGAGATCTACGACCCCGAGACCAGGAAGTGGACGTACACCAAGGACGTCCAGCAGTTCCCGACCTACCCCGCGATCTCCCTGATGCAGAACGGCAAGCTGTTCTACTCGGGCGCGAACGCGGGGTACGGGCCGGACGACATCGGGCGTGACCCCGGGATCTGGGACCTGAAGAGCAACAAGTTCACCAAGGTCCCCGGCATGAGCGACAGCAAGCTGCTGGAGACCGCCGGGACCGTGCTGCTGCCTCCGGCGCAGGACGAGAAGTACATGGTCATCGGCGGGGGCGGGGTCGGTGAGTCGGAGCGGTCCAGCAAGCGGACCCGGGTGATCGATCTGCTGGCCGACCGGCCGCGGTTCGTGGACGGGCCGCGGCTGGCGAAGGGCACGCGGTACCCGCAGGCCTCGATCCTGCCCGACGACACGGTCCTCATCTCCGGTGGCTCGGAGGACTACCGGGGGCGCGGCGACTCGAACATCCTCGAAGCGCGGCTGTACGACGCGAGGACGGGGCAGATGCGCCGGGTGGCCGACCCCCTCGTGGGCCGGAACTACCACTCCGGGTCGATCCTGCTGCCGGACGGCCGGGTCGTGTTCTTCGGGTCGGACTCCCTGTACTCCGACAGGGCCAACACCAAGCCGGGGGAGTTCGAGCAGCGGATCGAGATCTACACGCCGCCGTATCTCTTCCAGGACGCGCGGCCGACGCTGACCGGAGGGCCGAAGACGGTCGCGCGGGGCGGGAAGACGACGTTCGGTACGCGGCACGCGTCGTCGATCGAGTCGGCGCGGCTGATCCGGCCGAGTGCGTCGACGCATGTGACCGATGTGGACCAGAAGTCGATCGAGGTGGACTTCGAGGTGACCGGGGACGAGATCACGGTGACCGTGCCGAAGAACCGGAATCTGGTGCAGTCGGGCTGGTACATGCTGTTCGTGACGGACGACGCGGGCACGCCGAGCGAGGCCCGGTGGGTGAAGGTGCCGTAGGACCCGTGGAGTTCGGGTAGTTCGGTTACTTCGGGCAGTTCGACGGAGTTCGGTTGGTTCGACGGACGCCGAGAACCCCAGGTCGTGGACCTGGGGTTCTCGCGTTCCCCAGCGGGGCCGGGTGTCAGCGCGGGGCGTTCAGGGCCTCGGGAGCGGGTTCGCCGGAGAGGGTCTGCAGGACCGCGCGGACGGCGTCGGTCGCCGCCCGCTCCTGGGCCTCGCGGGTGCTGGCGCCCAGGTGCGGGGTCACCGTCACCTCGTCGAGCGCGAGGAGCGGGGAGTCGGTGCACGGTTCGTCGGCGAAGACGTCCAGCGCCGCGCCGGCGAGGCGGGACTCCCGCAGGGCCGTGTGCAGGGCCGCCTCGTCCACGATGCCGCCGCGGGCGACGTTGGCGAGGTAGGCCGTGGGCTTGACCAGGCGGAGTTCGGCCTCGCCGATGAGGCCCACGGTCTTCGGCGTCCTCGGCACGTGGACGGTGATGAAGTCGGACCGGGAGAGCAGTTCGTCCAGCGGCACGAGCTTGATGCCGTGCTGGTCCGCCGTCTCCGCCGTGGCGTAGGGGTCGTGGCCGAGGACCGTCATGTCGAAGGCGGCCATGCGTCGCGCCACCGCCAGACCGATCCGGCCGAGCCCGACGATCCCCAGGGTCTTGCCCGCGAGTTCGGTGCCGACATGGGTGGCGCGCCGCCAGACGCCGGACCTCAGCTCCCGGCCCGCCGCCTGGATGTCGCGGGCCGCCGCCAGCAGCAGCCCGCACGTCAGCTCGGCGGCGCTGACGACGTTGGCGGCCGGGGCGTTGACCACCACGACGCCGGCCTCGGTGGCGGCGGCGACGTCGATGTTGTCGACGCCCACCCCGGCCCGCCCGACGACGGCGAGGTGGGGAGCCGCGGCCAGCACCTCGGCGTCCACCGTCGTGGCGCTGCGGACGAGGAGTGCGTGGGCCTCGGCCACCGCGCTCAGGAGCCGCGCGCGGTCGGCGCCGTCGCAGTGGCGCACCTCGAACCCGGGGCCGAAGCGCTCCAGGGCGGCCGCCGGCAGGGGGTCGGCGACCAGGACGACACGGGAAGACATCGGATTCTCCCTAGGGGTGGGGGCTGTTGGGCTCGGACCGGGTGCACGCGGGGTGGGGAGCCGCGGCTCAGCTCTGGACGGCCATCGCGATACCGAAGGCGATCATGACCGTGCCGGCGGTGGCGTCGACGTTGCGGCGGACCGAACGGCGCCGCATCCAGGTGCGCAGGCCATGGGCGCCGAGGCTGATCAGGCCGTACCAGATCACCGCCTCCAGCGCGTTGACCGCGGCCAGCGCGGTGCCCATGAGCGCGGGCGAGACCCCTTCGGGGATGAACTGCGGGATCGTGGCGCCGTAGAAGACGCCGACCTTGGGGTTGGCGAGGTTGTTGAGCATGCCCCGGCCGAAGGAGCGCCACAGCGAGGCGGCCTCCGGTTCGAGGTCGGCGTCGCCCTCCTTGGCCGCGCCGATGGCCCGCGCCGAGCGCCACAGTCCGATGCCCAGCCAGACCATGTAGGCGGCGCCGACGATCCGGAACACGGTGTACGCCGTCTCGGAGGCGGCGAGCAGCGCGCCGACGCCGACCGCGATGGCCGCGCCCCACATGACGGCGCCGACGCCCACGCCCACGCCGGTGATGAACCCGTGGAGCCGACCGCGCGCGACGGTGTTGCGGATGACCAGCGCGGTGTCCACGCCCGGCATGATCACCAGCAGGGCTGACACCAGGGCGAACGAGACCAGTGCCTGGAGGACTGACACGCTTACACTCCTGTCTTCTCGGCCGTGACCCCGGTGATCTCGGCCAGGGGGATTCCGTCACGCGTGAGGCCGCGCAGCCAGTTGCGGTAGAAGATCCGTCCGGGGGCCTGCCAGTTCTCCACGGGCGCGGCGGACGGGTCGTCGTCGGGGAAGTAGTTGACCGGGAGGGCGATGTCCGCGCCCTTGGCCGCGTCGCGCCGGTACTGCCGCAGCAGGGTGTCGGGGTCGTACTCCGGGTGCCCGGAGACATACAGCTCCCGGCCCTCCCGGCCGACCGCGATGTGCACCCCGGACTCCGGCGACTCCACCAGGATCCGCAGCTCCTCGGTCTTCTCGAAGTCGGCGCGGAGGTTCTCGGTGTGGCGCGACTGCGGCACCGCGACGACCGGCTCGATGTCCGCCAGCAGCGGGCAGGAGGGGTCGGTGAGCCGGTTGGGGAAGTTCCCGAACAGCTTGGCGGGCAGCTCGTGCTTGGGGATGCCGTAGCGGTGGTACAGCGCGGCCTGGGCGCCCCAGCAGACGTACTGGGCCGAGGTGACGTGCTCCTGCGCCCAGTCCATGATGCCGCGCAGCTCGTCCCAGTACGTGACCTGCTCGAAGGGGAGGAGTTCGACGGCGGCGCCGGTCACGACCAGGGCGTCGAAACGACGGTCGGCGACGTCCTCGTGCGTCAGGTAGTGCTCCTTCAGGTACGCCTCGGGCGTGCTCCTGGACACGTGGTCCCGGGGGCGCAGGAGGGTGACGCGTACGGGGAGCCCGGCGCCGGACAGCAGCCGCAGCAACTGGGTCTCGGTGACCGGCTTGTCCGGCATCAGGTTGAGGATCGCCAGTTCGACGGCCGGGGTCGCGGGGGCGGTGCCGCGCGGCTCGACGGTGACGGTGACGCCTTCGGCGGCGAGCCGGTCGACGGCGTCGATCGGGGTGGGGACGATGAGGGTCACGGTGCGGGACTCCCGGCGGTCTCGGTCTCGGTCTGGTTCACGCTCACGGTCTGGTTCACGGTCTCGGTCACGGCGGCGGCCACGGCGTCGAGTTCGGCCAGTACGGCGGTGACGCACCGGTCGGCGTCCGCCAGCGCGCGGTTGCGGCCCCCGGGGGACGGCACGTAGTGGTTGTAGAAGGTGGCCCCCTCGCAGAGCGGGCCGAGGACGCGGACCTTCCGGTCGGGTCGTCCGTCGGCGCCGACGGGATGCTGGTCCACCGTGATGTCGACCCCGCGGCTGCTGAGGGCCCCCGGACGGTGCCTGCGGATACGCCCGCTCGCCATGAGACCGGCCAGCAGCGGGCTGCCGGTCGCCTCCACGTCGGGCTGGCCCGAGGTGGCGTACGCCAGCCAGTCCGCCGGTGCGGCGTGGGCGGTGCCGAGGCGGGTGGAGGAGATCCGCCACACCGTCCCGTCCCACTCGACGCGCGGCGCGGGCCCGAAGGGCACGCTGACGATCCCGGCCTCCAGCAGGGCGAGGAGTTCCTCGTGCCGGTCGAGCTGGGGGCCCGTCACCGAGCGGTTGAGCGTGGCGGTGAAGGAGCCGTAGAACTCGTCGTGGGAGGGCTCGTCCAGGCCACCGAAGTCGACGGCGTGGCGGACGACGTCGCGCAGGTCGCGCAGGACTTCGAGGCCCGCCTTGGTGGGGCTGCCGCCGAGGCCCAGCCGCGCCTCGACCAGGTCCGACCGCAGCCGCTCCTCGTACCACTTGCGGTAGGCGTCGGCGGAGTCGAACTCGGCGCTGTCGGGGAAGAGCAGTTCCTGCGGGTCGAAGTGGCCGAACCGCTCGGCGTGTGCGAGGTCCAGCGCGTTCAGCTCGTCGTCCAGGGTTCCCTCGTCCGCCGCCGCGCGGAGCCGCTCCGTCAGGGCCCGCTCGGCGTCGGTTCCCCCGGCGAGGGCCGCGCCGCGCCGGTGGAAGGCGCCGCGCATCTCGGCGCGGATCAGGGGGAGCAGGTCGCCGTGCAGGTCCAGGGGGCGGTCGCCCCCGGCGGCCCGGAGACGGTCGAGGGTCTCGGGCGTGAACACCACCGGCCGGTACGGTCCGTCGGTGCGGTTGTCGGCGGGCCGGGCCCGGAAGGGGATGCCGGTGCGGGAGAACAGCAGGATGCTCGGTTCCCGTCCGCTGGGCAGATAGCGCAGGCCGCCTTCGACGGCCTCGTACCGGCCGCCCCGGCCGAGGGTGAGCGACGCGAGGACGTCCATGGCCGACAGGCCGGTGCCGCCGAGGGCCACGGTCTGGCCGGCGGTGACGTCCTCGAAGGCCCGGGCGGGCGGGTAGATCTCGTGGATCCGCCGGGACGCTCCCGGCGCCCCGGGGTCGTGGGCGGCCGGCGGGGTGTGGCCGGTGGTGAGGAAGACCGTGTCCACCCGCAGGGTCTCGCCGCTGTCCAGGGTGATCAGCCGGGAGTCGTCCGGGCCGGCGGACAGGCTGGTCGCCGTGGCGCGGTGGAACCGTATCTCCACGTTCTGGGGGACGCGGTCGAGGAGGCGCCGCAGGAACCAGCGGAGGTACTCGCCGAGCACCCGCCGGGGCAGGAAGTCGTCCGGGCGCACCGGCCGGCCCTCGGCGCCGAGCGTGTGGCCGTCCTCGGCCACCTTCAGACCGCGGGCCGTCACCCACTCGTAGAGGTCGGGGCCTCGGTCACCGACGGCCGCGCCCACCGTGGCCTCTTCGGGGAAGAGGCTCACCTGGGCGCAGACGGTGTTGAGCAGCAGGTGGTCGGGCTGGTCCACGGCGTGGATGCCGACGCCGCTGCCGTCGGGGTCGATCACCTCGACCACGAGCCGGCGGCCCGCCCGGTCCGGCCGGGCGGCGAGGGTGACGAGGCGTTCGAGGACACCGATGCCGCGCGAGCCGAGCCCGATGATGCCGATGGTGCCCGTGACCGGGGTCTGCCGAACCGGCGTCGTCCGAACCGCCGTCGTCCGAACCGCCGTCGTCTGAACGGGCTCTGCCTGCAAGGGAGTTGTCCGGGAGGAAGTCGTCACCACCGCTCGGTCTCCCCGAAGAAGTCGGCGATGGCGGTGACGCGGCCGGACTCGGCGGCCACGCGGTGCACTTCGAGCCCCACGGCGAGGTCCAGGACGCCCAGGCCGAAGGGGGAGAAGATGACCGGCTTGTCCGTGCCGACCGTGGCCTCCCCGTTGATCACCTCGGCGAGGGTGCCGGTGATGAAGTCCCGGTTGCCGTACTTCTGTTCGGCCAGATGAGGTGAGGTGTCGGCCTTGAGGCAGTGGTCGACGTCGTCCAGCACGTTGTAGGAGTCGGCGATGATCTCGGGTCCGATGTCCCGCAGGGAGATGTTGAGGACGATCTGCCCGGGGGCGAAGGCGTCGGTGTCGAGGACGTACGGCTCCCCGGCCGTGGTCGCGAAGACGACCAGGTCGGCGCCGGACACGGCTTCCTGGAGGGTGCCGGCGTAGGACGCCGGGTACTGGAGCCGCTCGGTGGCGTGGGCCGCCAGCGCGCTGCCGTACTCCTGGCTCAGGTCGTGCACCGCCACCTGTTCGAACGACCACTGCTCGGCGTGGAAGAACTCCAGGATGTTGCGGGCGATGATGCCCGCGCCCACGACCGCGAGCCGGCCGCCCCGGCGTCCCTCGGCGAGGACGTTCGCCGCGAGGACGGCCGACGCGGCCGTGCGGGCGGCGCTGATCTGCGAGGCCTCCAGCAGCGCGAACGGGTAGCCGGTCGTGGCGTCGTTCAGGACGAGGGTGGCCGAGGCCCGGGGTATGCCGCGCTCGATGTTGGCCGGGAAGCTCGCGATCCACTTGATGCCGGCGACCTCGCGCTCGCCGTCGAGGTAGGCGGGCAGGGCGATGATCCGGTCCCCCGGCTTCTCGGGGAAGCGGAGGAAGTAGCTGTCCGGGTTCACGGAACGGCCGGCGTGGTGGGCGAGATAGGTGTCGCGCACGACCCGGACGATGTCCTGGCGGCTGTCCCGGACGATGTCCTGGACCGTACGGCCGCCGACGACATCAAATTCGAACATGGTGACTCCTTCAACTGCTGGTCAGGTTGCGCGAGAGGGCGAGGACGCCGTGGGCTGATGGGGCGACGGAGCCGCGGGGCGACAGAGCCGCGAGCCACGCGACGGTGAGGCCACGCGACGGTGAGGCGACGCCGTCCTCCCGGTCAGTCGTCGACGGCACCGAAGCGCTCGTCGACCCAGGCGTCGTCGTAGATCGTGTCGAGGTAGCGCTCGCCGAGGTCCGGGCTGATGGCGACCACCGACGCGCCCCGGGGGATGTCGTGACGTCTGGCCGCGACGGCGGCGAGCACCGAACCGGTGGAGCCGCCGGCGAGGACGCCCCGTCCGGTCGCCAGCCGTCGGCACATGCGCACGGCCTCGGACTCCGGCACCATGACGACCTCGTCGACGAGCCCGTCACGGAAGATCTCCGGACGCCGGCTCGTGCCCAGGCCGGGGATGTGCCGTCGGGCGGGAGGAGAGTCGAAGGTGACCGAGCCGACCGTGTCGACGGCGACGACACGGGTCTCGGGCGAGTACTCGCGGAAGTACTCGGCGCAGCCCATGAGCGTGCCGGTGGTGCCGGCGCCCACGAAGAGCACGTCGACCTCGCGCTCCTTGAGCAGGGCGGGGGCGGTGCGCCGGTAATGGGCGCGCGGGTTGGCCTCGTTGGCGTACTGGTTGGGCCACACCAGGCCCGGGTCCTCGCGCAGCCGGGCGTGGATGTGGTCGATCCGGGACTGGAGGAAGCCGCCGTTGGCGTCCCTGCGGTCGACGACGACGACCTCGGCGCCGTACGCCCGCATCAGACGGATGCTCATGGTCGCGGTGTTGGGGTCCGCGACGCAGGTGAACCGGTAACCGCGGGCCGCGCAGACCGAGCTGAGCGCGATACCGAGGTTGCCGGAGGACGACTCGATGACCCGGCCGCCGGGCTTGAGTACGCCGCGGTTCTCCAGGTCCTCCAGCAGGCCCACGGCCGCCTTCAGTTTGATGGACCCGGCGGGGTTGAGTCCTTCGATCTTGAGCGTGAGGTCGACCTCGCCGATGAAGCCGCTCAGGTCGAGGAAGAGGTCGTCGAGTACCAGGTCATACGCATTACGAAAGATCATCGAGCACCTTCGGAAACGGGTTGAACGTGACGGAGGTGGTACGAGTGCGTGCGATGGCTGCCTCCACGGCACGGCTGCGACGCCCCGGACGCGGCATGGGCATGACTGTGGACTCCCATGGACCGTTTTCGGACATGGGCATGCCAAGATTGCGCGCATGGTCGTCGTAGGACGTGACGTGGAGGTGGCGCGAAGGTGATCCGGAGCGGGTGCGCCGACGGAGTGCCGTTGCCCCCTCCGCTTCAGAGGTCAGAAGGGCGCGGTCTCAGCCGTCGATGGCGCCCGGCGCACCGGAGAGTGGACCGGCACGACAGAGCCGGAGGTGCGCCCGACATCGCCCGGACGGACAGGAACCGGTCCGGGCGGCGGCGGAAGGGCCTTCCCGGACGAGACGGGTCGCCGACGTCGGGCGAGAGGTCGAGGGGTGATCACCGCGACGAAGACGGAGTTCCGTCCGCCCTGCCGACAGGGCGACGACTGAGGCTAAGTGATAGTCCGTCTGCTCGCGGACCGAGGCCCCCGATGGCCCGGAGCGGCATTCCCTCGGTGCGGCAACCGCACGCGTGACGTGCACGCCTTTCCCCTTCCCCCGTTGGCGGCAACCGTGTTGCCCTTGCGTCACGGACGGCGCCCGAGGCGCCCATCCGTGATCTTGAAGAAACCTTAGCCCACTATCCGTGACCGGTCTATGACAACAGCGTTAACGGTCAGCATAGGCATGCCTAAGTCCGTGGGCCACCATCGTCATCCGGACGCCCTGGCCAGATCCAGCGCGTATTCCGGCCACCACTCCCCCGCCTTCGGCCCGCCCTTGCATTCCCCGTCCGACTCTCCCGGGCGCTTGACCCAGAGATACGCGTCCACGAGAGGGTCCGCGGTCTTCGTCGTCGGGGTCTCCCCGAGGGCCCGCCCCGGCGGGTTGCACCAGCGTTCGTCCTCGTCGCCCTCGCTCCAGGGGCCGTTGCCGTTGCGGCTGGTGTCGATGACGAAGGGCTTGTCCCCGATCTTCGAGGAGAGCTGCTTGCCGTACGCGATGGAGTCCTCGGTGGTGTAGAAGTTCGAGACGTTGACGGCGAAGCCGTCGGCCTGTTCGACGCCCGCCCACTTGAGGGGGTCGTAGATCTCGTCGGGGTCGCCCCAGCCGGCGTTGCCCGCGTCCAGGTACACCTTCGTGTTCTTCAGCGCGCCCAGCGTCTCGATCGCGCCCTTCAACAGGTCGTACCGCTCCTCGTGGAACTCCTCCGGCGTACACCCGTCCACCACGTGGAGCACGGCGTCGGGCTCCAGGACGATCGTGGCCGGACGGTCCCCGATGCCCCGGGCCACGCCGTCGATCCACGCCCGGTACGCGTCCCCGTCGGCCGCGCCGCCGCCGGAGTACTGGCCGCAGTCGCGGTGCGGGATGTTGTAGAGGACGAGGACCGCGTCCCGGTCGGCCTTCTCCGCGGCCTCGGTGAAGCCCTTGGCCTCCTGCTCCGGGTTCTCCGGGCCTATCCACTCGCCGGTCGGCTGCTCGGCGATCCTGCGGATCAGCTTGGCGTCCTTGTCCTTGCCGGCCTTCTCGTAGGCGGCGACCTGCGCCGCCGCGTTCCCCTCCGGATTGACCCAGAACGGGTCCGTGCCGTTCGGCTGTTGGGTGATGCCGGAACCGGAGGCTCGGTCCTTCTCGCCGTCACCGTCGTCCCCCCCGGAACAGCCGGCGATCAGTAACGCCATCCCCACCACCGCCACGGACGCCCGAAACCCGGCCCCCCTGCTGCCGTACATCCAACTCCCCCTTGGGTGCACCGTGTCGTAAGCCCCAATCCTGACATAAGTCCCGCCTCGCCCACGAGGTCATCACCACCCGCCGAGCGCCAACACCCGGGCAGGCAGGGCCCTGAACACCCCCGCACCGCCACCACCTGTCCCCATGACAGAGAGTCACGGCCTGTCGACTTGGCGTCAAACAACCTCTGGCCGGTGACGTCCCCCCGCTCCAGAGTCGCAGTCGAACGGCCCACGCCACCGGCCCGTCACCCCCTCCGAGGGCTCCTCACCCCTGGACCTCCCGCGCCGGCGCCGGGTCACTCCCGCGGCCCGAGCACTCGCGGTCGAGGACCGGCCCGGTCGGCGGCCCCGGGGGGAGCGGGTCGCCGACCGGGCCGGGAGCACGCGGTGCACGCGGTGCACGCGGTGCCGGGGGGGCGTACCACCGAGGCCGCCGCGTTGGTCACTTTCAGGTCAAAGTCCCTTGCGTACGACCGGAGTTCGGTTGGGCTCGCAAGGCACTGCGTCGGTCAGGGTCCCGTTCCGCTCAGGTAGGCGTTGACGACGACATTCGCCGTGTAGGTGCGGCTCGCCTTGTCGAAGGTGCCGCCGCAGGTGACGAGTCGGAGTTCGGCGCGCCCGGACTGCCGTACGCCGTAGGCCTGTCGGGCGTCGAACTCGTCGCGGCCCATGACCTGGACGTCGTCCACGGTGAACTCGGCCATCCGGCCGTCGCTGCGGGCCACCCGGATCTTCTCGCCGACGCGCAGCGCGCTCAGCTTGTAGAAGACGGCCGGCCTGGTCTCGGTGTCGACGTGCCCGACGAACAACGCGGCACCCGTCGCGCCGGGACGCGCACCGCCGGCGTACCAGCCGACGACGCCCGGCTGGGCGTAGGACGGCGGTTCGACCGCCCCGTCCCGGTCGAGGCCGCGTGCCACCACCGGCGCCTGCACGCCCATCGAGGGGATGTCCAGCCGCTGCGGCCGCGCACCGCTCAACGGCTCGGCGGCGGGCGGCAGTTCGGCCTGGGCGGGCCGCCCCACGGCGGCCACGTCACCGGTCGTCGGCGCGGAGGTGCCCGGCCGTACGCCGGTGACCTCGCGGCCCCACAGCCACAGCCCGAGCAGCAGCACGGCCCACGCGACACCGGCGATGACGCGACCGGTCCCGCCGCCGGTCCCGCCGCCGAACCGGCCTTCGCCACCGTTGTCGTTGTCTTTGTCTTTGTCGTTGCCGCCGGCGTTGCCGCTGATCTTGTCGAGATGGTCCCGTCCGTACACGGTGACCCCCTACTCCGTGCGGCGATCGCGGCCCCGGCGCGCGCCACGCGCCACGACCGCCACCGCCGCGACCCCGGCGAGGACCAGGCCGACCACCGCGTGGCGGGCGCCGGGACCGGTGTGCCGGGCGTCGTCCGTGGAGTTGGCCGGGTCGTCCGAACCCCGCGCGTCCACCGGATCGGCCGCCGCGAGCTGGGCCGCCGCTCCGCCGCCGCCCGCGCGGACGGGGGCGACCGGGGAGGAGGGGGACGAGGGCCGCCGGTCGGCCGACCGCTCGCCCACCGACCGCTCGCCCACCGGTCGCTCGCCGGCCGGCCGCTCGGCCGACGGTTCGGCCGACGGCGGCGATTCGGTCGACTGCGATTCGGTCGACGCCGGGCCGGGCCGCGCCGGGCCGGTTCGCACCGGGCCGGATCGCGACGGGCCGGATCGCGACGGCATGGCCGTCGGGGGTTTCGTACCCTTCGGGGGTCTCGTGCCCGTCGTGGGCTTCCCGCCGCCGACCCTGATCGCGCTCGTGATCTTGTCCTGCCTGCCGTCGCAGGTGACCCGTACCTCGTAGGTGCCGGGATCGAGCGAGGAGCGGACGCGGGTCTCCCCGGCGAGCGTGCCGGGGGTCCTGCCGGTGATCTGGGTGAGCCGCGCGTCCGTGACGAACGCGGTCGAGGCGGCCGTTCCCGTCCTCCCGCCGCAGCCCCTGGCCCGCACCTGGATGTCGGTGCCGGGGACCGGTGAGGCCGGCACCACCGAGACGTTCCCCGAGACGTTCCCCGAGTCCGTCGCGTGAGCCGAGGGCGCCCACGCGGCCAGCGCCGTCGCGACCACCGCTCCGGCACAGAGAGTGACTCGTACTGAGCCCATGGTGAACCTCCAGACACACCCGAGACTCCCCCGGCGGACGCCGGGACGCATCCGGGGAGGCGCCCCTGCTGCTCCGTACGGGTGTCAGGGGGTTTATCCGGGCCGAGCGACTCGGCGGCCCCGCCCGAGGATCAGACGCGGTCCACGAGATCCGCGATCGAGTTCACGACCGTCGAGGGGCGGTAGGGGAACTTCTCGATCTGCTCGGGGGTCGTCAGACCGGTGAGAACGAGGAAGGTCTCCATCCCGGCCTCGATGCCCGCGAGGACGTCCGTGTCCATACGGTCGCCGATCATCGCGCTGGTCTCGGAGTGCGCGCCGATCGTGTTCAGGCCGGTGCGCATCATCAGGGGATTGGGCTTGCCCGCGAAGTAGGGCTTCTTCCCGGTCGCCTTGGTGATCAGCGCGGCCACCGCTCCGGTCGCGGGCAGCGCGCCCTCGGCCGAGGGGCCGGTCTCGTCCGGGTTGGTGGCGATGAACCGGGCTCCGTCGTTGATCAGCCGAACCGCCTTCGTCATGGCCTCGAAGGAGTAGGTGCGGGTCTCGCCGAGGACCACGTAGTCGGGCTCGTGGTCGGTGAGGACGTACCCGATGTCGTGCAGCGCGGTCGTCAGGCCCGCCTCGCCGATGACGTACGCCGTGCCGCCGGGCCGCTGGTCGTCCAGGAACTGGGCGGTCGCCAGGGCGGAGGTCCAGATGTTCTCCACGGGCACGTCCAGGCCCATGCGAGAGAGACGGGCGTGCAGGTCGCGCGGGGTGTAGATCGAGTTGTTGGTGAGCACCAGGAAGGGGCGGCCGGAGTCGCGGAGCTTCTTTATGAAGGCGTCGGCGCCGGGAATCGGCACGCCCTCATGGATGAGCACCCCGTCCATGTCGGTGAGCCACGACTCGATGGGCTTGCGCTCTGCCATGTGCGATCTCCTGCCGGCCTCTGTCGATACCTGCCGTACGTCCGTACATCCGTACGTCGGGGTCCGCCCCACCCTAGTGAGCCCTGGCCGAAAAGAGGAGGCCGATCTTGGCCGCTGAGACCGGGGTTGCTTCAGGTCAGCGGGGGTGTGGGGGGCGGGGGCCAGGGGGCAGGGGGCGGCGTGGCGGTCAACGGGCTCGTCTGCGGACCGTCGCCGTCAGGAGGCCGCCGACGGCCAGGAGCAGGAGGCCGGTCACGTAGGGGAGGGCGGCGCGCATGCCCGAGGCGGCCAGTTCGTCGGGGTACGGCCGCCGCTCGGCGGGTACGGCCGCGCCGCCGCCCTCTTTCGCCGCGCCACCGCCGTCTTTCGCCTCGCCGCCGCCCTCCTTCGCCGCGCCACCGCCCTCTTTCACCGCGCCACCGCCTTCCTTCGCCGCGCCGCCGCCGTCCTGGTCGGCCTCCGCCCCCTCCTCCTCCCCGTCCTCCCCGTCCTCCCCGTCGGTGATCCGGAAGCGGTAGTCGTTCGACTCCCCCACCCACGCGCCGTCGTCACCACGTCGCTCGACCACGGCCGCCTTCGCCACGACCTCGTTCGGCACGGCCGCGTCGGAGGTGAGGGAGAGGCGGACCTTGACGGCGAGGGTGCGGCCGGGCGGCACGGTGAAGCCGGTTCCGCCGCCGTCACCGTCCCCGCCGAGCACGCCGACCAGTTCGTCCGCGTCGGTCCGTTCGAAGGTCACCGGCCGGGAGGTGGTGTCCTCGGCGTCGTCGTAGAACTCCAGCTGCGGCTGTGTCCGCTTCAGGGTGCGCGCGTCGTCGACCAGCACGACCACCGGGTGGATGTTCCCGCAGGTCCGGGAGGTGGTGTTGGTGAGCTCCACCGCCCAGGTGTGGAAGCCGCCGCCGGCGACGTAGGTGGGGGGGCCGCCGCGGATACGGGTCCGGATGGGGAAGGCGCCGCTGTCGTCACCCACGCAACTGGGCCGCCGCGGGTCCGCCTCGGGCGCGGGCGCCGCCGCCGCGGGACCACTGACGAGCGCGCCTGCGGCGGCTAGGGCAAGGGTCAGGCACGTACACAGTCGCATGAACACATGACCATGCCACTCACCCGCGCGGGGAAGCCCCGCCACGCCCCGGGGCCATGGGATCAGGCCGCAATCTCCGCTCGATCAGCGCAGCCGCCGACTCGCTCAGGACACGGGGGACGACCGGTCTCAGGGGGCGGCGGGCACCGTGCATCGCTCTCAGCCGCGCGGGAAGCGTGCAGCCTGAGCATGCCTGGCTCTCAAGTGCGCGCAAAACCGGGGCCACCTCAAGGCCGGGGCCCGCCCCATCTTTTAGGGGCGCGGGGAACTGCGCGAGCAACCCCACACAACCCGCAGCCGCCCACCGACCCGGCGCCCCCGCGCACCGGCGCCCCCGCCCACCGGGGCTCCCGGGGCCCCCGGGCCCCGCCCCCATCTCACCCGTCCTCCCGCCCGAACAACGGCGCGAGCAGCAACTGAGCCGCCCCCTCCGCCACCCCCGACGCCCCACCCCCGGCAATGCGCACCGGCACAGCCGGATCCTCCCCCTGCAGCCGAGCCCACTCGTCGAGCACGAACCCGACGCCCCGCACGAACACCTCGGGCCGGGCCTCGATCGTGCGCCCGCCCAGCAGCACGAGCTCGATGTCGAGGAGCCCCACGAGGTTGGCGACCGCCGTCCCGAGCACGCGCGCCGCCTCCTCCACGTCCCCCCGCGCCACCGCGGCGAGGCACAGCGCCTCGACGCACCCCCGGTTCCCGCACTCGCACAGCGGCCCGTCCAGCTGGACGACCTGGTGCCCGAACTCCCCGGCCCGGGTCCGGGCACCCCGGTGGACGGCCCCGTTGATCACGAGCCCGGCGCCCAGTCCCGTACCGAGGTGGAGGTAGGCGAAGGACCCGTGCGCCCCCGCGGTCGCCGCGAGCCCCAGGGCCGCCGCGTTGGTGTCCTTGTCCACCACCACCGGCACCCCCAGCCGCCGCGCCAGCGCCGCCCGCAACGGAAACCCGTCCCACTCGGGGAACCCGGTGACCCGGTGCAGCACACCGTGCAGATGATCGAGAGGCCCGGGCAGGGCGACTCCGACACCGAGGACGGGGAGGAGAGGGGGCCGGTGAGGCTCGGGGGCGGAAGCCGCGTCGGCGGCGGAAGTCGCGTCGGGACCGGCACCGCCACTGCCACCGCCACCAGCACCGCCACCTGACTCGAACGACTCGGACCCGTAGCCCGCCCCGTACCCGGGCCGGGGAACCGCACCGCCCCCGGTACCGCCCCGATAACCGGCGCTCGCCCCACCCGGCCCTTCACTCGCTGCGGCCAACAGCGCCTCCACCTCGCGCGCCGCGCCCTCGACCACGTTGTCCGCCCCGGCACCCAGGTCCAGCGGGGCCTGTCGCCGGGCGACCACCGCGCCGGTCAGATCGCAGAGCACGGCCCTCAGCTCGTCGCGGTCGAGGTGGAGGCCGACCGCGTGCCCGGCGTCGGGCACGAGCCGCAGTACGGTGCGCGGCTTGCCGCCGGTGGATGCCCGGTACCCCGCCTCCGTCACCAGCCCGTCCGCGCGCAGCCTGGCAGTGATCTTGCTGACTGCCTGCGGCGTGAGCCCGGTCCGATCGGCCAGCTCCAGCCGGCTTATCCCGGCCGCCCCGGCCCTGCGCAGCAGATCCAGAACCACCGCCCCGTTGTGACTGCGCAGCGCGAGCAGATTCACCCCGGCCACCCCGGGGGTACGCCCGAGGCCGACCCCGTTCCCGCTCCCGTTACCGGCCCCACTGCCGACGCCGTTCCCGTTCCCATTACCGACGCCGTTCCCAACGCCATTACCGCCGCCGTTCCCGTCACCGTTCTCGCGCCCTCGACCGATGCCGTCGCCGTTGCCGCCGCCGTCGCCGAACCCGTCACCGATCCCTTTGCCGTCCACACCCCCATTGTCCCTCGCGCTTGCACTTTGGCAACAGCGTTGCTTAAGTGGGTGTCATGACAGGCACCAGCACAGACAGGCCCTTCCGCGTCGCCGTCGTCGGCTACGGCCTCGCCGGCTCCGTCTTCCACGCCCCGCTGATCGCCGCGACGGAGGGCCTGGCCCTCGACACGGTCGTCACGTCGAACCCGGAGCGACAGGCACAGGCCCGCGCCGAGTTCCCGGACGTACGGTTCGCGGCCACGGCGGACGAGCTGTGGGCCCGGGCGGACGAGCTGGACCTGGTCGTCGTCGCCTCCCCGAACAAGACGCACGTCCCGGTCGCCACCGCCGCCCTGGAGGCGGGCCTCGCGGTCGTCGTCGACAAGCCCGTGGCCGGTACGGCGGCAGAGGCGCGCGAGCTGGCCGCCCTCGCGGACTCGCGCGGCCTGCTCCTGTCCGTCTTCCAGAACCGCCGCTGGGACAACGATTTCCTGACCCTCCGCGGCCTCCTCGCCGACGGCGAACTGGGCGAGGTCCGCCGCTTCGAGTCCCGCTTCGAACGCTGGCGCCCCCAACTGAAGGGTGGCTGGCGCGAGTCCGGCGACCCCGCAGAGATCGGAGGTCTCCTCTACGACCTGGGCAGCCACGTCGTGGACCAGGCCCTCACCCTCTTCGGCCCCGCCACCCTGGTGTACGCCGAGTCCGACCTGCGCCGCCCCGGCGCCGAGACGGACGACGACACCTTCATCGCCGTGACGCACGCGAACGGCGTCCGCTCCCACTTCTACGCCTCCGCCGTCACCCCCCAACTCGGCCCGCGCTTCCGCGTGCTGGGCTCCGAGGCGGGCTACGTCAAGTACGGCCTCGACCCTCAGGAAGCGGCCCTCCGCGAGGGCGAGCGCCCCACCCCCGGCGCCCCCTGGGGCCAGGAGCCCGAGGACCTCTGGGGCCGTGTCGGCGCCGGCGACTCCCCCCTGACCGGCGGCGGCCGCCCCGTCCCGACCCGCCCCGGTGACTACCCCGCGTACTACACGGCCGTGGCCGCCGCCCTGCGCGGCACGGGCGCCAACCCGGTCACGGCGCACGAGGCCGCCGCCGCGCTGGACGTGCTGGAGGCGGCCCGGAAGTCGGCGAGCGAGGGCCTGGCGGTGCGGCTGTGACGACCGACGACGCGCTACCCACCACGGACGCGATACCCCCCACGGACGAGATGGACGCCTCGCCCGCCCCAGTCGCCCCGACGTTCCCGGCCACCCAAGTCACCCCAGTCACCCCGACCATCGAGGAACTGGAAGCCCAGGAGCGCCACTTGGTGCTCCCCCGCTTCACCCACGAGGACGCCTGGGCCCTGGGCTCCCTGCTCGTGGAGCTGGCCCGCGAGCGGAACGCCCCCGTGGCCGTCGACATCCGCCGCGGCCCCCAGCAGCTCTTCCACGCGGCCCTCCCCGGCTCGACCGCGGACAACGACGCCTGGATCGACCGCAAACGACGGGTCGTGGAGCGCTACGCCGGCTCCTCCTACCTCGTCGGTGCCCGCTTCCGCGCCAAGGGCACGACCTTCGAGGACTCCTCGCGCCTGGACCCCGACCGGTACGCCGCGCACGGCGGTTCCTTCCCCCTGGCGGTCGAGGGAGCAGGCGTGATCGGCACGGTAACGGTCTCAGGTCTCCCCCAACTGGAGGACCACGCGATGGTGGTGGAGGCCCTGGAACGCTTCAAGGGCGCCATGTAACCGCCCGGCCCCCAAGGGGCGCGGGGGACTGCGCGACGCGACGAGCCACACCGAACCCGCGGCCGCCGACGAACCGCAGTCCCCCGCCCCTCACGCGTTCCTGAACTCCTGCCGTTGCCGCCCGAGCCCGTCGATCTCCAGTTCCACGACGTCCCCGGCCTTCAGGAACGGCTTCGGCTCGGGCTCCCCCAGCGCCACGCCCGCCGGCGTCCCCGTATTGATGACGTCCCCGGGGTACAGCGTCATGAACTGGCTGACGTACCGCACGACTTCACTCACCGCGAAGATCTGCTCCCCGGTCGTGCCGTCCTGCTTCAACTCTCCGTTGACCCACAGCCGAAGCCCCAGCTTCTGCGGGTCCGGCACCTCGTCGGCGGTCACCAGCCACGGGCCCAACGGGTTGAACGTCTCGCAGTTCTTGCCCTTGTCCCACGTCCCCCCGCGTTCCAGCTGGAACTCCCGCTCGGACACGTCGTGGGAGACGGCGTACCCGGCGACGTGCTCCAGGGCCGCCTCACGCGACTCGACGTACCGCGCGGTGCGCCCGATGACGACGGCGAGTTCGACCTCCCAGTCGGTCTTCGTCGACCCGCGCGGCACGAGCACCGTGTCGTGGGGGCCGACGACCGTGTCCGCCGCCTTGAAGAAGATCACCGGCTCGGCGGGCGGCTCGGCACCCGTCTCGCGCGCGTGGTCGTGGTAGTTGAGCCCGATGCAGACGATCTTGCCGATCCGGGCGAGCGGCGGCCCGATCCGCAGCCCCGCCGTGTCCAGGACGGGCAGCGAACCGGCCTCGGCCGCCTCGCGTACCCGCCCGAGCGCCGCCTCGTCCGCGAGCAGCGCGCCGTCGATGTCCGGCACGACCTCCGAGAGGTCCCGCAGGACCCCCTCGGCGTCGAGCAGCGCGGGCCGCTCCGCACCCGCCGTACCGACTCGCAGCAGCTTCATGGTCGTCTCTCCCTCGATCGTCCGCCGCGCCCGACCGATGGGTGCAGCCATCGGAGGACTGGTCGATCGTCCAAGGTCACGGTCCACTCCGCAAGAGCCGGTTCACGGACTGGACCGTGAACCGGGCGACCGTGAACCGGGCGACCGTCCGGGCGACCGTGAACCGGTCGCCCGGCCCTCGGCCCGAGCCGCGCCGTCGCCACCGCCCCCTCCGTCGCGCCACCGCCACCGCCACGCCACCACCACCGTCCAGGCTCGCCGGCCTACCGAGTGGCGGCCGCCGTCGACGTACCGGGGGCGTCCCCGGCGGAGGGCAGGGGATAGAGCAGCGCCCGCTCCACCGCGCTCCACGTCGTGCTGGTCACCACGTACAGCGCGGCCGCCAGTGGCACCACCGCCACGCTGACCAGGGTGAAGAAGGACATGAACGGCATGAACTTGCTGACCGCCCCCATCCCCGCCGCCATCCCGGGCAGCTGCTCGTCCGACACGGCGGGCATCCCCGCCGTACCCGCCGCCAGCATCCGCTTCGTACGCCAGAAGTTGAAGGTCGCGACAGCGGCGACGATCACGAACAACCCCACGTAGACGAGACCCTGCGGCCCGAACATCCCGCCCTCGCCGAGCGCGTCGAACCAGCGGTCGCCGAGCGGGGCGGCGAAGAGCCGGTGGGTGAGGAGGGCGTTGGTGTCGCCGCCGATCGTGGTGTTGGAGAACAGGTGGTAGAGCAGGAAGAAGGCCGGCAGCTGGCAGAGGCTGGGCAGGCAGCCGGACAGCGGTGACACCTTCTCCTTCGTGTGCAGCTCCAGCAGTGCCTTCTGCAGCTTCTCGGGGTTCTTCGCGTGCTTCTTCCGCAGCTCCGCGATCTGCGGCTGCAACGCGACCCGCGCGCGCTGCCCGCGCGCCGCCGCCCGCGACAGGGGGTGCACGAGCAGTCGTACGAGCGCCGTGAACAGGACGATCGCGACGGCGGTCGCGGAGGCGTGGAACAGCGGGTGCAGCAGATCGGCGAGGTGCGCGACAAGGTCGGCGAAAACGGACATGGGTGTGAGCCCTCCAGGGGTCTCGTCGTGCCGGTGAGCAGGGGTCGGATGACCGGACTCGGCGCGACGGCCCGCGTGCGGAGCACAGGCCTCAGCCGGCGGAGAGAGATCTCAGCCGGAGGAAGTGAAAGTGAAAGTGGAGGCGGTGTGACTCGGGGTGCCCTACGCGGTGGCCGTCAGGAGGGCGCGTCCGGGCGCGCGAGGGCGCGTACGCCCGCGTGCGTCGGGATCGCGTTGGGGCAGGAACGCCGTACGTCGCTCACGGTCCCGGATGGCCGTACGGACGCGCGTACGCGGTACGACGGGCGCGCAGCGCGAGGCGATCAGCGCGCAGGCGGCGAACGCGGAGCCGGCCGCGGCGGTCGCGGCGAAGGCGACGGCGGCGGAGAGCGTGCCGGTGTCGAGGACGGCGACCTCGAAGAGGAGCAGCAGCAGCATCGCGGCGGGGCGAAGGCCGACCCAGCGACGGATCACGGCTTCCCCTCCCCGACCAGTCCGGTGTGTGGCTGCGGGCCGTCGGACGACGGCACTCGCACACATGCTCTCATCTGAGGCGCACCGAGCGCAGCTTCCCCCAGACCACGAGCCGGTACGTGGAGGTGTACGCGGGCGTGCAGGTGGTGAGCGTGAGGTAGTGGCCGCGCTCGCGATACCCGTACGACGGCCGCACGTCGCTGCGCGGGACGGGCCGCAGGACCCCGCCGTCGCCGGGCGCGGTCTGCGGCAGCGTGCTGTCGACGACGTAGGTGTGGACCGCGTCACGCGTCTCGACGCGGACCTCGTCGCCGACTTCGAGCCGGTCGAGGTGGCGGAAGGGCTCGCCGTGGGTGGTGCGGTGCCCGGCGAGCGCGAGGTTGCCGGGCCGCCCCGGCCGCGCGGTCCCCGGGTAGTGCCCGACGTACCCCTTGTCGAGGACCTCCGCCCGGCCGACCCCTTCGACGACGGGCGCGCGGAGCCGGAGACGGGGGATGACGAGGACGGCGTGGGCCCCGTCGGACCCCGGGCCCACGGCGGCTCCCCGCGCCCACGCCCGCTCCAGCGCGGCCACCTCCCGGGCCGCTCCCTGCTGGGCCTGCCGGTTGGTCCACCACAGCTGATGGGCGACGAAGAGGAGGAGGACGAGCCCGAGGGTGACGGCGCACTCCGCGGCGACCCAGAGCGGACGAACGCGGCCCGACACCGCCCCGGGGACTTTCATCTCCCCTTCTCACAACCCCTGAAAGAAATAGCAGAAAGCGCTGTCACACCTCTCGACAACCTCACCACTCACCCCTGACTCTTCCGATGTCCCCACTCGGCAGTTCGGAAGGCGACCGCTCCCCGTCCGTCTCCTTCCCCTCCCCGCGGCACCCGCATCCCCCGGAGCTGACATGACTGCATCCCCCGACCCCACGAACGACCGGCCGAGACCCACGGCGGAGTCCCCGACGCCCGAAAGGACCCCGGGCCCCCCGGCGGCCTTCGGCCGCAGAGCGCTCCTGGCGGCGGCCGGCGGCGCGGTCGTCGGCACCGCCCTCGGCACCGGCACGGCGAGCGCGGACGCGACGATCGCCATCAACCCGGCCACCAAGTACGGCACCTGGGAGGGCTGGGGCACCTCGCTCGCCTGGTGGGCCAATGTCTTCGGCGCCCGGGACGACTTCGCCGACCTGTGGTTCACCACGAAGACGACGACGTACAACGGCACCGCCCTGCCCGGCCTGGGCATGAACATCGCCCGCTACAACCTCGGCGCCTGCAGTTGGAACTCGGTCAACGGCGAGTCGATGGTGGAGTCCCCCAACATCCCCGCCTTCAAGCAGATCGAGGGCTTCTGGCAGGACTACACCAACGAGAACCCGGCCTCCTCGGCCTGGGACTGGACGGCGGACGCGAACCAGCGCGCGGCCCTGACGAAGGCGGTGGCCCGGGGCGCCACCACCGAACTCTTCGCGAACTCCCCCATGTGGTGGATGTGCTCCAACCACAACCCCTCGGGCGCCTCCGGCGGCGGCAACAACCTCCAGACCTGGAACTACCGCCAGCACGCCTCGCACCTGGCGGCGACGGCCCTGTACGCGAAGAACAACTGGGGCGTGAACTTCGCGACGGTCGACCCCTTCAACGAACCGGCGGCCTCCTGGTGGACGGCGACCGGCACGCAGGAGGGCTGCCACATGGACCCGGCGGTCCAGGCGGCCGTACTCCCGTACATGCGCAGCGAGTTGGACGCACGCGGCCTGACGTCGGTCCGCATCGCGGCCTCCGACGAAACGAACTACGACACGGCCCGCTCCACCTGGGCCTCGTTCGGCTCCTCGACGAAAGCCCTGGTCAGCCAGGTGAACGTACACGGCTACCAGGGCGCGGGCGGCCGCCGCGACCTCCTCTACACGGACGTGGTCACGACGTCGGGCAAGAAACTCTGGAACTCGGAGACGGGCGACAGCGACGGCACGGGCTGGACCCTCGCCCGCAACCTCTGTTACGACTTCCGCTGGCTGCACCCCACGGCCTGGGTCTACTGGCAGGTCATGGACCCGACGGCGGGCTGGGCGATGATCGCCTACGACGCGAACACGCTGCAGCCCACCACGGTCCAGACCAAGTACTACGTGATGGCCCAGTTCAGCCGCCACATCCGCCCCGGCATGACGATCCTGGACGCGGGCTCCAGCTACACGGCGGCGGCGTACGACGCGGCGGCGAGGCGCCTGGTGATCGTGGCGATCAACACCGCCACCACCGCCCAGACCTTCACCTTCAACCTCTCGGGCTTCACGACGGTGACCGGCGGCACGAACGGCCTGGTCCCCCGCTGGAACACCCACACCTCGGGCGGCACCGACCGCTACCGCGCCTACTCGGACACCCGCCTGAACGGCAAGTCGGTGGCGGTCCCGTTCGCCGCCGGGGCGGTGCAGACGCTGCAGATCGACGGGGTGACGATCTAGACGCGGAGGAGGTGGGAGCGAGCGCGCCCAGGGCCTGCCCCCTCCCACCTCCACCCGCGCCTCACCTCCACCCCCCTCCGTCCCCCCATCGGCAGTACGGTGTCGTCCATGCGCCCCGACACGCCTGCCGAGAACGTCGACCACAACGCCGAAGCGGCACGCCTGGAGCGGACCGCCGACCTCTACCCGGAGGACGCCGAGCACCTGCTCCTGCAGGCCGCGGCCCACCGGGAACTGGCCGGCGACCGCCCCACCGCGACAGCCCTCTACGACCGCCTGCTGTCGTCGTCCGCCCCTCTCGACAACCCCCACCTCGTACGCGCGCTGAAAGCCGCCAACCTCTGGGAGTACGGCCACGAGGCCGAGGCCCGCGCGATCATCGACGGAGTCCGCGCGTCCGCTCCGCGCGACCCGGCCCCCTGGGTGATCGTGGCGGAGGCCCTGGAGGCCCACGACGAACTCGAAGCGGCCCTGGACACCTTCACGTCCGCCGTGACCCTCCTCCTGACGGACGTCCAGGAGCCCCCGTACGCGACGCGCCCGCTGCTCTTCGGCCGCCACCGGGTGCGCCGCATGCTGGGCGCGACGCACGACAAGTGGGACGCCGTGGCGGACACCCTCCACTCGTCCTCGATCTCCCTGGACGAACTCCACGACCCGAAACGCGTCTGGTCCCTGGGCTCGGACAACCCGGCGGAACTGCAGGCCGAGATCTCCCGCCTGCGAGCGGAACTGGGCGCCTACCGGGAGGCCCTGTCCCGCCCGTTCCCGGTGGCGGTCCTGCACTGGCCGGCGGCCGAGCTGTCGGAACTCGTGTCGGCCTACCCCGGCCTGACCGCCGAGTACCCGTCCCACGAGGAACACCTGGCGACGATAGAGGCCTCACTCCGGGAACTGTCGGCCTCCGGCACCCCGAACCTGGGCATCGTCACGGGCACGGTCCCGTCGTACGAGGCGTTCGCGGCGTCGGAGGGCGCGTCCCCCGACGACACGACACTCCTCCCCCAGTACGCGACGACGCTGGCGGCGCGGGGGTTGGCTGTGGCTTGGCCGCCGCAGAGGGGGAGCGCGTGCTGGTGCGGCTCGGGGCAGGCTTACGAGGGGTGCCACGGCGAGTAGACCTCGGACCGGGGTCGTCCCCGCCCGACAACCAGCCGACCTCACCTGACCCGACCTGGACCACCTACCCCCGGGCCACTCGCTCGCTTCTCCCGACACCGCCGGGAAGCGAGTGGCCCTACGGCGCCCGGGCAACGCCGCTGGCCATGGACAAGGTCGCCAGGACCCGGTGCGGTCGGCCCCGCCCCTGTGATGGAATCGAACCGCAGCCGTAGTCCAACAGCTCGACAGATCGGGCCCTGCGGACTCGGAGTTCGACCGGTCCGAGCGTAGATCGTGAGGCGCAGCCGCCTTGAGCACCATGAAGCCGTTGTCGCCGGCCGTCTCGGCACGCATGAGCAGGCAAGCCAGCAAAGACACCGCCGCCGAGCTGGCGGTCCGTCGTCTGCTCCACGCCGGCGGGCTGCGTTACCGCGTCGAATATCCGGTGCCCGGCATGGCCCGGCGCCGTATCGACGTGGCCTTCACGTCGGTCAGGCTGGCCGTCCTGATCGACGGCTGCTTCTGGCACGGCTGCCCTGAACACGCGACGCAGCCGAAGTCGAACGCAGAGTGGTGGCGGCAGAAGCTGGACCGGAACATGGCTCGTGACGCGGAAACCACCGCGCATCTGGTGGCCGCCGGGTGGGAGGTCCTGCGGTTCTGGGAGCATGAGGCTCCCGAAGCCGTGGCCCTGAGCATCGCGGGGGCGGTGCAGCGGCGACGTGCGGTTGTCGGGGGAAAACGAGCTGGGGGGAAGGTTCAGTGAACGGTTTGACGTTCGTCGATGTGTGCTCGGGGGCGGGCGGCTTGGCACTGGGCCTGGAACAGGCGGGATTCACGCCTCGGCTCCTGCTGGACGTCGAGCGGTACGCCTGCGACACACTCAAGGCCAACCGGCCGCAGTGGAACGTGCTGGAGACCGATCTCCTCGAATTCGACCCTGTCGACCACCCGGAGGTGTACGACGTCGACCTGCTGACAGCCGGCCTTCCCAGAGTGAAGTCCAGCGCGACGGTGACGCGCCGATCGTCGGACACCGAGCTCCGCCTCATCGAGGCGACCGCGTATCTGCTCCACGCCGTCCAACCCCGTGCGTTGATCATCGAGAACGTCCCCACCCTGGTCGACGAGGACGCCTTCGCGCCGATACGTGACTTCCTCCACGAGGAGCTGGAGCATCTCGGCTACGAACTGACCTGGTTCATCGTGAACGCCGCCGACTTCGGAGTCCCTCAGGACCGCAGACAAGGCGTCCTGGTGGCCCTCAAACAGCAGTGGTCGAGCGCTTTCCGTCCTCCTCGGCCCACCGTCCTGGAGCACATGTCGGTCGGCGAGGCGCTGGTGTCGTCGATGCGCTCCTGCGGCTGGCAAGGCGCCGACCGATGGGCGGCCCAGGCGACGAGCGTGGCGCCGACCTTGGTAGGCGGGTCCAAGACACATGGAGGACCGGACTTCGGCCCCAGCGGCACGAAGGCCAAGTGGCAGCGAATGGGGGTCTACACCAAGTCGTTCGGGAACGAGCCTCCCGGTCCCGACTTCGAATGGGATCCCTCGCTCGGCGACGACGGACTGGTGCGGATCACTGTGGACCAGACCGCCCTGCTCCAAGGCTTTCCCGAGGACTGGCATTTCGCCGGCGGCAAGACCGCCCGCTACCGCCAGGTGGGCAATGCCGCACCACCGGCCGTGGGCGCGGCACTGGGACGAGCGGTGGCCGAGGCATTGCTGAAGGCGCCACTCTCGAACGCCGGCTACACTTCCCACCCATGAGCCACATCGAAGAGGAACACTCCTCACCTGCGCGTTTCCGCATTTTGGACCTTTTTGCGGGGCCTGGCGGGCTGGATGTGGCGGCAGATGTTCTGGGGCATCAGATCACCGGCATCGAATGGGACGCGGGAGCATGCGCCACCCGCAGCGCTGCGGGGATGGACACTTTCCAGGGCGATGTCCGGCAGTACCGCGCGGCCTTTTTCCCTCATGCTCAGGTCCTTACCGGTGGGCCTCCTTGCCAGACCTTCACAGTCGCCGGGCACGGGGCGGGCCGCAGGGCGCTGGACCAAGTGGTGCGCCACATCGAGCAGTTGCACAAGGTCGTGCGCCGAGAGAACCCGAGCTGGACCGAGATCTTCCGGACCTGGCGGAAGATCACGGAGGAACTCCGGCGGAAGGAGATCGAGGCCAAGGCAGTCAGAGCGGCGAAGCGTGAGGTCGAGGAGCTCAGGACCACGAAGCGCAAGGCCCTGAGAACCAGGCTGGAACACCTCGGACACTCGACGAACGAGGTCAAGGGCCTTCTGAAGCAACTCAAGACCCCGCAGATCCTCGATTTTTCCGATGCCGAACTCAAGGGCCTGCTCAAGGAGTTCAGCGATCTGAGCGAAGAACTCACCAAGCTCAGGCTCCAGCTCGAGGAGTTGGGCGACGAGCGGACCGGCTTGGTCCTGCAACCTCTGTGGTGGGTGATCGAGCGGAGCAGGCGACCTGGCCTGGTTCCCTATGAAGCCGTGATCCTGGAGCAGGTGCCCGCGGTGATGCCGGTGTGGAAGGAGTACGCCAAGGTACTGGCGTCCCTCGGTTACAGGACCGGTAGACAGCTGATGCACACCGAGGAGTTCGGCGTACCGCAGACTCGACGGCGCGCGGTGCTGATGGCCCGTTTCGATCCGACCGCTGCCCCGAACACGCTCCCCACCGATCTCCTCACCAAAGTACCCACGACCCACGAGCGTTATCGGCCGGGCGGCCTCTCCGTCCAGTCGCCGAAGACCGGCCACGCGGAGACTCTCCCCCTGGGGGACGTGAAGGATCCTTGCGTCTCCATGGAGAAGGCGCTGAAGGCGGCGCGAGTCATCAAGAAGGATCTGCCGACGCGGCCCGCGTACACCGTCGTCTCGAACTACGGGACCGGTGGGGACCCCGAGGCGCGCGGTCGACGTGACCACGACGCCCCTTCCGCCACGATCACCGGCAAGGTGTCCCGCAACCGCCTGGTCCACAAAGGCACCGACGACGATCTTGCCGAGCACGACCGTTTCACGCCCGGCGAAGCGGGGGTGCTCCAGACGTTTCCCGTCGAGTACCCCTGGCGAGGCAACGACGTGTCGCAGCAGATCGGCAACGCCGTGCCGCCCAGGCTCGCCCTGCACATCCTCCGGCACGTGCTGGAACCCGAACTCAGCGACGACGAGATCGAGGTCAGGATGAAGCGGGCCGTCAAGAAGCTCCTGACCTGGAGCCGGCCCGCGGAACCGGTGGAGATCCACCGGCACCGCGGTCTGAAAGGACACCCGCTCACCGGCAGGTGACACGTCGTGGTCAGCCCTGGGACGTTCGGCCTCTGACCGGGGCCGTCTCGAAGAGATCGGCGAAGTAGCTGGTGAGCTTGGCCACGGAATCCTCCGGGGCTGGATCCTCGTCGGGTCCTGTCGGAAGTTCGTGTCGCCCGACGGGCAACGCCGATCCCGCCTCCGCGATCCACTCCCGCAGACGTGAGGGGTCCCTGGGTTCGTCCGGCGCGAGGACGTCGTAGATCAGCGTCGCTCCGGCCGCGTTGATCGCGGTGCTGAGGCCGTTGATCTCCCGCCCGCCGGTGATCTGTCCGTTCTGCAGAAGTCGGACCAGGGCCTGGGCCGTGGGGCGGTGGTCGATCAGCTCCATGCGGAGAACGGTGTGGATGAGGTCCTGGTTTCCGCAGGCTGCCTCGACCGGCTCGTAGTCCGGCCCGTTCCGGAAGAGCTCAGCGGCCCACCAGAGCCGTGAGAAGCACTGCCGGTCCGCAGGACCTCGGAAACGCTCCGCGGCGATGCGCCTTTCCGGCCTGCTCGCTGTCGGCTCCGACAGGTGACGCCAGGCGACATAGTCGGGGGCGACCGCCAGGGCGAGGTGGTTCCACAGCCGCCTGTCCGCCGCCTCCCGCCGCGTCAGGCGCAGCGTGGCATGGAGCCGTGGCGCCAGCCACGCGTCGGCTCGGGTCCGGTCCGCCCGGAACTTGAACATGGCGTCTTCCACCAGACTTTGGATCGGCTCGACCGACCACCTGGCGTCGTCCTCGGAGAGCGGCTCGACGACCTTGGCGAGATCGATGCCACCGTGCACCTGTTCGCCTCTCAGCAGTTCCTCGGTGAGGAACGGGTCGACGGCCGAGGTGGCGAGCAGCGCCAAGCGCTCCGGAACGTAGCTCGGTGCGGTGATCACGTCTCGCTCTCCCTGTTCATCTGTTCCAGACTGCGGATGGCGTAGGCGAGAGCCTTGGAGGCATCTGCACGGCGCACCGCCGCATAGTGGATGCGGGTCTGGAGCTCCACCCAGCCCGATTCGCCGGTGCGTCGTCGATGCACCTGTCGTAGGGCCTCCTCGACGTGCACGCCGGGGATGACGTCCGGGAGCATCTCCCGCAGCACCTCGCCCTGCCAGTCGGTCGGGAACACCGGACCGCCCCCGGGTTCGACCTCCAGACCACCGATGGCGCCGTGGAACACCGCAGTCCAGACATCGGTGGCCATCTGGGCGACCAGGAGGTCACGCACCTTGCTGTCCACTCCGGAGCCGTTGCTGTCCAACAGCCCTATGACTCCCTCGACGTCCGTGTTCACGAACACGGTGGGAACTCTGGTCGAGGTGTCCACTATCCAGGGAGCGTCCGCGTACGCCTGCAACCACTCCCGGGCACTCTTCTTGAACGAGGCTTTCTGAACGTCCAGTTGGAGGCCGCGAACCGGCTCGTCAGAGACTGTGTCGACGATCCAGCTCCGGTCGGTCTCCGCGATCGACCGACCGCGCACCTCGTCCACCGTCCCGACGGCGTACACGGCGAGGGAGGCCCGACCCACGTGATCGTCTCGGAACACGTCCAGGGAGCCCGACCAGTCACGACCGTCCTCCGAGTCCCGTGCGAGGGGCACAGAGGTGCGGACATTGGTCTCGCCGTCCGTCAGAACGGCGAGGACCTTCAGGTCGGACCAGGCGGCGTCCGGCGCGTTCGCCCCGGGCGGCAGCGTGGCCGAGAGGCCGACCGTGGCGCTCACCCAGTCGGTGTGGCCGGCGATGCCGAGTGCGACCGTCTGCTGCTGGGTGGAGTAGGCGGTGGTCTCCAGTTGGTCGCGGGTGCCGTCGGCGAGCTTGAGGGACACCGAGGTCACCCTGAGGACGACCGGCCGGTTGAGCCGCTTGTACGGGTAGATCTTCACGCGCTCATTCCCCCTTTCCGGCGCGGAGTTCGAGAACGAGACGCGTGAGCGCGGTCCTGACCGGGTGGCTGGTCACGTCGGTGGATCCTCTGAACTTCGCGCGACGGGTGCCGGGTGCGAAACGGAGGATTCCGTCCTCCACCTCACAGCCCTCGACAGCCACCAGCTCGGCCCAGTCCAGTTTCGGGCGTCCGCCCGAACGCACGTCGAGTTGGGCGACCGGCACCATCGGAACGATCTCGTCACCACGCGGGATGCTCACCTCCGCGCTGATCCGCCACTCCCCGTCGTCGCCGACCGTCGCCTCGAGCCCGTCCAGGAACGGAACCACCGGCCCGGAAGGCGCCTTGGCCTTGGGCTTGGGCTTCACCGTCAACGCCTTGCGCAGAGCCTCACCGCCTTCGCGGTTGCCGCGCTTCGGCCGCGCGACGAGTTCCCTCACCGCACTGTTGACCTCGGCGGTCAGCGCGTTGATCCGCCGGTACGCGGAGGGTGACCACCGCAGGGTCAACTCCTCGGTCTGCCCCCATCGATCGTGCTCGGGCGGTTCTGCCGCACGCAGGAACTCCTCCGCCTCCTTCGCGAAGGGCGCGGCTTCGCCGGCTGCCTCGCCCACGAGCAGTACGGCCTGGAACGGGTTGGTGCCGAGCGGCAGGTTCGGGACCCCGGCCGTCTTGACCGTCATACGGTTGCCCCGTAGCGAATGCACCTGGTTCTTCGCCCCGTCTGCGCTCTCGGCGTCGTTGACCAGGTCGGTGACCAGCAGGACCGCTTGGTGTGTCCCGAGAGTGCCTCTGGCACCTCCGGACAGCGGTAGCTTCAGCGGTACGTTTCGCGCCACCACCTGGCCGGCCTCGACGAGCCTGTCCACGGTGGTGCCCTCGTAGTGCGCGCGCAGGGCGCGGGTCCGTGCGGGCTGCTCGGCGGCCGGGTCGACCTGCTTCTCCGGTACGACCACTTCGCCGTTGCGAAGGGCACGGACCGATACCTCCAGCAGGGGTAGCCGGTTGCCCCCAGCGGTCATCGCGGCCCAGAAGTCGCGGCCCAGCGCCTCGACCAGGCGTCGGTGCATCCTGCGGATGTCTCGCGTGTCCTCGGCGTTCTCCTCGTCCAGCGCCTCGTCGTCGGCATCGACCCCGTTCTCTTCCAGGCTGGCCACGTCGTGCGCGCCGACGATGAGGAAGGAAGTGCCGGGTTCGTCGCTCTCCCGGGCAAGATGCAGTCGAGCGACAGTCTCCTCGTCCGCCCACCAGGAGCGGGCGACCCTCGCGCCGGGAGAGTCGGGATCGGGGCGCCCGAACCAGGCGGGGCCCGCGTACGACTCCCCGTCCACCTTGCGCCAGGGCAGTTCGAGACGCCCGATGACCCGTCGTTCCGTGCGTCCCTCATGGGGCTCGGACAGAGTGGAGTTGATCAGTACGAGTCCCAGGGCGCTCGTGGCCCACAGGGTCGCCTTGCCCAAGCCGTACGAACCACCCGCGCTGTGCCCCGACTTGAGGCTCTCCAGTTGCCGCCTGACCACGGCGGCGAACTTGCCGTCCTCGTAGTCGTCTCCGGTGAGCCCCGACGCGTTGTAGTCGTCGACACGCAGCAGGACCAGGCGGCCCTTCTCGTACATGTCGCGCACTCCGGCGTCCACGACCCGGCCGACCTTCTGGCTTCCCGCCCCCTCCGATACCGCGGAGTAGTGCGGGAAGAGGTCGTTCCAGAGGATCGCCTCACGGAAGGCGTCGAGCGTCTCGCCGGTCAGCTCGTGCAGGGTGTAGCGGACCCTGACAGGTCGGCCGTTTTGGGTGAGACGTTCGTCGAGGCTGTTCTGGCACGTCTCTCGGGCGAGCACCTGCACGTCGGCGTCGAAGGCGAAGGCCGCGGCGTTGCCCAGTTCACGGCCGCCGTCCGGGTATCCGGGTCGGTGGTACCAGGTGACCGGCAGACCGGCCTGGGTGTCGGTGGTACGGGTGTGCACCGTGCCGACGTCGGTGCCGAGCGCCTTGGCGATCTCCACCATGACGGTCGGGCGTGGGGTCGACCTCCCGGTGATCCACGCGGAGATGGCTGCCCGGGTCAGCTTGAGTTCCTGGGCCAGTTCGGCCTGCGTCTTCCCCGCGAGCTTGAGCTGACGGGCCAACCAGGGCCCGAACTCTTCGCCTGTGTCCAACCGTGCCACCTGCACTTCCCCTAGGAGCCGCCTGCAACGCGCTGACGACCGACCAGGAGGCTAATTTGACGCGATGGAAGCTGTCAACCAAAAGTTGATCGGAGTCCGAGCCCAGGATCACCAAGACCGATGGGTTAGATTGCCCGATTTTCCCACTCTTTGGGCGGAGTCACACATGCGGAGGGTTCAATTCCGAATGAGCGAGGGGCAGTTGGCTTGACCCCCAGGTTCGTCATCCGATAGGATTTTATGGACGGCATAGCTCTCGTCTCGCCCGGAAGCTCGAAAATTCGAGTACGCCAGGCGGCCCTGTCAGAAGTGTGTCCAAAATCGGCCGAGAAGCAGAGTTCACGGCTCCAGATCGAGGCTCAAGCAAGCGTCCCCCTCATCGTTCTGACGTCTAGTCAGGGCGACCAGGCTCCTGCTAATCTGCTTTTCGTAGCGGAAAGTTTTCCCGAGATTTTCACACCCATTTCCACGAGGGGTCGATTGTGCCTTTATGCACCCCTGCGCGGCCGATGCGACAGGGGGACCTGATTATGGACGAGTACAACAGTCACGACTTGGATTCGCAGCGTGGTTTGAGTGCACTCAACTCGGCCATCGCCATGGGAAGCATCGAACCCAAGGCTGCAGCTGACCTGCTGAGAGGGCACCCGTGCGAGGAGGAATTCCTGGCAAGGTTTCCGGAGCTGAGGGACTGTACCGAACCGCCGGACGACGACACCTCTTCCTCGGACTGACCTTCTCCGCATCCACCGTGCGGCGGGAGACCTTCGAAGCATACGCCTGCCGCCTTCACCAGCACAGACATGCCAACGGCGGGAATTCTGCGCACCCTCTGGCACCTCTCGCACGTCCCGTGGGCCGGCTGTACCAGACGACAGTCGGCCCCTCACGCACACCACCGCCCGAATCCTTGACACCCCAGGAGTGCAGGACCGTGTCGCATTCGTCCTCTCCGGTAATTGAAACCGTTGTCGAGCAGTCTTCCCGTGTCCTCAAAACATATGCAGTCGACCCCGGTCTCGTAGCTGAGCACGCCAATGGAGAGCGTCGCATCACCCAAGGGGGATACGGCGATCGTCAGCTTTTCGAGCTCGTTCAGAACGCGGCTGACGAAATCACGGCCGAGCCCGGCGGAAGAATCCACGTCGTCCTCACCGGTACCCACCTGTACTGCGCGAACGAAGGAAATCCTGTCACCCCCGAGGGCGCTGAGACAATTCTTCGAATGAGTATGTCGAAGAAGCGCGGCGGGCAGATCGGCAGGTTCGGTGTGGGCGTGAAGTCCGTCCTCGTCGTGACCGACACACCGGAATTCTTCAGCAGCACCGGGAGTTTCGGGTTCGACCGCGCCTGGTCGTACGAGCAAATCAAGAGTGTGCCCGGCGTAACCTCGCGATACGGTGCGGAATTCGACGCCCCCGTGCTGCGGATGGCTCGCCCTCTCGACGTGCAGGCCGAGCGCACCGCCGACCCCGTCCTGCACGAGCTGCTGGGCTGGGCGACCACCGTCGTACGCCTGCCCTTGCTCCCGAAGGCGGACCGCCGGCTGGGGTTGGACATGCACGGTGGGAGTGCCAAGGAACATGGCGAGCCTCGTGACGAGTTCCCGGTGGGCTTCCAGCTCTTCTCACCACACGTCGCGAAGGTCGTTCTCGAGGACCGTCGTCACCTTCCTGCAGCCCGCCGGGTTCTGACGTCTCGACAGACCGGTGATCTGCACACCGTGACCGAGGAGAGGACAGGGAAGGCCAGCAGCATCCATTGGCGGGTGTTCACCACCACCCACACACCCGGCCGAGCGGCCCAGGCGGACGCCGGTGAACTCCATGACCGGGTCTCGCTGGACCTCTCCTGGGGTGTTCCCGCCCTGCGGAAGAACCCGGAGACGGGCCTGTACGCCAACTCACAGATCCGTGGTCGCGGCAGGTTCTGGTCCTTCTTCCCGACCAAGTACGAGATGTCGTTGAGCGGCATCCTCAACGGCGCGTGGAAGACGAACGAGGACCGTCAGAACCTGCTGGACTCGTCGCCGTTCAACCAGGAGATGATCAAGGTGTCGGCGGCGTTGGTCGTCGACTCGCTCCCCGCTCTGTCGCCCGCCGAGGACCCCGCCGCCTACCTCCCGCTGCTGCCGGGACGAATCAAGGAGGCGATCAGTTGGGCCGACGAGTTCCTGACCCGGGAGATCTGGGCCCGGGCCGCGACCCGTCCGTCGCTGCCCGACCAGGAGGGCGTGCTGCGTACGCCCGCCGAGCTCCGCGTCCACCCCCGGTTCGACAAGAAGGACCTGAAGAGGTCGGCCGGTTGGCTGCGGATGTGGCACGAGTGCCCCGGTCGCCCCTCGAACTGGCTGCACCCGAGCGTCGAGGCCGACTCCCTGCGTTCCGGAAAGGTCGAGCACATCCTCGACGCGGCCAGGCACGAGCGGGCGGATGTCCGCACATGGCTGGAAGCCCTGGTGGGAAGCGGTACCGCCGAGGCCTCGGCGGTGGCGATCCGGATCCTCGCGAACATGATCGAAGTCGGCTCGCCGTACGCGGAGGAGGCACGCAAGGCACACATCGTGCTCACCGAGGAGCACGGACTCGTCGCGCCCGTGCCCGGCCGGGTGTTCCGCCGTGCGGACCAGGGTGGGCTGCGTGAATCCCTCGTGTATGTGGACGGCGCACTCGCCCAGGATCCGTCGTTGGCCCACGCGCTCAACGTTCTCGGCATCCGCGAGGCGGACCTCGAAGGTCGCTTCGTCAGCGTCCTCGACCAGGGCTTCGACGGCTACCGGGACGCCGAATGGCAGCGGTTCTGGGAGCTGTTCCGCAAGGCCGGGATCCGGCACCTGGCGCACCGGGTGTTGGAGCGGATCGCCGCGCCGGGCTCCACGCTGCGCGTGCGTACCGCCGACGGAAAGTTCCGGCCCATCGAGGACTGCATGCTTCCGGGCAGGGTGGTCGACGCGCGGCGTGACCCTACCGTCGCCGTCGACATGACGTTCCACTCCGACGATGTGGCCTTCTTCGCCCAGGTCGGCCTTCGGGACCGGCCCAGCACAGGAGTGCGGCCGACGGGCGGCGAAGCCTGGTTCGAGGAGTACCGACAGGCAGTCCACTCGGCCTATCTGCGCACGCTGGACAGCCAGGCGCAGCGCCCCGCCCTGAGCCGGATGAAGATCGAAGGAGCCGCCATCGGGGGCCCGCTCCATCTGTTCCGCGCGCTCTCCGACGAGTCCCGTGCCGCCTTCCTCAAGGCACTTCCCGACGATGCCGTCGTCGACAACTGGACGCTGCAGATCGGTGCGCAGAGCAGCACTCGGCAGGCCGCGATCTCACCGATCCGCTGGATGTTGCGGAAGTACGGCACGGTTGCCACCTCCCAGGGAATCAAACCGCTGATCGAAGCGGTCGGTCCGCAGCTCTCCGCCTACAGCGACGTGCTGCCGGTCGCCGACCTGTCCCCCGAGAAGGCCCGCAAACTGCGGCTTCCTGCGACGATCGAGGAGGTTCCGGCAGACCGGTGGAACGCGCTCCTCGACGAGGTCTCCCGGAGCGAGGACGACTCCTTCGTGGGCGCCACCTACGTGATGCTGACCCGGTTCGGTGCGGACTTCCCCGAGGACGCTCTCACCCGCTGTCGGATCGGGGACACCTGGGGAACGCGTCCCGACGACGAGATCACGCTCGCGGTCGGGCCCGCCGAGTACGGGGTGCTCCGTGCCGAGCAGGTGCCCGCGTTGCTCGTGCCGACCGTCGAGGACGCCGAGTTGATGGTCGAGAAGTGGGGCATGCACCGCTACTCCGACATGATCAGTCGCGAGACCCGTGAAGTGGTGGAGGGCGATCCGGTGCCACTGGTCGAGCTGTATCCCGGCCTGCGTCGGCACCTCAACAGCTCCAACCGGAACAGCCTGGTGCAGCGGTGCACGGAGCTGGAGGAGGTCACCCGCACACCCAACGGCACCCAGGCCACTCCCCTGGAGGCCGTCCGTCAGGACAGCACCGTCAAGGTACGCGTCCCCCTGGATCCCGAACCGATGCTCCGCCTGATCGATCGCGAACTCGGGCTGGGTCTGGGCGCGGCAGGGTGCCGAGCTGTGCTCGAACACCAGGACCGGATGGCACGGGACAGCGCGTTGCAGGCGGCCCGGAAGGCCGTGCGGGACGCCGAGGACGTGGTCACCAAGATCGAGCTGTTGATCGGGGCGGAGGCGCTCCGGATCGGTCTCCCCGAAGGACTGATGGAGGCGGAGCTGCAAGCAACCGACGGTGTGCAGCCCTCGGGGCAGCGGATCGCGCAGATGGCCTTCAACGCTCACGGCGACGGTGTACTCCATCAGCACGCCCGTGACATCCAGGCACGATTCCCGGACGCGCCCGTCGCCTACAGCGGCTCCTCGTCCGCCGTCGCGTTCGTCTCGGACCTGAAGCTGCCGGTCTCCTTCGCGGGGTCGCGGACCCCGACACCGCCGGCGTTCGAGACCGTCGAGGGCCCTCGGGACTTCCCGAGCCTTCACGGATATCAGGAGGATCTGGTCCGCAACATCACCACCATGCTCGACCGCCTCGCTCCCCAGCGCGGCATGCTGTCGCTGCCGACCGGCGCGGGCAAGACCCGGGTCACCGCCGAGGCCGTGATCCGCTGGGTCAAGCGCGTCGGCGACCTGAACGGACCGCTGCTGTGGATCGCTCAGACCGAGGAACTGTGCGAACAGGCCGTGCAGAGCTGGAAGTTCGTGTGGAGCAAAGTGGGTGCGGAGCGTCCACTGACGATCAGCCGACTCTGGAGCGGCAACGAGGTGGGGAACGTCCTCGAGCACCCACACCTGGTGGTCGCCACCGACGCCAAACTGGATCGCTGTCTGGACACCGAGCCGTACACGTGGCTGCGTCAGGCCGCGCTGGTGATCGTGGACGAGGCCCACACCGCCGTCTCCCCGCGATACACCGCGATCCTGCGGCAGTTGGGACTCACCCAGTACGAGACCGGTCGACACCTCCTCGGCCTGACGGCCACGCCCTTCCGCAACACCAACGAGGACGAGACCCGCCGTCTGGTCGGCCGTTTCGGGAACCGTAGGCTCGACGAGGGTGTCTTCCCGTCCGGTGATCCGTACCGGGACCTCCAGGAATGGGGGATGCTCGCCCAGGTGGAGCACCGCACCCTGGAAGGCGGTCGGATCGAACTGACCCGTGACGAGAAGGCTCAGGCCGAACGGATGGCCATGCTGTCCCGGGCCGCCGAACAACGACTCGCCGACGACCACGCGCGCAGCAGGCGCATCGTCGACTCGGTGGCGGAGCTGCCCGACGACTGGCCGACCCTGCTCTTCGCCACCTCCGTCGACCACGCCAAGTACCTCGCGGCCATGCTCAACGACAGGGGAATCCGGTCCGCCGCCGTGGACGCGACGACCAGCCCGCAGGACCGTCGCACACGCATCGAGAAGTTCCGCGACGGACGTATCCGAGTACTCACCAACTACGGCGTGCTCGCGCAGGGATTCGACGCTCCGGCCACCCGTGCCGTGGTCGTGGCCCGCCCCGTCTACAGCACCAACGTCTACCAGCAGATGATCGGTCGAGGACTGCGTGGCCCGCTCAACGGCGGTGAGGACACCTGTCTGATCCTCAACGTCAGCGACAACATCGCGAACTTCGACACCCGACTCGCCTTCACCCAGTTCGAGCACCTCTGGAGCAGAAAGTGACCGACGCCTACCTCGACAGCCCGCCGCTCACCGACGAGCAGCGGGCCGTCGTCGAGCAGCCCTGGGACGCGCGTGTCCTGGTGACCGCCGGCGCCGGGGCGGGAAAGACGCACACGCTGGTGCGCCGGCTCGACGCGCTGTGCGGTCACGAGGACCCCGACGAGGCCTTGGAGGCCGCCGAGATCCTGGTGCTCACCTTCTCCCGGGCCGCCGCCCGCGAGTTGCGCGAGCGCATCGTCCGTCACGGGGAGCGGGCACATCGGGTGCGGGCCCAGACCTTCGACGCCTGGGCGTACGGGGTGCTCCTTCAGACGCAGCCGGACGGCGAGTGGGGTGCTGTCGGCTTCGACGAGCGGATCAGCGCAGCGACCCGTGCCATCGAGGAGGGTGCGCTGGAGTCCGGCGATGCCGTCCCACCCGCTCATGTCGTGATCGACGAGGTGCAGGACCTGGTGGGCGGTCGCCGAGAGCTGGTGGAGACGCTGCTCGACCGGTACCAGGACAGCTGCGGCTTCACCGTCGTCGGCGACGCCGCCCAGTCCGTCTACGGCTTCCAGATCGAGGACCCTGCCGAACGAGCGGACGAGACCGGGCGCTTCTTCGACTGGTTGCGCGGCTCGTACCTCGACGAACTCGTGGAACTGCACCTCACCCGGAACTTCCGAGCCGTCACCCCCGAGGCCCGGGTCGCGTTGACACACGGGCCCCGACTCCAGCAGGTCACCGCAGCGGACGAGGCGGCCACGCTCTACGAGGAACTCCGCGAGTTGCTTCTGGATCCGGCGAACGACATGGGCGACCTCACCGATCCGTTCACCCTGGAAGGGCTGCGGACCTTCCCCGACACCTGCGCGATCCTCACCCGCGACAACCGACAGGCCCTGGTGGTCTCCGGTCTGCTCCACGAGCACGGCGTCGAGCACCTGCTGCGGCGCCCCCTCGAAGAGCGGCCGGTGCCGTACTGGGTCGCCGAGCTGTTGCGCCGCACCGAGGCGACCGGCCTCACCGAGGACCGGTTCCGCTCGCTGCTCGCGGAGATCCCCCTGCCGTACGAACCGGACGTGACCGGCCTGTGGACGGTGCTGCGGCGCGTCGCGCGGTCGGCCGGGCGCGGTGTGCTCGATCTGGAGCGGCTGCGCCGCTCGGTCGCCGACGGCAGGTTCCCCGACGAGGCAGCCGACCCGGAAACCGCGCGCGTCGTCGTCTCCACCGTGCACAGGGCCAAGGGCCTCGAGTTCGACCGGGTGATCGTCCTGACCCCACCGACCGTCGCCGAGCTGCGCAAGCAGTACAAGAACGACGACCTGGATCTCCCCGCCGAGGCCCGAGCCCTGTACGTGGCGATGACTCGCGCCCGTGAGGATCTGTACCACTCGCGGTCACCCGAGCTGCCGATCCTCAAGAGAGCGGGCGGTCGGAAGAACGGCCGCCGCTACGTCGGCGGATGGCGGCCGTACGAAAGACACGGCCTCGTGGCCGAGGCGGGGGACATCTGCCGGGACAGCCCGCCCGGCCACGACTCCGATGCCGCGGCGACCCAGGCGTACCTCTTGGCGCGGGTCGCCCCCGGGCATGACGTCGTGCTGCGCAAGCGCCACGATCTGCCGATGGGTGAGCACCAGAGCCCGCCGTACGCTCTGGTGCACGACGGCCGGGAGATCGGTGAGGCGTCGGAGCGGTTCCGAGAGGACCTGTTCCAGGTGCAGAAGGTGAACAGGACGTGGGACCCCTGGTGGCCCGACGAGATCCACGGCGCCCGGGTCGACACCCTGGAGACGGTGACCGGCAGCGCCGCCGCCGGCGCGAACGCGGGTCTCGGTGACCGTGGCGCATGGATCGTCCCCCGGATCACCGGCATCGGAAGGTACCGACCGGCCGACGAGAACGAGGAGCAGCGCGCATGACGCAAGTGGCAGGTCGGCACTCCGAGCACTATCGGGTCCGGGACGAGGTGCTGCTGGTGGGGCTCCGCCGGGAGCTTCTCGGTCCCGCCCCGGATGCCGCGCGGGAGGACCGGGACGAGGTCCTCTCCGAGGACGCTCCGATCGACCGCTATCTGACCGGCGTCCTCTACCCGCGATCGGCCGGCTCCACCGCGGAGCAGCGGCTCCGTGAGGACGAGGCCGAGCACAAGGGGCTGGACACCGCCCCGCTGCGCACGCGTGACGACATCGAGGAGTCCGGTACCGCACAGGAGGTGGGCGCGGCGGGCTCCCGCCGCCCCTCGTCGATGGGGCTGACCTTCGCGGTCGACCCAGCCATAAGCGACTCGATCGTGGTCTCGGCGCGTGCGGCCGTCTACGAGCCCACCGATCCGGAGGGCAATCGGATCGCGGCCCGGCGTGCCGAGGCTCGCACCACGTCCGACCAGCGGGAACAGTGGCGACGCAGGCCGCTGTCGCTTCCGGACACCGAGATCGACGTGACCACACCTGCCCCCGACATGCAGTTCGAGCTGGGTGGGGGGGCACGGCTGCGCGTCAACGTCCGACGTCCCCACGCGACCACCGGAACGGTCACCATCACCGTCACGCTCGTCAATACGCACCAGATCGGAGAACGCGAACTCCAGGACGCCTTCTCCCTGTTCCAGTGCGGTCTCACCGTCCGCTCCGCGGACGGCTCCACCGCGTTCGTCGAGCGACCCGCGCCGACCTTCGCCCATGACGCGGAGATCGCCACCAGCAGGCTGCTGCACCGCCACGCCCCGACCTTCGCCGTCGGCCACGGGTGCGCAGCCGAATGGGACTGGACCCCGCCGCCGATCGGCATGACCGACACCCGAAGGGCCGCCGTCGCCGAGGTGCGGAGCGAGTTCGTTCCCACGGTGGAGGTGCTGCTCACCGACTCCAATCCGGAGATCGACAGCTCGGCTCTGTCCATGCTGGGACTGGCGGAGAAGTCCGACAGCGAGGTGCTGGCCGCTCTGGAGGATCTCGCCACGGGCTACCAGCACTGGATCGACCGCAAGGCGGCGGAAGCGGAGGCCTTGGTCGGCGAAACCCACGAGGAGCCCGCGCGGGATCAGGTGGAGGCTTGTCGGGAGGCACTCGACCGGATCCGCGAGGGTATCGAGCTGCTGCGGACCGAGCCCGACCTGATGAGGGCCTTCCGGCTCGCCAATCGCGCCATGGCCGACCAGCGCGCCCGCAGCGCGTGGGTGAAGAACGGCCGGGTCGGGGACCCCGACCCGGCCGCCGGTCACTGGCGCCCCTTCCAGATCGCGTTCGTACTGCTCTGTCTGGCCGGCATCGACAACCCCGACCACCGCGACCGCGAGATCGCCGATCTGCTGTGGTTCCCCACCGGTGGCGGCAAGACCGAGGCCTACCTCGGACTCATCGCCCTCACGTCGTTCCTGCGTCGTATCCGCAAAGGCACGGAAGGCGGTGGTGTAACCGTCCTCATGCGCTACACGCTGCGACTGCTCACCCTTCAGCAGTTCGAGCGCGCGGCGATCCTGCTCTGCGCCATGGAGCACATGCGGCGCAGGACGCCCGAGTTGGGGCATGAGGAATTCTCGATCGGGATGTGGGTGGGTCGATCGGCCACTCCCAACACGCTGGCCGTGGCAGGCCAGAAGCTCGACGAGCTGCGCAGAAGCCTCGACAAGCGCCTCGCCACCGAGAACCCCGTCCAGTTGCACACCTGCCCCTGGTGCGGGACCCGTCTCGACGCCCGGAACTACGAGGCCGACGAGGACGCGAGGCGGATGCACGTCCGCTGTCCCGGCACGGACTGCGAGTTCACCGACGGCCTGCCCGTCCACCTGATCGACGAGGCGGTGTACGACGCGCGGCCGACACTGGTGATCGCCACCGTCGACAAGTTCGCGTCGATGCCGTGGCGTCCGGCGACCTCGGCGCTCTTCAACCTCGACGACCCGGATGACGGCACTCCGCCCCCGGAGCTGATCATTCAGGACGAACTGCACCTGATCTCAGGCCCGTTGGGTACCCTGACCGGACTTTACGAGACCGCAGTGGACGCGCTCGCGAACCGACCCAAGGTGATCGCCTCCACAGCGACCATCCGTCGCGCCGCCGACCAGAGCCGCCACCTCTTCGCACGCGGCGTTCGTCAGTTCCCGCCCGCCGGACTGGACGCCCGCGACTCGTGGTTCGCCGTGGAGACACCGCGCGAGGAGAAGGCGAGCAGGCGCTACGTCGGCCTCCTCTCACCCGGCACCAGCCAGTCCACGCTCCTGATCCGCACGTACGCCACCCTGCTGCACCGGGCCAAACACGCGCAGACGGAGGACGAGGTGCGCGACGCGTACTGGAGCCTCGTCGGCTACTTCAACAGCCTTCGGCTGCTCTCCGCGGCCGAACTCCAGGTCCACGACGACGTGGTGGCCTATCTGGAGCTCCTCGCCGGACGCGAGGGGGTGGCGACCCGCCAGATCACCAACTACTCGGAGTTGACCAGTCGTGTCGACGCCAGCGAGATTCCGACCCGTCTCAAAGGGATCGAGAAGAAGTGTCCCGACGACGACGCGGTGGACGTCCTCCTGGCCACCAACATGATCGCGGTGGGTGTGGACGTGGACCGCCTCGGGCTCATGGCGGTGATGGGCCAGCCGCAGACGACCGCGGAGTACATCCAGGCGACGAGCCGGGTCGGCCGTGCGCACCCCGGCCTGGTCACTGTCATGCTCAACTCGACCCGGTCCAGGGACCGTTCCCACTACGAGAGCTTCCAGCACTTCCACTCGGCCCTCTACCGCGAGGTCGAGTCCACCTCTGTCACACCGTTCTCCGCCCGCGCCCGCGACCGGGGGCTGCACGCGGTGATCGTCGCTCTCGCCCGCCTCCTGATCCCGGCCGCGCGCCCCAACGAAGGCGCGGGCAAGGTCGAGGCCTACGAAGACGTTCTCCGGGGTCGTATCAGGACCGTGCTCCTGGAGCGTGTGCAGGCGGTGTCGCCGGAGGAGGTCGAGGCCACGTCCCGTGCCTTCGACGAGTTCGTCGAGTGGTGGTGCAAGGCGGCCGACATCGACGGCGGCCTGCTCTTCGAACCCAGCAGGGGCAGTCGTGCACCCTCCCTCTTGAAGGCGTACGACGACGAGTCCGAGGACGCAGAGGCGTGGGCCACGCTGTGGAGCCTGCGCGACGTCGACGCCGAGTCCGCCCTGTTCATGGAGGGAACCCGATGACCCCGCCCCCCGCCCGCCGTCGCCGGACCGGTACGAAGGGCGACGTGCCCGCCCACAACCTCCCGCGACGCGGTTCGGTCCGCCGCGCCCAGGCGATCACCACGTACGGCATCGGATCGCTCGTCGCCGTCGACGCCGAGTCCTTCGTCGTCTCCGGCCTGGACGACGCCGACCGGAGCTGGAGCCCCCACGAGTCCCCTCGGATCTACGAACGGCGCCTGGCCCGCCTGCTCGACGTCGACTACTTCCGGCTGCCGCCCGCGTCCGACGACGGCAGCAAGGACGGCCTCAGGGTCCGCCGCTTCCCCCTGATGCATTCCTGCCCCGAGTGCAAGGAACTCCAGCGACACCGCGACTTCAACCCGCCGGCCGGACGCAGTATCTGCGGCACCTGCGAGGTCGACCTCGTACCCTCCCGTTTCGTCGTCGCATGCGAGGCCGGACACCTCGGCGAGTTCCCGTACTGGCAGTGGGTGCACCGTTCCGCGGACCGTGGTGCCTCGACGACCGGGCAGTGCGGGGGAAAGCTCAGGCTGCGCGCGTCCGGGCGCACGTCCTCGCTCCGCTCGATCCTCGTCTCGTGCACCTGCGGAAAGGCTCCCGAGGTATCGATGGAGGGTTCCTTCCGCAGGAACGCCCTCAAGGACCTGGGCCTCAAGTGCTTCGGCCCCCGACCGTGGCTCGGAACGTCCGCGCCCGCCCAGGAGTGTGGGCTCCCTCTGCGCACTCTTCAGCGCGGTTCCTCGGCTGTGTGGCAGCCGGTGCTGAGGTCGGCGCTCTCCATCCCGCCGTGGAGCGACGGCCGCGCGGATCCGCTGGCGGAGCACTGGGACGCACTCCGGATGTACGACAAGCGCGAACACGTCGAGATCTATCTCAAGGGTGTCTTCAAGGGCGAGTGCCCCGTGCCGCTGAACGAGGTGATGGACCTGCTGGACGCCGAACGCGAGGAGGACTCCGACGGCCAGACGGCTCCCACCTTCGACCACCGCTACCGTGCCCTGCGCAACAAGGAGTACGAGCGGCTCCGCTCAGGGAACGACGAGAGCGGGCACTCCCACGACGAACAGTTCGTCTGCGAGGCCCCGTTGGGAGACGGGACCGTACTCGGCCCGCTCGGGGTCACCGGCCCGATGTTGGTGAAGAAGCTCCGCGAGGTCCGCGCCCTCAAAGCATTCACCCGGCTCGCCGACCCCGACTCCACGACCGAGTCGAAGGAGATGCCGCTGTCCGGTTCCCCCTTGCGCTGGCTGCCGGCCATGGAGGTGCGCGGCGAGGGGGTCTTCCTCCGTCTGGACGAGGAGCGGCTCGGCGCATGGGAGAAGGCCACGGCGGTGGCAGCACGGATCGAGCGGATGCGTGCCGCTCACCAGCGGGTGCTGGAGCAGCGGGCCGGCGACCCCAGCAGTGTCGTCCCCTCGCCGGCCACCCCCCGCATGGTGCTGCTGCACACCCTGGCCCACGTTCTCATCAACGAGTGGAGCCTGGACGCGGGCTACCCGGCCGCATCCCTGCGCGAGCGTCTGTACGCCGCCGACGACATGGCCGGAGTTCTCATCTACACCGCGACGAGCGACTCGGCGGGCAGCCTCGGCGGACTCGTCGCCCAGGGCGAGCCGGAGCACCTCGACCGGGCGATCCGCTCGGCCGTCCACCGTGCGGAGTGGTGCTCCTCGGACCCGCTCTGTGTCGAGTCCGAGGCGTCCGGCACGGGCGGCACGAATCTCGCCGCATGCCACGCCTGCGTGATGCTCCCCGAGACGAGTTGCGAACAGAACAACATCCTGCTCGACCGCGCGCTGCTCGTCGGCACACCGGAAATCCCGGATCTGGGCTTCTTCGCTCACCTGTTGGACCGGTGAGGTCGGCGCTGCCCGAAGGGGACCGACAAGAGACCTGATGCTTCTTGTCGGTCCCCGTGACACAGCTCCCCACGTCCGATCGGTCAGTTCCGCCGCTTCACCGGACGGTTCCGGGCTGGGCGGGTTGTCGCCTCGAACTCCCGGATCTGCGACTCGAAGCGGGTCTGCGCGTGGTCCAGCACCTCGTCCGGATCTTTTCCGTGTGCCCGAAGCCAGTGCAGGAAGTCCGTGATCGCGCCGATGACCGCCTCTTCGGCCATGATCGTGTTCAGCCTGTCACCGATGGTCGAAGCGGGCGGCGCCTTCGTCGTGGCATAGACATCGAGCAGCGTCTCGGCACGCAACACCCCTGGGCCGCATCCATGGTCGCTCGCCGGCATGATGCCCGTGTCCAACTCACACCACGTGACCTTCCGCCCCCTGTGGAGCAGAACGCCCCAGCGGTCGGCCACGGCATCGACGAGGGCCATACCACGTCCGCACTCCGAATCGGCCTCCGCGGCCACGAGCGTGGGCACGGCGCGCGTGTCGGGGTCGTGGACCTCGATGCGCAGTCGAGTGCCGTTCACCGAGACCACCAGCGTGACCGGAGTGCCGTGACCGACGTGTGTGATGACGTTCGAAACGAGTTCGCTGACGCAGAGTTGAGCCTCGTCGACGAGCTCGTGCAGTCCCCAGAGTCCCAGTTGGAGCCGCATCAGGCGCCTCAGTGCGGCTACTTCCTCCGGGTCGGACACGAACGTCAAGTCCCACGGTTGCCGAGACATACACGGTGTCTGGATCACTCGGACCTCTTTCGTCGCATGCCGACTCGACTCCGAACCCCATGCTCGACCAAGTCCGCATGCGCAACGGAGCGTCACGCCTACTCACGGTGAGTGGCGTCCGCAGCAAGAATGCAGCCGGCGTATCCCGCTGTGCAATGTGCACGGCGGGATTCCCACTTCCGAGTGATTGGCAGGCTCACCCCTTGGCGGAAGACTGAATGTCCGCTGTTCGACGGATGGTTGAAGAGGTTCGTAATGGCCGGTTCCCCGACGGCGCGACGTCGTCGTCTCTCGATCGAGCTGAAGAAGCTGCGCGAGAAGAGCGGGCACACGTGCGCCCAGATCGGCCAGGCACTGGATTGGAGCGGCTCCAAGGTCAACCGGATGGAGACGGGAAGCGGCAGGGTCCAGCCTTCCGACATCGATGCCCTGTGTCGGTTCTACGGCACGAGCGACGAGCTGCGTGAGTTTCTCAAGTCACTTGCACGGCAGGCCAAGACACGCGGCTGGTGGCAGGTGCACGGGGCGGGCGTTCCCGAGTGGTTCAACATCTACATCGGGCTGGAGCAGGACGCCTCCACGCTCCGGCAGTACCAAAGCGAGCTGGTGCCCGGACTCATGCAGACCGAGGAGTACGCCCGCGAACTCCACGCCACAGGGGCTCACATGTCCGCCCAGGACCTCGACAGGGCCGTACGCGTACGCATGGAGCGCCAGACCATGCTGACTCGCCCTGACGCCCCCGATGCCTGGTTCATCATGAACGAAGGCGCGGTTCGCAACGTCGTCGGCGACAGGGCGTTGATGCGGGAGCAACTCGAACGTGTGCTGGACGCGGCAGAGCTGCCGGCCGTGACCTTGCAGGTTCTTCCCTTCGACTCAGGGACCTGTCCAGCCACGGGATCCTTCACCATGCTCGGCTTCCCCGCTCCCGAGGACCCCGATCTGGTCTACCGGGACGGCATCACCGATGCCGTCTACCTGGAAGGCGAGCATCATGTCCGTGAGTACAGCAGGGCTTTCGACGGGCTACGAGCTGCGGCCCTCAGCCCTCCGCGCTCAACACAGTTGATCAAGACAGTTCTTAAGGAATACGCAAGATGACCATGGCAGATTCCGTCCACGGCAGGCACTTGATGTGGTTCAGATCGTCGTACAGCAACGGTGCCGGAGGCGAGTGCGTGGAGTGTGCGATATCCGCCGATCTCGTCCTGGTGCGGGACTCCAAGGTTGCGGAAGGCACCGTCGTCGTTCGTGGTGATGCCTGGCGTTGCTTCCTCCCGACCCTGAGGAATGAGGGCCGGTCGAGTCGGCCTCATCTCGGAGGAAGCGACGACTGAGTTCGTCGTCCGGGAAGCTCACGGCGTCAAGCAGCCACGAGCAAGCGCGTCTCCGACGTGCCCGGGAGTGGCTTCGTCCACCAGTGGTCGTAGCGGCGGTACGGGGTCGGGTCCGATCGGGTGGTGAGGAAGGTCTGTAGGGCCGTGGCCTCCTCCGTGAGGGCTTCCCAGGTCGGGGTGGGGAGGGGGTGGAAGGCCGTGGCCTCGATGGCGTTGCCGAGGGGGCGCCAGATGCCGGCCACGTGGCCGTCCACCAGGAGGGTCGGGAGGACGTCGCCGTTCATGCGGGTCACGTACGTGCGGTACTCGGGCGGGAGGAGGCGGCCCCGGTCGGCGTAGGCCAGGAGCGTGCTGTCCCACATGGCCATCAGGCGGGGTGGGGCAGGGGTGTCCTCCGGGGGGCGTCGGGCGCCCGGGATGTCGTACAGGGTCTGGCCTGTGTCGGTGGCTTGCAGGGTTTCGAGTTCCTCCGACATGGCGGCCAGTGCCGCTTTGATGCGGCGCTGGGGGATCAGCGCGAACTGGGCCATGTCCGCGATCGTCGCCGGGCCGAAGCCCTGGAGGTAGCGGCGGATGAGGGTGCGTAGGCCTTCGGCCGCCGCGTCCGGGTCGGTGAGGGACGGGCGGGGGGACGCCGCGACGTAGGACTGGCGGGTGTCGAACGACCAGGGGCCGCCGGTGGGGGCGTGCCACAGGGGCGCGTAGTGGCGGAGCATGCGGTGGGCGCCGGTGTCCGGGGTGGTGGCGTCGCCGAGGTGGTCCTCCAGCCATGTTCGGAGTTCGGCGGCCGTGCGCACGGTGCGGTCGGCGTGGTCGAGGAGGAGTGGGAGGAAGGCGTCGGCGTCGGCGGCTGTCAGGCCGGAGGCGCGGTAGCGGGGGTCGCCCAGGCGGGAGCCTCGCAGGGTGGGTTCCATCGCCTCGCGGAACGGGGTGTAGTCGTCCGCGTGAACGGTGTGGACGGTGATCCGCATCAAGGTCGCCCGGACGAGGCGGTGGTCGGTGAGCGCCGCGTCCAGGGTGGTGGGGTCGAAGGGGGACAGACGGTTCCACAGCGCGATGTACGGGGACGCCGGGTGCTGGGCCTGGAGAGCCACGATGTGTCGTATCGCCGTCGGCACGTCCAACTCGGCTCGGCTGAGGAGGAGTTGGCGGGCGAGTGTCGCGCGGTTGAGGGCGCGGGCGGTGAGTTTCGTGGTCCCCATGGGGGGATTCTCTCCCGTCGGCCTCCGCGGTTCCGTCGGCCTCCGCGGTTCCGTCGGCCTCCGCGGTTCCGTCGGCCTCCGCAGCTCCTTCGGCCTCCGTAGCTCGAGCCGCAGGCCCTGCCCTGCCTCGCGGGAGGAGGGCAGGGCCTGCGGTACACGGGGTGCGGGGTGCGTGGTGCGTGGTGCGTGGTACGCCCTACGGCGTCTTCGCCTCGCCCTTCGTCAGGAGCCACTCCTCGTGCAGGGCGCCCAGCGGGATCTTCTTCTGGAAGATCGGTGTGCCGAAGATGGACAGTTGGAGGTTCAGGGTTCCGGTGAGGTCGATGCCGCCGTACAGGGCCCAGGAGCCCTTCGCCGAACCCGTGCCGCTCGCCGAGCCCTCGGCGGTCGCGTCGGCCTCCGCGCGGAGGTACGGGGCGATGTCGGCGGTGACGCCGACCGTGCCGTAGAGGCCGACCGTCGCCTCCGCGCCCATCGCGGCCTTGACGTCGCCGACGGCCGTGACCGTCGTCTTCAGGGGCTCCCCGGTCATGTGGGACTCGCTCACGCCCTGCCAGCCCTTGGCCCAGGTGAAGTTGCCGCCGACGCGGAAGTCGCCCTTGAGGTCCTGCTCGACGTCGACCGTGACGCGGCCGTCGGCGTCCACCTGGAAGTAGCAGACGAGGTCCAGGTTGACGACGATCGGGACGGGGCCGACCTGGATGACGGGATCGGCGTGCAGTTCGGCGAAGGGGATACGGATCGGCTTGCCGTCGGTCGAGCCGGCCGCCCGGCCCTTCAGCGACCACTGGGAGGCCCAGTCGCCGGTCAGGCCCAGGAACGCGCCGCCCGGCGAGGAGCCCGTGCCGGAGCCTGAGCCGTCGTACGAGAAGGCGACCTCGGGGGCGAGTTGGACGAAGCCCTCGACCGAGGCCGCTGCCGAGGCGGGGGCGTCCGGCGCGGTCTCCACGGCCGCGCCCACGTCGATGCGCAGGCTGCCGAGCGGGAGCTTCGCACCCTCGGGTCCGAAGGTGAGGTCGCCGGTCTTGGCCCAGGAGACCTTCACGCCCTGGACGAGCGGGTCGACGTCCAGGGTGGACGGGTCGACGGGGACCGTGCCGTCCGCCTTGCCCTCGCCCAGGACGGAGTTGAGCTCGGCCGGCTCCGTCTCGACGGTCGTGCCGCCGTCCGCCGCCGTGTCGACGATCTCCGTCACCTCGGCCAGCACGCCGTCGGGGGCGCCAGGAGCGGGGGCGCTGGCTATGACGTCGCCGACGGCCACGGCGGGCTTGAGTTTCGGATTCGGATTCGGATTCGGCTTTTGCTTCGCGCCGGTTCCGGGGTCGGTGCCGGTTCCGGGGTCGGTGTCCGTTCCGGGGTCGCTGCCGGTGCCGGGGGCGGTGTCGGCCTCGTCGGGGTCCTGGGAGGCGGAGGCCGTCGTCGACGGAGTCGCGGACGGTTCGGCGTCCGACCCGGACGCCGGTGCCGCGATCACCGCCCGGCCGCTCTTCCTGTCGTACGACGCGACCTTGAGCGCGGAGCTCTCGGCCTTGCCCCGGTCGGCCGCGTTCGCGTCGGCCACGGCGGTGGGGGTGGCGTCACCGGTCGGGGCGGACACGACGGCGAGTTGTTCCTCGGCCGTGCCGGACGCGGGGGAGTCGGCCGTCGTGGCAGCCGCCTTGTCGGCGGTGGAGGGGGAGTCGGTGGAGCAGCCGGTGACCAGCAGGGTCGCGACGGTGATCGCCGACAGTGCCGACAGCAGGGTGTGTCTTCTGAGCTTGTGCACGCGTGGGTCCTCGGGAGCGGTGACAGGGGGGTGCGCTTCAGGAGGGAGAGGGGACGAGGCGGCGGAAGGGCGGGCCATGGCGGCACACATGCCTCGCGGCAGTGCATACGCGGTAGTTACCCCCCAGTAGCCATGCATGAGCATGCCAGGCTCGCGGGGCGCCGTGGACCACTTCCCCCTCGCCCGGCCTGTGACGTGACTCACGCCACCCGCTCTGGCTGCGCGCATTAATTCCCTTGCCGCTCAAGGGAGTTGAGGAATTCACACATCGCCGCGTGCAGGCGGCCCGGCTGGTCCAGATGGACGTCGTGGCCCGCGTCCTCGACGACGGTGAGGTCGGTACGAGTGCCCGGGGAGCGACCGCTCGGCATCCTCGCGGCGTCGGCGGCCGACATGGTGCCGTCGGCTCCGCGGACGACCAGGGCGGGGCAGGTGACGGCGGCCCACTCGCGCAGGTACGACGTCTCGGCCACCTCCTCGATCGCGGCGAGCATCGTGGTGCGGTCCACCCGGGGGTACCAACCGTCGGCGCGGCGCTCCAGGTTGCGGGACCAGGCGACGTGACCGAAGAAGTCGGCTGCCCTGGACGGCGAGTCGAACGGGGTGGGCCAGCTGTCCAGCCAGGCGGCTATCTGGGCGGGCAGAGTGGGGGCGGGGTCGCCGGGGCCCGCCTCGATCAGGATCAGGGAGTCGAGGAGGTCCGGGTGCGCGGCTGCGGCGAGGAAGGCCGTGTGGCCGCCGAGGGACTGGCCCACGAGGGTCAGGGGCGCCTGTCCCGGGAGAGCCAGGCCGAGTTCACTGATCACCGTCACCGCGTCCCGTACGCACGCAGCCCGGCTCATGTCCGCCGGGCGGCGGGTACTCGCACCGTGACCCCGGCCGTCGTACATCACGACGCGGTGGCCGTCCGCCAGGAGCGGCGGCAGGAGGTCGTCCCACTCCCCCATGTGGCCGGCAAGGCCGTGCAGGAGGAGGAGAGTGCGGTCGTGCGCGTGGGGCGGCGTGTGGTCGCGGTGGGCGAGGCGGACCCCGTCCGGGGTGGTGAGGCGGGTGGTGGTGGGCGGCATCGGCCGATGGTCTCAGTCGGCGGGGGTGCGGGGGCGGAGGCCTGGCCCGGGCGGGGGCGGCCCGGCCCGGGGGCGTGGACGGCGGCCCCATCGTCTCCGGCCGGGTCGCGTCCGCGCACCAACTCGGCGCGGCCGCCTCCGCGTTGCTAGGCGCCACGGCCCGCGATCTCTTCGGCGCGTACGACGTCGTCTGGACCACCCTCAGCGCGGTCTGCGGGGTCGGTCCCGGCCGGCCGTGGCCGTACGGGGGCCGAGGGGAGTCCGGCGGGTGACCGCGCAGTAGCCTCGGCCGGGAGACGTCGACGCAGGAGGCAGACAGGCATGGCGAAGGTTCCGACGGCGGCGGTGGCCGCGAGCGGGCTCATCGGCGGGTACGGGGTGGCTCGCTGGACGAAGAAGCGGCCGTTGGGCGGGGCGGTGCTGGCGGTGGCGGGAGCCGCGGCGGCCCGGCAGTGGCAGAAGGCGGCCGGGGGCAGGGCGGCGGGCGCGCTGACCGCCGGGTACGTGGCCGCGTTCGCAGGGTCGCATCCACTGGCGAAGAAGGTGGGGGCCTGGCCGGCGGTGTTCGGGGTCGCCGGGGTGGTGGCGTTGGCCTCCTGGGTGGTGACCGACCGGAAGGGTTAGGGGTTCCGTCCGGAAGAGGGGCAGGTGGCGTTCATGAACGCCCCCTCGGCCCACCACCCTCCCCCCGGAACGCCCGCCGGTACGCGTACGGGCTCGTCCCCACCACCCTCTTGAAGCGGTCCCGGAAGGCCGTCGGGGAGCCGAAGCCCGCCTGGGTCGCGATGCGGTCGACGGTGTGGTCGGTGGACTCCAGGAGGTACTGGGCGCGGCGGACCCTCGCCCGGTGCAGCCACCGCAGGGGCGTCGTGCCCGTCTGTTCGCGGAAGCGGCGGTTCAGCGTGCGGGCGCTGGTGCCGGCGTGGAGCGCGATGTCGTCCAGGGTCAGATCCCGCTCCACGTTCTGCTCCATCCAGCGCAGCAGGGGCTCCATGGTGGCGCCGGCGGGTGCCGGGGGCTGGTCCTGCACGATGAACTGCGCCTGGCCGCCCTCCCGTTCGAGAGGCATCACACACATCCGCGCGGTGAACGCGGCGACCGCCGAGCCGTGGTCCCTGCGGATCATGTGCAGGCACATGTCCATGGCCGCGGCGGCACCGGCCGACGTCAGGAACTGGCCGTTGTCGACGTAGAGGACGTTCGGGTCGACGGTGATCTCCGGGTGGCGGGCCGCCAGGTCGGGGGCCGCGATCCAGTGCGTGGTGGCGCGCAGCCCGTCCAGCAGGCCCGTCGCGGCGAAGATGAACGCGCCCACGCAGATCGACGCGATCCGCGTCCCGCTCGCCGCGGCGGCGTGCAGCGCCTCGGTCACCCCCGGCGGCAACGGCAGGGTCGGGTCGGCCGTCCCCGGCAGGATGATGGTGTCCGCCTCGGCCAGCACCTCCAGCCCGTACGGCGCCCGCACGCTGAACGGCCCCGCCTTCACCACCCCGTCCGCCGCCGCCGAGCACACCCGCACGCGGTAGGCCTCTCGCCCGTCCGGCAGCCGCGCCCAGCCGAAGGTGTCGACGGGGGCCGACATATCGAAGGGGATCACGTCGTCGAGCGCCAGTACGGCAACGGTGTGCATGGCGAGAGCGTAGGCCCGCACCTGATTTCCGCCAAGCCGCCCGGCAGCCCGTCGAACCCGCCCCGACCTCGTCGCTTCCTCACTTCGCCCCCTACTCACCCTCATCCCGGCCCTGGCGAGAATCCGTCGCCCTCTGGCAATCTCGCCACTACTCCCCCTCGTCACCCACCCCGTACGGTCCCCCCGTGACCAAGTTCCTCCTCTCCCTCCACGTCCTCGCCGCGATCATCGCCGTCGGGCCCGTCACCGTCGCGGCCAGCATGTTCCCGCCGAGCGCCCGCAAGGCGCTGGCCGAACCCGACAGCGAGCGGGCGGTGTCGGCCGTACGGCTGCTGCACCGGATCTGCCGGGTCTACGGCGGTGTGGGCATCGCCGTGCCGGTGCTCGGCTTCGCCACGGCGATGAGCATGGGGGTGCTGAAGGACGCCTGGCTGATCGTGTCGATGCTGCTGACCGCCCTCGCGGCCATGGTCCTGCTCGCGCTGGTGCTGCCCCGGCAGGAGGAGATCCTGGAAGGGATCGGGGGCACCGCCGTCGGCCCCAGGGCCACAGCCCGACTCGCCATGTTCACGGGCGTGTTCAACCTGCTGTGGGCGACGGTCACGATCCTCATGATCGTGCGGCCGGGTTCGACCACCGGAGCCTGAGACCTCCCCGAATCCGCAGGGGCCTCTCCCCCGGCTTCACATCGGCCCACCGGCGGGTGCATGATCCGGCCATGCATCCACAGCAGTCGCCCTCCCAGGCCTACCTCGCCTCCGTGGCCGCCCGTCTCGCCGCCGACGAATGCCGTACCTGGTGGGAGGAGTGGGCCGGGGTGCCCGTGCTCGTCGGGCGCCGGGCCGACTTCCGGTGGAGCTGGATGGGGACGAAGCTGCATCTGTTCACGGTCGCGGCGGCCGTCCAGGAGATAACCATCCCGACCATCGAGACCTTCACCGACCAGGTGCTGACGTACGCGAAGAAGACCAAGGGCGGTCTGCCGGTCGGCCTCCAGAACGGTGTCGCCGCGTTCCCGGTGCTGGTCAGCGACCGGGTGGACCCGGCGGCCGTGCGCTGGGCGGAGGCCCAGCAGCGCAACAAGTGGGCGTGCATGGCCCGGCCCGTGGTGGTCGACAGCGTCCAGCAGTACGTGGGCTCGTACCGGGGCACCCCGGCCATCGGCCTCGTCTACTCCTCGTACTTCGAGGACAAGGCCCGACGGTACTTCTACGGCTGACGGGCTCCCGAACGGCGGCCGGGCGGCGACTGCTCGGCGAACCGGGCGGTGGCCGATCGGTTCTGGGACCCAGCGGTGGCCGAACGGTCCTGGGACCCGGCGGTGGCCGAACGGTCCTGGAACCGGCCAGTGGCCGAACGGTCCTGGGACCGGCTGTGGATCAGCCACCGCTCGTCCACCGGATCCGTCCGGAACCGGCGTGCCACCGAGGACGCGACCAGCACCCACGCGCCGAGCACCAGCGTGAAGAAGGCCCAGGACAGAGGCCATACGGCCGCGTCCGGTGGCTCGGTGGGCGCGTGGAAGGACACGTACATCAGCGCGGACGGCGGCACGGCGACCAGGAGCAACGGCCAGGCCAGGGCGTCCCGGTGGCCGAAGTAGGCCGCGAGGACCAGCAGGACGAGGGCGAGGACGACGACCCCCGTGACGGTCACGGGGGTCGTCTCCGTGAGGGAGCCCTCCAGTTCGGGGCGGTCGCGCAGGTCCCAGGGGAGACACAGGCGGTACGTGGCCGCGGCGAGCGCGGCGCCGAGCAGGCGGGTCAGCCAGCGTTCCGGCCAGGGGCGCGTGCGCAGGGGGCGGAGCAGCTTCTCGGTCATGCGTACGAGGGTTCCCGTACGCGTGCCGAGCCGACAGAGTACGGATACTCAGTCCGCCCTACTCATGTCTCATCAGAACCCCGCGCCGACAACGGCTCCGCGATGTCCTCCAGCGACCGCCGCTCCGCGCGCACCGCGAGGAGCGCCGCCACCAGCCCCGCCGCGCACATCAGGCCCGCGCCGATCTGGAAGGCGAGGACGGTGTCGGAGACGACACCGGACTTCGTCAGCTCGGCGAAGATCAGCGGCCCGCTGATACCGCCGGCGGCCGTACCGATGGCGTAGAAGAAGGCGATGGCCATGGCCCTGGTCTCCATGGGGAAGACCTCGGAGACGGTGAGGTAGGCGCTGCTCGCCCCGGCCGAGGCGAAGAACAGCACCACGCACCAACAGACCGTCAGGGTCACCTCGTCGAGCGAACCCCGGTCGAACAGCCAGGCCGTGCCGAAGAGCAGCAGACCGGAGAGCAGATACGTCCCCGAGATCATGATCCGGCGGCCGACCGTGTCGAACAGCTTGCCGAGCAGCAGCGGGCCGAGGAAGTTGCCGGCGGCGATGAAGGCGAAGTAGTAGCCGGTGTCGGAGGTCGGGACGTCGTAGAACGTGGTGAGGATCGCGCCGAAACCGAAGGTGATCGCGTTGTAGAGGAACGCCTGGCCGATGAAGAGGGAGAAGCCCAGGACGGCACGGCGGCGGTAGCGGGAGAAGACCGTACGGGCGATCAGACCGAAGCCGACGCCGCCGCGCTGATGGATCGTCATCTCCCGGTCGGCCGACGGCAGCGGGCGGCCCTTCTCCTCCGCGACTTGCTCCTCCACCTCCGCCACCAGCCGTTCGGCCTCCTGTTCCCGGCCGTGGATCAGCAGCCAGCGGGGGCTCTCGGGGACGTTCCGGCGCACCAGCAGGATCACCAGGCCCAGCACCACGCCGAGGGCGAAGGTCAGCCGCCAGCCGACGTTCGCCGGGAAGAGGTCGGTGTTCAGGGCGACGATCGACAGCAGCGAGCCGCCGATCGCGCCGAGCCAGAAGCTGCCGTTGATGACGATGTCGACGCGGCCCCGGTACTTGGACGGGATCAGCTCGTCGATCGCGGAGTTGATGGCCGCGTACTCGCCGCCGATGCCGAAGCCGGTGAGGAAGCGGAAGACGAAGAACCACCAGGAGGAGAAGGAGACGGCCGTCAGCGCGGTCGCCACCAGATAGACCGCCAGCGTCACCATGAACAGCTTCTTGCGCCCGAACCGGTCGGTCATATGGCCGAAGAAGAGGGCGCCCGCACAGGCGCCCGCCACATACAGGGCAGCCGCTATGCCCGTGACCTGCGCGGACGTGATGGGCAGTCCGCTGCCCTCCTCGGAGAGCCGACCCGCGATGTTGCCGACGACGGTCACTTCCAGACCGTCGAGGATCCACACGGTGCCGAGTCCGATCACGATCGTCCAGTGCCAGCGCGACCAGGGCAGACGGTCCAGGCGCGCCGGCACGGCGGTGGTGATCACACCCGGTGACTTCGGGGCTGTGACGGACATGGGTTCGGGCTCCCTCCACATCGAGCGAACTCGCCCCGAGTGCCCTGCCGAACAGCGGTTACGCCCCCAACGCCCGCGACACCGTGTAGATGAGGAGCCCGGCCAGCGAACCCACGACCGTGCCGTTGATCCGGATGAACTGCAGGTCACGGCCGATGTTGGCCTCGATCTTCCTCGTGGTGTGCTCGGCGTCCCAGCTCGCGACGGTCTCGGTGATGAGGGAGGTGATCTCGGCGCGGTAGGTGGTGACGACGTGCACGGCCGCGCCCTCGACCCACTTGTCCACCTTGGCCTGCGCGCTCGGCTCGGTGGCCATCCGGGTCCCCAGCGACAGCAGGGACGCGCGGACCCGCAGCCGCAGTTCACTGCGCTCGTCCTCGGCTGCGGCCACGATCATCGACCGTACGGCCGTCCAGGCGGAGGCGATCAGGTCCTGGACCTCGCCCCGGCCCAGCACCTCGCCCTTCAGCCGCTCCACCCGCGCCCGGGTGTCCGTGTCGGACTGGAGGTCGGTGGCGAAGTCGGTGAGGAAGCGGTCGAGGGCGCCGCGCGCCGGGTGCGTGGGCGAGTCGCGCATCTCGGTGGCGAAGCGGAGCAGTTCCTTGTAGACGCGCTCGCCGACCTTGCGGTCCACGAAGCGCGGGGTCCAGCCGGGGGCGCCGCCCTCGACGGCGTCCATGACCTGCGTGTCGTGCAGCACCAGCCAGTCGTGGGCGCGGGTGCAGATCAGGTCGACGACCCGCCGGTGTCCGCCGTCCGTGACGACCTTCTCCAGCATCTTGCCGATACCGGGCGCGATCTCCTGCGCGTTCGCCCGCCGGGTGATCGCCTCCCCGACCACCGCCTGCACGTCCGAGTCGCGCAGCACGGTCAGCGCGCCCCGCAGCGCGGTCGCCAGTTCGGCCGTCACCCGGTCGGCGTGCTCCGGCTCGGCGAGCCACGCGCCGAGCCGGCTGCCGATGCCGACGGCCCGCAGCCGCTGCCGTACGACGTCCTGGGAGAGGAAGTTCTCACCGACGAACTCACCCAGCGAAACACCCAGTTGATCCTTCTTGGTGGGGATGATCGCGGTGTGCGGGATGGGCAGTCCGAGCGGATGCCGGAACAACGCGGTCACCGCGAACCAGTCGGCCAGCGCGCCCACCATGCCCGCCTCGGCCGCCGCCGCGACATAGCCCGCCCAGGCACCCGCACCCTCGTGCGAGGCCCACTTGGCCAGCACGTAGACCAGCGCCACGAAGAGCAGCAGCCCGGCCGCGATGAGTTTCATCTGCCGGACGCCGCGCTGCTTCTCCTCGTCGGCGGCGCTGAAAGTGGTCATGGTGCGGTGCGAGGCGCGCGCCCCGGCGCCCACCGCCGCCTCGGGCTGCGCTTCTTCCGCTTTCGTACGGTCCATTCACTCCACCCGTTCCCTGTCCCCCGTACACATTGTCCCGTTCCTCATCTCTTCACCGCTTGGTGAACGTGACCTACTCCATGACGTACTCCCGGAACGGAACAGGAGTTCCCCGCGTCTGTCCGGGCGGGGGAACCGATGGGGGTTCTCGCAAGCAACCCCCATCCCATGACGCATCATGGGGTGATCACATCGGAGCCTCGGGGCTCCACAGCCCGAGGAGTAACACACCGCATGACCAAGCAGCACGGTTATGCACTTCTGGCGGCCATGGCCGCCCTGATCGTGGCCGTCTCGGCCGCGATATACGTCGGCGTCGGCATCGACGACGGCACCCCGCGGCAGGAGACCTTCGCCCGCGCGCCCCACAACAGCGCCGCCCCCGCCTCCACAGGCGTCTGGGTCGGCGCCTGGGCCGCCTCGCCGAACGGGTCGGAGCCGGGCACCGAGCGGGACGGCCTCGCCGGCCGCTCGGTGCGCAACGTGGTGCACACGACCGCCGCCGGTACGAGTGCCCGCGTCACCCTGTCCAACCTCTACGGCCAGCAGCCGCTGACCATCACTCACGCCTCGCTCGCCGTCGCCGCTTCGACCGACACCCCGGCCGCGGCGGCCGAGACCATGCGCCGCCTCACCTTCGCCGGCAACCCGACGGTCGTCATCGCGCCGGGTCGGCAGGTGGTGAGCGACGCCGTACGGGTGCCGATCCCGCACGACAGCGACGTACTGATCACCACCTACTCCCCGACCCCCTCCGGCCCGGTGACCTACCACACGCACGCGCGGCAGATCTCCTACACCGCCGAGGGCGACCAGGTCGCGGACGTCACCGGTACGCCGTACACCACACAGTCACTCCACTGGCGGTACGTCACCGCCCTGGACGTGCTGAGCAACGAGTCCGAGGGCACGGTCGTGGTCCTGGGCGACTCCCTCACCGACGGCGTCTCCTCCACCGTCGGCGAGAACCGGCGCTGGACGGACGTCCTCTCCGGGCGCCTCCGCGCGGCCGCCGGCTCCTCCGACACGCCCCGCTACAGCGTCGTCAACGAGGGCATCAGCGGCAACCGCGTCCTGACCGACGGCAACGGACGGCCCGCCGAGAACCCCAGCGGCCTCTCCCGCTTCCAACGCGACGTACTGGGCCGAACGGGTGTCAAGGCCGTCGTCATCGACCTCGGCGTCAACGACATCCTCAGGAACCCGGGCCGCGCCGACCCCGAGGCCATCACCGAAGGTCTGCGCCGGCTCGTCGACCAGGCCCACGCCCGGGGCCTGCGTGTCGTCGGCGCCACGCTCATGCCGTTCCACGGCCACCGCGGCTACTCCGACCAGCGCGAGTCCGTCCGCCAGGCCATCAACGCCATCATCCGCTCGGGCAACGTCTTCGACTCCTACGTCGACTTCGACAAGGCCCTGCGCGACCCCTACGACCCCCGCGGCCTCCGCCCCGACTACGACTCCGGCGACCATCTGCACCCCAGCGACAAGGGCTACGCCCGCATGGCGGAGGTCTTCGACCTGGAGAAGCTGAAGGGGTCGGCACCGGCGAGGCTGTGACGCTCACTCCGGTTCAGGGGAGCGGCCCGTAAGGGACGCGGGGAACTGCGCGAGCCACCACAGCGCACCCGCACCCGGCACTACACGGTCTACCGCTCCCCATCCCTACGCCGCTCTCTCTCCCTGTCCCGCTCACGCCGCATCCCATGCACCTGATCACGACGGGAGGCATGCAACTCGCGCCGGGCTTCACGGCGCTCCAACCGCTCCTGCCGCCGCGCCTCCTTCAGCCGCTGCCGCTCGGCCTTGGGCACCTTCCGCTCCACCCCGACCCCGCCCCAGAAGGCGAACCCGGTGAGAACCACCCGCGGGGCGCCCGGCTCCCCCGGCACCCCCTCCTCGCTGTGGTCGAACCCGCCCATGACCCCGATGCCCCGGACCACGACCTCGACCCCGGGCGGCACGATCACATTGATCCCGCCCATGATCGCCACACAGTTGATGGTGACCTCTCGCTGCGCGAAGTACGCGTCCCGCAGGTCCAGTTCCCCGCCGCCCCAGAACGCGAAGCAGTCGAACCGCTCGGGAACGGTCCACCGCCCCTTGCGCTCGAACCCGGACATGATCGCCACGCCCCAGGTGGAACTGCCGACGCCGCCGACGATCCGCTCCGGCCAACTCTCGTCCACCGCAGGCCCCTTGACCAACGACACGGACGGCTGCGGCACGACGGCCGGCGGTGCCACGGCCCCCGCACCGGGCAGGTCCCGGGTGATCGGCGCCAACTCGCCGTACGTCCGGGCCTTGTACGTCGCGTCCAGCCGCTCCTCGAACTCCTCCATGTCGAGCCGCCCCTCAGCGAGCGCGTCCCGCAGCTGCTCGGAGACTCGTTCACGATCGGCGTCGGAGGCACGAAGATCCGCGGCGGCCGGAAGATCCGGCGTGTCGTCCGTCATACGAATCAGCCTACGAGGAACCCCGTCCGGGGTGCTACGACACGGCGGGCCCCGGCTCTCCCACCTGTTCCCCCGTGCGTCCCGCCACCCGCTCCGCCTGCTGCGCGTACATCTGGGCGATCACGGCCTCGATGTCCGGCTCCCGCACGGAGAGGTCCACCAGCGGATACGCGGACGCGATCCGCGCCACCAGCGGGGCCGCCGACTCCGACGCCGGGAACGCCAGCCACTGCCGGGGCCCCTCCACCCGTACGACCCGGGCGGGCGCGGCCTCGATCGGCGGCAGCTCCCGCTCCAGGTCCACCACGAGCGTCCGCTCGCTCTCACCCACCTCGTGCAGCCCGGCCAGCGGGCCGTCGTACATCAGACGCCCGTGGTCGATGACCATCACCCGGCGGCACAACTGCTCGATGTCCTGGAGGTCGTGCGTGGTGAGCAGCACGGTCGTGCCCCGCTCGGTGTTGAGGTCCTTGAGGAACTCGCGGACCTTGGCCTTGCTGATGACGTCGAGCCCGATCGTCGGCTCGTCCAGGTACAGCACCTCCGGGTCGTGCAGCAGAGCCGCCGCGATGTCCCCGCGCATCCGCTGCCCGAGCGACAGCTGCCGTACGGGCACATCCAACAGGGCCGCCAGATCGAGGAGTTCGACGCAGCGGTCGAGGTTCTCGCGGTAACGGGCGTCCGGGATGCGGTACATACGGTGCATCAGCGCGTACGAGTCGATGAGCGGCAGGTCCCACCAGAGGGTCGTCCGCTGGCCGAAGACCACCCCGATCCGCCGGGCCAGCCGCGTCCGTTCCCGGGAGGGGTCGATGCCGGCGACCCGCAGCCGGCCCCCGCTCGGTGTCAGGATCCCCGTCAACATCTTGATGGTGGTCGACTTCCCGGCACCGTTCGGCCCGATGTAGCCGACCATCTCGCCGCGCGCCACCGTGAACGAGATCGAGTCGACCGCCCGCACCTCACGCCGCTCCCGGCGCAGGAACCCGGTCTTCCTGCGGACGTCGAAGACCTTCTCGACATGGTCGAGTTCGATGAACGCGCTGTCTGCCACGCTTAGCTCCCTGTACTCCGATACGAACGCAGCCCCGCCCGCCAGGCCCACCCCGCCAGCGCACAGCACGCCACCCCGACCAGCGGGGGCGCGAAGGCCAGCCAGGTCGGCAGGTCGAGGGGGTAGGGGCGGCCCAGGACGTACAGTCCGGGCACCCAGTTGACGAAGGCGAGCGGCAGGACGAAGGTCACCCCGCGCACCAGGTCCTTGGCGAAGAGGGCCGGCGGGTACTGCAGGAGGGTCGCGCCGCCGTACGTGAAGGCGTTCTGCACCTCGGAGGCGTCCTGCGCGACGAACTGGAAGGCCGCGCCCCCGACGAACACCGCGGCGAAGATCAGCCCGCCGCCGCACACCATCAGCGGGATCATCAGCACCTTGAGCGGGGTCCAGGCGATGTCGAGCGTGACCAGGGCGTAGACGAGGACGAACAGCCCCTGGGTGATCCGGCCGAGGCGGCGCAGCGCGAACTTGTCGGCGGCGACCTGGGCGAGCACCGGCACGGGGCGTACGAGGAGGGTGTCCAGCGTGCCGTCGCGGACCCGGCGCCCGAGCCGGTCCATCGAGCCGATCATCAGATCCGCGAGGCCGAAGGCGACGGCGGAGGTGCCGTAGAGGAGAGCGATCTCGGACAGGCCGTAACCGCCCAACTCGTCGACCTGGGAGAACATCAGCAGGATCGCGACGAAGTCGAACGAGGTCGCCGCGAAGTTCCCGAAGGTCGTCATGGCGAAGGAGGCGCGGTAGGCCATCGTGGAGCGGATCCACATGGCGGCGATCATCCGATAGGCGCGCAGCCCGTCCCGTAGGCGGCTGCTCACGCCGTACTCGCCGAAGGGGTGCTGCTCCCCCGCCGTTTCGCCGGCCGCCCCACCGGCCGTCCGTCCGGCTCTCGTGACCTGCGGCACTTCGTCGAGGTCAGCCACCCTGGACCACCACCTTCCGGGTGGCCGCCGACTGGATCAGTCGTCCGACCGCGAGCAGGACCGCGGCCCAGGCGAGCTGGAAGGCGTACGTCCCCAGGGGGTCGGCCTCGCCCAGCAGGACGTCCGCCGGGGCCTGGAGCAGCGCGGACCAGGGCAGGACGCGGGCGAGGTCGCCGAGCGCGCCGGGGAAGACGCTCAGCGGGAGGAGCATCCCGGAGAAGAAGACTCCGGTGAGCCAGGTGATCTGCATCGCTCCGGCGCCGTCGAGGAGCCAGAAGGCCCACAGCGCGACGATGTAACGGATCGCGAAGCTGACGAGCGCGCCGAAGGCGACCGCGACGAGACAGGCGATCCACGGCAGCGGGCCGGAGGGCAGTGCCAGGTCGAAGAAGAGGGCACCGCACACCATGGGCACGACACCGCGTCCCAGCAGCTGGAACAGGGCGCGGCCCATGTCCGCGGCGAGCCACCACAGCTGGAGGTCGACGGGCCGGTACAGGTCGACCGCGATGTCCCCCGTCCGGATCCGCTCGATCAACTCCTCCTCGAAGCCGACGCTTCCCAGCACCATGACCGCGAACATGGCCTGGCCGACCCATACATAGGTGAGGGCCTGCGCCTGGTCGTAGCCGCCGAGACCGGGCTTCTCGTGCCAGAGGGCCAGGTACGTGTATGCGAGGATGAAGCCGAAGACGGTGTTGGTGAACACCCCCGCGGCGGTGGCCACCCGATATGTCGCGTACCGCCTGAAACCACCGGCGGCGACGGCGGCGTACAACCGCCCTGTGCCCACGAGGAAACCTCCATCCGCTGCGAAGAGTTAGGCGAAAGGCCGAGGCCTGGACCGATTCGGGCCGAAGCGAAGAAGCCTAGTCCGCGGCCGGAGTGGCCTGCCACGCGTTTTCGGGGCGGACCGCGGGGCGGACGGTGGCGCTCATGGGGCGCGCGGGGCACGTGCCGTGATCCGGGAACGGATCGCACGGTGCGAGAGTCTTCACTCAGGGGCACAGAACCGGCCCGGAGTGGGCGCAAAGCGTACGAGTCCGTACGGAAATGAACGTACGACGCGGAAACAGGAGCACGGCAGCACGATGAGCGACGAGCCGCAGCCGAAGCGGAACGGCCCGGGCTGGGCACCGAGAGACCCGGAGCCACGCACTCCGGGCACACCTCCGGGGCCCGGCGCCAACGCCGCCAGGAAAACGCCCACCGGCAACCCCGGCCCGGCCTCCGGCAAGGGAGCCGCGTCCGACGGGCAGCCGAACGGAAGGCCTCCGGCGTCCGGCACGCGTCCGGGCACGCATTCGGGCACGGCTTCCGGCGACGACGGACGGCCCGGCACGGGTTCCGGCGGACAGCCCGGCCCGGCGTCCGGCCGAGAGTCCGGCGCGGGTTCCGGGGGACGGCCCGGCGCGGCTTCCGGCGCGGGTTCGGGCGGACGGCCCGGAGCGGCGTCCGGCGCGCGGCAGGACAGCCCCGGCCCGGCCTCCCGCGACCGCGCGGCGGCAGCGCCCGGCGCCCGCCCCGGAGCACCCTCCGACGGCAACCCCGCCCCGGCTCCCGGCGCGCGTTCCGGTACGGCTTCCGGCACGGCTTCCGGTGGCGGTGGGAGGCCCGACACGGCCTCCCCCGGCAAGCCCGGCCCCGCGTCCGACGCACGGCCGGACGGACGCCCCGGAGCGGCCTCCGGCGGCGGTCGGCCTCAAGCGACACCGAGCGGCACGCCCGGTGGGCAGTCCGGTGCCGAGCCCGGCTCCACTCCTCCCGGCTCGGCACCCGGCGGAAAGTCCGCTGCGGCGGCCGGCCGGCCCCCGCGGGCCGAGTCGGCGACGCCCGCCGACCGCAAGTCCGCCCGGACTCAGGACGGTCGGACCGGCGGCGCGCGCGGCGGTGACGCCGCCGGAGTCCGTGACGCCGGGCACGACGGCGCAACAGCCGGGGTGCCGGACGCCAGGGCGGCGAGGGCCGCCCGCGCGGCCCGGGCCGCCAAGGCCGCCGGGATCACCGGGTCCGCCGGTGCGCAGGGCGGCGACCCGGCCGGTCCCCGCGACGGCAACACCACCGCGGCCTCCGTCACCAAGGCCACCGGCCCCCACACCCCCCGTACGCCGGGCGCGGCCGACGACACCCCCACCACCACCCTGGGGATCACACCGGCCCGGAAGCCGGCCCCCGCGCCCGCCCGGCCCGCCGCCGACACGCCCACCCAGGCACTCGGCGTCATCCCCGCCGAGAAGGCCGCCCCCAGGACCGCCCCCGCGACTGTCGGCGCGACCGCGGCCGCGCCCGCCGCCGTGCCCGACATCACCCCGGCCCCCGCCGGCGGCGGCAAGGGCAAGAAGCCCAAGCGGCCCAAGCGCACCGGCTTCAAGCGGCTGATCCCCACCTGGCGCATGGTGCTCGGCGCCTTCGTGGTCGGCGTCATGCTGATCGTCGGCGCGTTCGTGCTGGGCTACAACCTGGTCCACATCCCCAAGCCGCAGGACGCCGCGACCAAGCAGTCCAACGTCTACCTGTACGCGGACGGCACCCAGATCGCCCGCGACGGCGAGGTCAACCGCGAGAACGTCCCCCTGTCGAAGGTCTCCAAGGCGGCCCAGCACGCCGTCCTGGCCGCCGAGGACCGCGACTTCTACTCCGAGCCGGCCATCGACCTCAAGGCGATGGTCCGCGCGGCGTGGAACACCGCGACCGGCAAGGGCAAGCAGTCCGGCTCGACCATCACCCAGCAGTACGTGAAGAACTACTACCTGGCGCAGGACCAGACCGTCACCCGCAAGGTGAAGGAGTTCTTCATCGCGATCAAGCTGGACCGCGAGGTCACCAAGGACGAGATCCTGGAGGGCTACCTCAACACCAGCTTCTTCGGCCGCAACGCCTACGGCATCCAGGCCGCCGCCCAGGCCTACTACGGCGTGGACGCCGACGAACTCACCGCCGAGCAGGGCGCCTACCTCGCCGCCCTGGTCAACGCGCCGAGCATGTACGACGTCGTCGCCCACCCCGAGAACAAGGACGCGGCGGTCGCCCGCTGGAACTACGTCCTCGACGGCATGGTCAAGGAGGGCTGGCTCAAGCAGTCCGAGCGGACCGGCGCCAAGTTCCCGATGCCGAAGCAGGCCACCACGTCGACCGCCTTCTCCGGCCAGCGCGGCTACCTCGTCGAGGCCATCAAGTCGTACCTCTACGACCACAAGATCATCGACGAGGAGGCGCTGGAGAACGGCGGTGGCTACCGCATCACCACCACCATCCAGCCCAAGATGCAGGACGCCTTCATCAAGGCCGTCGACGACCAGCTGATGGACAAGCTCGACAAGAAGAACCGCAAGGTCGACAACTACGTCCGCGCCGGCGGCGTCTCCATCGACCCGAAGACCGGCAAGGTCATCGCGATGTACGGCGGCATCGACTACACCAAGCAGTACGTCAACAACGCGACCCGCCGCGACTTCCAGGTCGGCTCCACCTTCAAGCCGTTCGTGTTCACCTCCGCCGTGGAGAACGCCTCCAACACCCAGAGCGGCCAGGCGATCACCCCCAACACCGTCTACGACGGCACCAACAAGCGCCCCGTGGTGGGCTGGCCCGGCCCGGTGTACGACCCCGAGAACGAGGACTACGTCAACTACGGCAACATCTCCGTCCGCCAGGCCACCCAGAGCTCCGTGAACTCGGTGTACGCGCAGATGGCCGTGGACGTCGGCCCCGAGAAGGTCGAGAAGACCGCGATCGACCTCGGCCTGCCCAAGAACACCCCGGACATGAACCCGTACCCGTCCATCGCCCTGGGCACCGCCACCGCGAGCGTCCTCGACATGACGGAGGCGTACGCCACGCTGGCCAACCACGGCAAGCACGGCACGTACACCATGATCGAGAAGATCAGCAAGGACGGCGCGGTGATCAAGCTCCCGACCACGGAGTCCACGCAGGCCGTCAGCCGCAAGGCCGCCGACACCACCACCTCGATCCTGCAGAGCGTCGTGCAGAGCGGCACCGCCACCGCCGCGCAAGCCTCCGGCCACCCGGTCGCCGGCAAGACCGGCACCGCCGAGGAGGACAAGGCGGCCTGGTTCGCGGGCTACACCCCCGACCTCGCCACCGTCGTCTCCGTGATGGGCCAGGACCCCAAGACAGGTGCCCACAAGCCGCTCTACGGCGCGATGGGCCTGCCCCGCATCAACGGCGGTGGGGCGCCCACCGAGATCTGGGCGCAGTTCACCAAGGCCGCCCTGAAGGGCAAGAAGGTCAAGGAGTTCGACCTCGACCTCCAGGTCGGCGCGGACGTCGTGATCACCCCGCCCAGCACCCCGGCCGACGAGCCGGGCGCCACCGGCGAGGAGGAGACCGGCGACCCCACGGGCGACCAGGAGACCAGCGACCCGACGGACGGCGGCACCGACGACGGGACCGCCACCGGCGGCACACCCACGACCGACGGCGGCACCACCTCCACGGGCGGCACGGCGACGGACGGGGGCAGCACCTCCACCGGCGGGCCGACGACGGACGGCGGAGCCACCTCCAACGGCGGCGCGACGGCGGACGGAGGCACGACGGACGGCGGAGCCACGGCCGACGGAGGCACGACGGACGGCGGAGCGACCTCAGGGGGCGATACCTCGGTGGGGCCGTTCGGGTAGCCGCGGCTGCTCAGTGACCGGAGGTGGCCTTCAACCCCACCACGGCCACGAGCAGCAGACAGACGAAGAAGATCCGGGCGGCGGTGGCCGGCTCCCCCAGCCACACCATGCCGAACACCGCCGCCCCGGCCGCGCCGATGCCCACCCACACGCCGTACGCGGTGCCGATGGGCAGCGTGCGGGCGGCGTGGGACAGCAGCACCATGCTGGCGACGATGCCGGCGCCGGTCAGCACACTGGGCAACGGCCGGGTGAATCCGTCGGTGTACTTCATCCCGATCGACCAGCCGACTTCGAGCAGTCCGGCGACGACGAGCAGAACCCAGGCCACGACGAGCACCTCCGCGAGAGATCAACAGACCAACAGGTGCGTCGTCTTTTCCTTCTCGCCTGTCCCGGTACGGCGCGTCTCGTCGGGTCCTTCACCATAGCAAGCAGACAGCGTGAGGGGCTGGTGACCATGGTCACCAGCCCCTCACGCCTAGGAAAGCAATGCGCCTGAGGAAAACTCCTCAGAGATACAGGCCCGTGGAGTCCTCCGACCCCTCGAACCGGTCCGCGGCCACGGCATGCAGATCGCGCTCCCGCATCAGGACGTACGCCACGCCCCGCACCTCGACCTCGGCGCGGTCCTCGGGGTCGTAGAGGACCCGGTCACCGGGCTCCACGGTCCGGACGTTCTGCCCGACCGCGACGACCTCGGCCCAGGCGAGGCGCCGGCCGACGGCCGCCGTCGCGGGGATCAGGATGCCGCCACCGGAACGCCGCTCGCCCTCGGCCGTGTCCTGCCGCACGAGCACACGGTCGTGCAGCATCCGAATGGGCAACTTGTCGTGCTGGGTCTTCTCGCTCACACTCCGAACCTACCTGTCCCCGTCAGAGCCGACGACGCCGCGTGCCGAGGGCGAGGAGCCCGACCACGGCGACGACCACGAGGGCGACGGGCACGATGCGCTCGACCCGGGGCGCGCCGTCGTCGTCGACGAACTGGCCCCGGACGTCGCTGACGACACGATTGACCGAGACGTACGCCGCGCCGAGGGTGTGGTCGATGTTGGAGACGACCTTGGCCCTGGCGTCGCCCACGATGGTCTTGGGGTGTACCCGGACGCCGATCTCGTCGAGCGTCTCGGCGAGGTTGTCGCGGCGGCGCTTGATGTCCGCCTCGATCTCGGCCGGTGTCCTGATGTCCGAGCTCTCCGCCACCGCGGGGCCTCCCGTAGTCGGTTGTCCCTGAATCCCTTGGTTCCACACAGTCTGTCAGCTCCACCCGGCGCGGCACCGCCAGGGCCCGCCATTACGCTGGACCGATGAGCGAGCGACTCCAGCCCGGCGACGTGGCCCCCGCCTTCACCCTCCCGGACGCCGACGGCAACGAGGTGTCCCTGTCCGCCCACAAGGGCCGCAAGGTCATCGTCTACTTCTACCCGGCCGCCCTGACCCCCGGCTGCACCAAGCAGGCCTGTGACTTCACCGACAACCTGGAGCTCCTCGCGGACGCCGGGTACGACGTCATCGGCATCTCCCCCGACAAGCCCGAGAAACTCGCCAAGTTCCGCGAGAAGGAGTCCCTGAAGGTCACCCTTCTCGGCGACCCCGACAAGACGGTGCTGGACGCCTACGGCGCCTTCGGGGAGAAGAAGAACTACGGCAAGACCTACATGGGCGTCATCCGCTCCACGATCGTCGTGGACGAGGAGGGCAAGGTCGAACACGCCTTGTACAACGTCCGCGCGACGGGCCACGTAGCCAAGATCATCAAGGATCTGGGCATCTGAGGCCCGCTTGATCGTCTGAGAACGGCTCGTACCGAAGTGATCCGGTACGAGCCGTTCCGCATTTCGGGCGTGACTGTCCGATCGGCAGTTCGTTACTCCATACGAGCCACGAACTGATGGCCGGAAGGGAGGGGAACCGATGGGAACCAGTGCGTACCCGAAGGAGCGGCTGGAGGAGGCGGCCCTGGGGGCGCGAACGCTGTCGGAGGCGTTGGGAAGACTGGGGGTGGATTCGAAGAGTTCGACGCGGCGGTACCTCTTCGAGCGGATGAAGAGACTAGGGGTGGATGTCTCGCACTTCGAGCGGGAGGGCGTGAAGTGGACACAGGAGATCCTTCAAGAGGCCGTTGCGGCGTCGACGAACATGTGCGAAGTCCTTCGGCGTCTCGGGCTTGAGGTCGTCGGTGGACACCACACGCACATCAGTCGCCGGATCAAGGCGTACGGCATCGACACCTCGCACTTCCAGGTGCCGAACCAGCGGGGCAAGGCATGGCGTCCCCGAACGCCAGAAGGCCTGCTCGTCGAGCAGCGGACCGGCGAGGCTCGACGCATCCCGAGCGATCGGCTCAAGTGGGCGATGACGACCACGGGCGTACCGGAGCGATGCGCCATGTGCGGTACGGACGCGGTGTGGCGAGAGCGCCCGCTTCCCCTGGAGGTCGACCACATCAACGGCAACTGGCGCGACAACCGTATCGAGAACCTGCGGCTCCTGTGCCCCAACTGCCACTCGACGACGGACAGTTACCGGGGGCGCGGCAAAGGGCGCACTTCATGAGCAGCGGCGTGCAGTACACACGGGAGCGGCTGGAACAAGCAGCAGCGCAGTGCTCCGACATCGAGGAAGTCATCGCCTTCTTCGGCACCCGGCCATACGGCCAACTGCGCCGCCATCTCTTGCGGCGCTTCGATCACTTCGGGATCGACGTGTCGCACATGCCCCGTCAGAGGCGAGCGAGGGCAGCGCCGGCCAGACCAGCCGCCGACGAGCTGCGCCGAGCGGTCGAGGGAGCAACCTCCCTTGCGGATGCGCTCCGCACGCTGGGGATGGAGCCCTACAACAGCAGGCTGCGCGCCCAGTTCCGCTGCTGGGTGATCGAGGACGGTCTCCACACTTCCCACTTCCTGGGGCAGGCCCACCAACGAGGTCGGCCGGGCACCACACCTCTCAGGCACGCCGGAGACATCCTGGTCCGGCACGACGGCACCCGTCGGACGAGAACGCACCTGCTCCGTAGAGCGCTCTTGGAAGTGGGCGAACCCGAGGAGTGCGCCGAGTGCGGAATCGGACCCACGTGGCTCGGCAAGCCCATGACGCTGGAGGTCGATCACATCAACGGGGACTGGAGCGACGACCGGCGCGAGAACCTGCGGCTGCTGTGCCCCAACTGCCATGCGGTCACCAGCACCTGGTGCCGAGGCGGACAACGACGCTCTGCCCAGCGTACGCGGCCATACCGGTAGCATGGCGGGCGTACGCGGCCGTGGCGGAATTGGCCTACGCGCAACACTTAGGATGTTGTGGGAGAAATCCCTTGAGGGTTCGAGTCCCTCCGGCCGCACGCCATTGATTCGAAGGCCCGCCTCCACCAGGCGGGCCTTCGTCATCAGCCCAACAGCTCCCGCAGCACCGGCACCAACCCCCGGAACGCCTTCCCCCGATGGCTGATCGCGTTCTTCTCCTCCGCCGTCAGCTCCGCACACGTCCGGGTCTCGCCCTCCGGCTGGAGGATCGGGTCGTAGCCGAAGCCGTTCGTGCCCACCGGCGCATGCCGCAGCGCGCCCCGCAGCTGTCCCTCGACCACCCGCTCCGTACCGTCCGGCAGCGCGAGGGCCGCCGCACACGCGAAGTGGGCGCCCCGGTGTTCGTCGGCGATGTCGCCGAGCTGGGCCAGGAGCAGCTCCAGGTTGGCCTTGTCGTCGCCGTGGCGGCCCGCCCAGCGGGCGGAGAAGATGCCCGGGGCGCCGCCCAGGACGTCGACGCAGAGGCCGGAGTCGTCGGCGATGGCGGGGAAGCCGGTGGCGCGGGCGAGGGCGTGGGCCTTCAGCAGGGCGTTCTCGGCGAAGGTGACGCCGGTCTCCTTGACGTCGGGGACGTCCGGGTAGGCGTCCGCGCCGACGAGGTCGTGGCTCAGGCCGGCGTCGGCGAGGATGGCCTTCAGCTCGGTGAGCTTGCCGGCGTTGCGGGTGGCGAGGATCAGGCGGGTCATGCCCACCAGTATCGCGATCCCCGCCGCCCGGGTCGCTCGGGTTACGAGGTGCAGACCTTCGTCAGTTCGCCCGCGGCGTCGGTGATGCCGCTGATGTCGGGCGTGGTGTCGCCGTTCTCCACGGCGGTGCGGGTGTCGGTGACGGCCTTCTGGAGCGAGTCGACGGCCTTGTTGACGTCGGCGTTGTCGGTCTTGTCGCCGATCTCGTCGAGGTTCTTGTCGATGGAGGTGAGGGACTCCTCCAGCTGTGTGGGGTCGTCCGCCGCGGTCTGCACGGCCTGCTGGAGGTCGTTCACGCTCTGGGCGATGGCATCGGCGGTCTGGACGCAGTCCAGGGCCTTGTTCACGGCGTCGCAGCCGGTGGTGAGTCCGGCTGTCAGGGCGACGGCCGCTACGGCTCCGGCTATGGCGGTCGTACGACGTCGTCGGCTCGCGGCCATGGAACGGTCCTCCTGTTGGATGCAGGCCTGACGGCCCCGGGGTACGGCAACTGCCGATGTGGCCGGGTGCACGGTGGTGTGCCGTGCACCCGTATGTGCAAGGACGCGGGCGGGGCCGCGGTGGTTGCCACCGGCGGGCCGTCGCTCTTGGTGCATCCTTTACCTTTCGAGGACGGTATCAAGCGCCTTGCGCTGCAGGAGCGCCAGCTCCGTGCAACCGGAAACGGCGAGGTCCAGCAGGGAGTTGAGCTCCTCGCGGGCGAACGGCTCGGCCTCGGCGGTGCCCTGGACCTCGACGAAGCGGCCGTCGCCGGTGCAGACGACGTTCATGTCGGTGTCGGCCTTCACATCCTCCTCGTAGCGCAGGTCGAGGAGGGGGACTCCGCCGACGATGCCGACGGAGACCGCCGAGACGGTTCCGGTGAGGGGCTGCCGGTTGGCCTTGATCAGCTTCTTGCCCTGGGCCCAGGAGACGGCGTCGGCCAGGGCGACGTACGCGCCGGTGATGGCTGCCGTACGGGTGCCGCCGTCGGCCTGGAGGACGTCGCAGTCGAGGACGATGGTGTTCTCGCCGAGCGCCTTGTAGTCGATGACGGCGCGCAGGGAACGGCCGATGAGGCGGGAGATCTCGTGGGTGCGGCCGCCGATCTTGCCGCGTACGGACTCGCGGTCGCCGCGGGTGTTGGTGGCGCGGGGGAGCATGGAGTACTCGGCGGTGACCCAGCCCTCGCCGCTGCCCTTGCGCCAGCGCGGGACGCCTTCGGTGACGGAGGCGGTGCAGAAGACCTTCGTGTCGCCGAAGGAGATGAGGACGGAGCCCTCGGCGTGCTTGCTCCACCCGCGTTCGATGGTGACCAGGCGGAGCTGTTCGGGCGTGCGGCCGTCGATTCGAGACATGCCGCTGAGCTTAGGGGGTGTCGCAGGACACCCCCTCACCGCGTTCGGGGCCTCGGGGCCCAGGGGCGCTACATCATGTCCTCGATCTCCGCGGCGATGGGGTCGGCGTCGGTGCCGATGACGACCTGGATCGCGGTGCCCATCCTGACGACGCCGTGGGCGCCGGCGGCCTTGAGGGCGGCCTCGTCGACGAGGGAGGCGTCATGGACCTCGGTACGCAGCCGGGTGATGCAGCCCTCGACCTCGTCGATGTTGTCCAGGCCGCCGAGCCCGGCGACGATCTTCTCAGCCTTGGTGGCCATGGCGCTTCTCCCTGATGACCGTGTGGAGCGTTCCGAATCGTTCGCGACTGGTCTACACCACGCGGGGGTCACCCGCCAAGCGGGGGAGTTCGCCGGGCGGGAACGGGGGGCGAAGGCCCGGTGACATCACGAAGGCATAAAACGGGAATCGCGGGTTCCTTGGCCGACCCCTCGCGTGCTACAACAGGTCTACACCACTGAATGGTGTAGACCTCTCCCGTGCTGCCCTCCCCCACACTCCCGTCCCTGGGTGGCGCCCTGCCTGATGGAGGAAGTTGTGACCACGGCCAGCGCCGCTCCCGCGGCCGCAGACAACAAGGGCCCCGGCTGGGGCTCCCGCACCATGGCTGTGCTGCAGCGTATCGGCCGCAGCCTGATGCTGCCGGTCGCCGTTCTGCCGGCCGCCGCCCTGCTCGTCCGGCTCGGCAACGCGGACATGCTCGGCCGCGAGTCGTTCCCCGAGTTCATCACCAAGTTCGCGAGCTTCATGGCGGCCGGCGGCGGTGCCATCCTCGACAACATGCCGCTGTTGTTCGCGGTCGGCATCGCGATCGGCTTCGCGAAGAAGTCGGACGGCTCGACCGCCCTCGCCGCGGTCGTCGGCTACCTCGTCTTCCAGAAGGTCCTCGGCACCTTCACCGACTCGAACCTCCCGCAGGTGGCCACGGCCGTCGACGGCAAGGTCGTGATGGTGGACGCGAGTGTCAACGCCGGCGTCCTCGGCGGTGTGGTGATGGGTCTGGTCGTCGCCCTGCTCTACCAGCGCTTCCACCGCACCAAGCTGCCCGACTGGGCCGGCTTCTTCGGCGGCCGCCGCCTGGTGCCCATCCTGGCCGCCTTCGCGGGCCTGTTCATCGGCATCGTCTTCGGTTACATCTGGCCGGTCCTCGGCGCGGGTCTGCACAACTTCGGCGAGTGGCTGGTCGGTTCCGGCGCGGTCGGCGCGGGCATCTTCGGCATCGCCAACCGCGCGCTGATCCCGGTCGGCATGCACCACCTGCTCAACTCCTTCCCGTGGCTGCAGGCCGGTTCGTACGAGGGCAAGAGCGGTGACATCGCGCGCTTCCTGGCCGGCGACCCGACCGCCGGACAGTTCATGACCGGATTCTTCCCGATCATGATGTTCGGCCTGCCGGCCGTCTGCCTCGCGATCTACCACACGGCCCGCCCCGAGCGCCGCGCGGTGGTCGGCGGCATGATGTTCTCCCTCGCGCTGACCTCGTTCATCACCGGTGTCACCGAGCCGATCGAGTTCACGTTCATGTTCATCGCCCCGGTCCTGTACGCCATCCACGCCGTTCTCACCGGTGTCTCCATGGCCCTGACCTGGGCACTCGGCATGAAGGACGGCTTCGGCTTCTCCGCCGGCGCGATCGACTTCGCCCTCAACCTGGGCATCGCCACCAAGCCCTGGGGACTGCTCCTGGTGGGTCTGTGCTTCGGCGTCCTCTACTACGTGATCTTCCGGTTCGCCATCGTCCGCTTCAACCTGCCGACCCCCGGCCGCGAGTCGGACGAGGAACTGGCGGAGCTGCAGAAGGCGGAGGCCAAGTAGCCGCCACGGCTCCCCGAACACACGGAAGGCCCCCGGAGTCCGCTCCGGGGGCCTTCCTCGTACGTCGTGCTCGAATCGCGTACGCCGTCTCCGTTCGCGTACGCCGTCTCGGGTCGCGTACGTCGTGCTCGGATCGTGTACGGCGCTCAGATCTCGTACGACACCCTGGGCACCGCCAGCTCCACCGGGCCGTCGTACACCGCGCGGGCGTCGACGAGGTTGACCTGGGGGTCCGTCCACGGGGGGACGTGGGTGAGGACGAGACGGCGGGCGCCTGCCCGGGCGGCCGTCTCACCGGCCTCGCGGCCGTTGAGGTGGAGGTCCGGGATGTTCTCCTTGCCGTGCGTGAAGGCGGCCTCGCACAGGAACAGGTCGGCGTCGCGGGCCAGTTCGTCCAGGGTGGAGGTGACGCCGGTGTCCCCGGAGTACGTCAGGACCCGGCCGCCGTGTTCGATCCGGATGCCGTAGGCCTCGACGGGGTGGGCGACCCGTTCCGTGTGGACGGTGAACGGGCCGATCTCGAACGTGCTCGGCTTGACCGTGTGGAAGTCGAAGACCTCGCTCATGGAGGAGGCGGACGGGGTGTCCGCGTAGGCCGTGGTCAGGCGCTGCTCGGTGCCCTCCGGTCCGTAGACCGGGATGGGGTCGCAGCGGCCGCCGTCGTGCCGGTAGTACCGTGCGACGAAGTACGCGCACATGTCGATGCAGTGGTCGGCGTGCAGATGGCTGAGGAAGATCGCGTCGAGGTCGTAGAGACCGCAGTGGCGCTGCAGCTCGCCCAGGGCACCGTTGCCCATGTCGAGGAGCAGCCGGAAGCCGTCGGCCTCTACGAGGTAGCTCGAGCAGGCCGATTCCGCGGAAGGGAACGACCCCGAGCAGCCGACGACGGTGAGCTTCATGAGAGCTGGAACCTCCGCGCTGGCGTGAAGTCGTGACAGTCGTGTCAGTCGTGACGTGCAGACGGGTTGCGAATTGCAGTTGGCGGGGTTGCGAAGGACGGACATGGGTGCAGCACGAGTGGTGCGGTCCGTTGAGCGTAAGGCGCAAAAGGGTGGGTCGCTCCTCCGCCAGGGGCCGTTGTGGGCGAACTCACCTGTGCTGTCACCGGTTCGGCTGGTGGTGGGGGCGTCGGAGCGCGCGCGAGCCGGGGTGATGGGGTGCGGGAGGGCGTGGGGGCGTGCGGGTGGGTGCGTTGTCGGGTGCGGGTGCGTGAGGGTTGGTCGCGCAGTTCCCCGCGCCCTGAAAAGCAGGGGCTGCGCCCCGTGCTCTTCAGGCCCGCGGGGCCTTCAGGGGCGCGGGGAACTGCGCGAGAAGCCCCACGCGCCCGCAGCCGACGACACGGCCGGCAGGCGCTACGCCCAGAGCTGGCCCTGCAGCGTCTCGATGGCCTCTTCCGTCGTCGCGGCCGTGTAGACGCCCGTCGAGAGGTACTTCCAGCCGCCGTCGGCGACGACGAAGACGATGTCGGCCGGCTCGCCGGACTTCACGGCCTTGTTGCCGACGCCGATCGCGGCGTGCAGCGCGGCCCCCGTGGAGACGCCCGCGAAGATGCCCTCCTGCTGCAGCAGCTCCCGCGTACGCGTCACCGCGTCGGCCGAGCCGACGGAGAAGCGGGTGGTGAGGACGGACGCGTCGTACAGCTCCGGCACGAAGCCCTCGTCGAGGTTGCGCAGGCCGTAGACGAGGTCGTCGTAGCGCGGCTCGGCCGCGACGATCTTGACGTCCGGCTTCTGCTCGCGGAGGTAGCGACCCACGCCCATCAGGGTGCCGGTGGTGCCGAGACCGGCGACGAAGTGCGTGATGGAGGGGAGGTCCGCGAGGATCTCCGGGCCCGTCGTCGCGTAGTGGGCACCCGCGTTGTCCGGGTTGCCGTACTGGTAGAGCATCACCCAGTCGGGGTGCTCGGCGGAGAGCTCCTTGGCGACGCGTACGGCCGTGTTGGAGCCGCCGGCGGCCGGGGACGGGATGATCTCCGCGCCCCACATGGCGAGCAGCTCACGCCGCTCCTGGGAGGTGTTCTCGGGCATGACGCAGACCATGCGGTAGCCCTTGAGCTTGGCCGCCATGGCGAGGGAGATGCCCGTGTTGCCCGAGGTGGGCTCCAGGATCGTGCAGCCGGGGGTCAGCCGGCCGTCCTTCTCCGCCTGTTCGATCATGTGCAGGGCGGGCCGGTCCTTGACCGAACCCGTGGGGTTGCGGTCCTCCAGCTTCGCCCAGATCCGGACGTCGGCGGACGGCGACAGCCGCGGCAGGCGCACCAGAGGGGTGTTGCCCACCGCGGCCAGCGGGGAGTCGTAACGCATGGGTGATCAGGCCATGCCGCCGGCCACGGCCGGCAGGATCGTCACGTTGTCGCCGTCGGACAGCTTGGTGTTGATGCCCTCCAGGAAGCGGACGTCCTCGTCGTTCAGGTAGACGTTGACGAAGCGGCGCAGTTCACCGCCGTCCACGATGCGCGCGTGGATGCCCGTGTGACGGCTCTCCAGGTCGGTGAACAGCTCGGCGAGGGTGGCACCGGCCCCCTCCACCGCCTTCTGACCGTCGGTGTACTGGCGGAGGATGGTGGGGATGCGGACCTCGATGGCCATGGTGTGCGGCTCCTGTCGGGAGTGGTCGGGTCGGTGGGCGCGCGGCGGCGCGACGCGCGAGGTGCGTGGTCACACAGGTGAGGGCGCCGCGGCTCACAGCCGTACGGCGGCAGGATCGGCGTCAACAGATGGCGCTGGCAAGCCTGCACAGGTCGACGTGCAGCCGCGCCACGAGCAGTGCGCCCGGCGTCTTCTCGCTCACGTCGTCAAGAACCATGGGCTCATCGTATCGATTCCCGGTCCGGGTCCCGGAATGTGATCCCACATGCCGGACGGTTTCGGGCCGGGGAGTGAGACGGCGCACCTCAGCGGCCGCGCGGTCGTGTGCTCGACGGCCGCCCGGCTGTGCGACGGTGCCCCCTGCGGCGCCTGCCTCAGGCGGATCGCCGTACGACGAGCCGGGTCGGGGTGACCACCGAGGACCGGGGGCCGGGCGCCGTCGCCCGGCCGTCCGCCGGGCCGTCGTCCGTGTGGCTGAACAGCAGCCGGGCCATCAGCCGGCCCATGCCCTCGATGTCCTGGTGGACGGTGGTCAGCGGCGGGTCGGTGTGTTCGGCGATGGCCGCGAGGTCGTCGAAGCCGACGACGGCGACGTCGTCCGGCACCCGTCGGCCCCGCTCGCGCAGCACCTGGAGGGCGCCGGAGGCCATGAGGTCGGAGGCGACGAAGACGGCGTCCAGGTCGGGGCGGCGGTCGAGGAGCGCGGCCATGGCGTCGACGCCGCCCTGCCGGGTGTAGTCGGAGTGTTCGACGAGGAGGGGCGACGCGTCCGGCAGGACGTCCCGGTAGCCGTCCAGGCGGTCGAGTGCCGAGGCCTCCTGGCTCACGGGTCCGGTGACGGTCGCGACGCGTTCCCGGCCCAGCGAGACCAGGTGGCGGACGGCCTCGCGGGCGCCGCCCCGGTTGTCGGCGTCGACGTACACGCGGTCGTGCGCGGGCTCGCCGTCGCGGACCAGCGGCCGGCCGCCGAAGACGGCGGGCAGGCCGAGCCGGTCGATCATGCCGGGCAGCGGGTCGTCGGCGCGCAGGGAGAACAGCAGGGCGCCGTCGACGTGGCCGCCGCCCAGGAAGTCACCGACCCGCGGGTACTCCTCGGGCTCCTCCAGGAACAGCAGGACGGGCTGGGCGCCGTGGGCCACCAGTTCCTTGCGGATGCCGCGGAGGTGGAGGTCGAAGAAGGGGTCGATGAAGAGCCGGTTCTGCGGCTGGCTGGCGACGACGGCGATGGCGTTGTTGCGGCGGGTGACCAGCTGGCGGGCGGCGGAGTTCGGTACGTAGCCCAGTTCGGCGATGACCTCGCGGACCCGTTCGACGACCTCCGCGCGCACCTTGTCCTCGCCGTTGATCACCCGCGACACGGTGGACTTCGAGACCCCCGAGCCACGGGCCACGTCGTCGAGGGTGGGGCGCCGGCCGGGCAGTCGTCGCGTCTGTTGTGTCAACACCGTCTCCGTCGCGGGCCGTTGGGTGCGTGCGCGTGCGTACGCGTGGGCACGACCACCGTAGCCGCGAACGGGGCCCGCCGACGGCTCAGTACGCGTCGACGATCTTCACTTCCTCCTCGGTGATCTCGCCCTCGACGATCCGGTACGAGCGGAACTGGAAGTCGCCGAGGCCGTCGGTGTCGGCGGTGGAGACGAGGACGTAGTGGGCGCCGGGCTCGTTGGCGTAGGAGACGTCGGTGCGTGAGGGGTAGGCCTCGGTGGCGGTGTGGGAGTGGTAGATGACCACGGGCTCCTCGTCGCGGTCGTCCATCTCGCGGTAGAGCTTGAGCAGGTCGCCCGAGTCGAACTCGTAGAACGTGGGCGACATGGCCGCGTTCAGCATCGGGATGAAGCGCTCGGGGCGGTCCGAGCCCGCCGGGCCGGCGACGACGCCGCACGCCTCGTCGGGGTGGTCCTTGCGCGCGTGGGCGACGATCTGGTCGACGAGGGCCTGGGTGATGGTCAGCATGTTCGCAAGAATAAGCAGGCGCGCGAAGCGCTCGTTCGGGGTGGTGGTGGGAGACGGGCGGGAAAGCAGAGGGCCGCCCCGTACCGAAGAGTGGTACGGGGCGGCCCACATGCTGGGAACAGGGGCGCGGGGCCCTTGGGGTGTCGGGTCAGCCGACCTTCTCGAACTCCGTGTCGCGGCGCCCGGTGACCTCCGGGTTGCGGGTCTTCAGCACGGCCCAGCCGATGCCGAGGGCCGCGGCCCAGCCCGCCATGACGTAGAGGCAGACGCGGGAGTCGGCGTCGTAGGCGATGAGGCCGGTGACGAAGAGGAGGAAGACGATGGCGACCCAGCTGCACTTCGCGCCGCCCGGGGCCGGGAAGGACGAGGCGGGCAGGCGGCCGGCGTCCACGCCGCGGCGGTAGAGGACGTGGCTGATCAGGATCATCAGCCAGGTCCAGATGCCGGCGGCGGTGGCGACGGAGACGACGTAGCCGAAGGCCTTCTCGGGGACGATGTAGTTCAGGATCACGCCGATGCCCATGAAGAGCACGGAGACGGTGATGCCGAACGCCGGGGTCTTCGTCGACGACAGCCTGCTGAAGATCCGGGGGGCTTCGCCGTTGTCCGCGAGGGTGCGCAGCATGCGGCCGGTGGAGTACATGCCCGAGTTGCAGGAGGACAGGGCCGCCGTCAGCACCACGAAGTTGACGATGGCGGCGCCCGCCGGGATGCCGATCTTGGCGAAGGCGGCGACGAAGGGGCTCACGCCGGGCGCGAACTCGGTCCACTTCACCACGCAGAGGATGACGGTGAGGGCGCCGACGTAGAAGAGCGCGATCCGCCAGGGCAGGGTGTTGATGGCCTTGGGGAGGGTCTTCTCCGGGTTCTCGGACTCACCGGCGGTGACGCCGACCAGTTCGACGGCGAGGTAGGCGAACATCACGCCCTGCAGGGTCATCAGGGAGGAGCCGATGCCCTTGGGGAAGAAGCCGTCGTAGGCCCAGAGGTTGGAGACGGCGGCGGTGTCGCCGGCGGCGCTGAAGCCGAAGGTGAGGACGCCGAGGCCGATCACGATCATGCCGAGCAGGGCGGTGACCTTGACCATCGAGAACCAGAACTCGATCTCGCCGAAGAGCTTCACCGAGATCAGGTTGGCGCCGAAGAGGATCACCAGGAAGACCAGGGCGGTCACCCATTGCGGGATCTGGGGCCACCAGTAGTTGACGTAGATCGCGGCGGCCGTGAGTTCGGCCATGCCGGTGACGACCCACATCAGCCAGTACGTCCAGCCGGTGAAGTAGCCGAAGAACGGGCCGAGGAACTCGCGGGAGTACTCCGCGAAGGAGCCCGACACCGGGCGGTACAGGAGCAGCTCGCCGAGCGCCCGCATGATGAAGAAGATGATGACGCCGGCGAGGGCGTACATGAAGATCAGACTGGGGCCGGCCTTGGCGATGTTCGCCCCGGCTCCCAGGAAGAGGCCGACGCCGATGGCGCCGCCGATCGCGATCATCTGGACCTGGCGGCTGCCGAGCCCGCGCTCGTACCCCTCTTCGGGTGCGTCGCCGCGCACGGCTTCGTCGCCGTTCTTGTTGACCTGAGCGGAGGTCATGTGTGGTGCGCCTTTCTCCACGCTGGGCCGATCCGAGCCGTTCGTCGACCCCGGATCGGGTTCCGATCCCCCCGGATGTGATGGAGCAGTGCCTGGTCGGAGATGGCCGACTCGGTGGCGCACCCGAGCGGACATGGGTGGCGTCCGTCGGGCGGTCGTGAAGATTTAACACGGCCGCCCCGGTGATCGACTGGACGTCGTGTGGCGCAGAGCACAGGGAGAAGCGGACAAAGAACACCCGCGAGGGCATCCCTCACGGGTGCGGTGACACGATCGTTATCCGGATTTGAGTGTCCTCTGAGCGAACACGAGGCGAATCCGGGAGGACCCGAAGAGGCGAATCCGGGAAAGTCCGAAAAGGCCACAAAGGGTACTTAAGGCATCAACGTCGCGACGAGCGAGTCCTGGAGGCCGCCCAGCCACAGATAGGCCATCACCATCGGCTTGCGCGGGTCCTCGTCCGGGAGGCGGTAGAGGAGGTCGGTGTCCTCCTCGTCGACGACGTCGAGCCGGGAGCCGATGGCCAGACGCAGGTCGTTGAGGCAGCCGAGCCACTGCCGGGACTCCTCCGCCGACAGCTTCAGCACGGCCCCGCCCTCTCCGGTCGCGGCCAGCGCGTCCAGGGAGTGGATCACCGCGAGGGCGTTGTCGCGCTTGCCGGCCCGCAGGTCGTTCTCGGTGAAGCGGCGGAACTCCGAGGAGTACGCCCGCTGCTCCTCGGCCTCCTCGGCCGTCGGGGTGCCCTCGGGGTCGCTGTAGGCGTCCGGGAACAGCCGGAGCAGGACGGGGTCCTTGGGCGGTTCGCTCGGGCCCTCGGCGAAGAGTTCGGCGAGCGGATCGTCGGAGGCGTCCTCGGCCGGTCCCGGACCGATCAGCTCCAGGAGCTGCACCGCCAGCGAGCGGATGATGGAGATCTCGACCTCGTCGAGCGCGACGGCCGCGCCGCCGCCGGGGAGCGCTTCGAATTGTCCTGGCATCAGGTGCGTCGCTACTTCCGGTCCTGCTGGAGGGTGGCCCACAGACCGTAGCCGTGCATGGCCTGCACGTCGCGTTCCATCTCCTCGCGTGTTCCGCTGGAGACGACCGCGCGGCCCTTGTGGTGGACGTCGAGCATGAGCTTGGTGGCCTTGTCCTTCGAGTACCCGAAGTACGTCTGGAAGACATACGTCACATAGCTCATGAGGTTCACCGGGTCGTTGTGGACGATCGTCACCCACGGCACGTCGGGTTCGGGTACGGCGAAGACCTCCTCCGCCGACTCGGTCTTCTCGATCTCCATGGGTACGGCTGCCGTCACATGACCCATGCTGCCACGCGAGCTCCGTTCACGCGGACACCACCCCGGACGGCTGAGTGGGTGTGGGTGCCCTTGCCAGAAGTCATGCTCAGCGCGTCCTGCCGGACGTCGGACACCCACGGCTGCCGCTCATAGATCGTAAAGAAACCAATGTTGCTCCATCTCACAGATGGAGCAACATTGGCTATCACTTTTCCACGAATTACGGTATCGGAGACGGCGCTATTGATTGCGAGCAGCTCCAGCGACCGTGCTCCTCCTGTACCGCACAGAGAAGAAGGCGATGACAGCGATCTGAGCCACAAGCCAAACCGCCAACTCAATCACCCCGAACCTCCCACCCATTACCGTCAGGATCGCAATAAATACGGCGACGGTCAGAGCGATCTTCAGGACGAGCATCTTCATGAAATTCCCTTAAGATCCGGTGCTGAACGTGACTTTCCCGCTTCCCCTCACCTTTGTCTTCACCCAGGGGTAGGTGTAGGCGCATGCGATGTTACCTATGTAGCAGTGAGCTATCTTCCGCTTCATGTAGGACGTGGCAGAGGATGCCGGAACAGCACTCTTCTCGTTCTTCATGCGCTCCTTCACCTCGATCCAATCCAGGGCGTTGGAGACGTCATCGGCCCTGTACCGCCACGCCCTGACCTTACCGTCCTTGTAGTTGAACTCGGCCCAGTGGTGGTACTTGTAGATGACATCGCGGGCGTAGCTGTAGTGGGTCCTGGTGACGTGCGTCTTCTTCCACTTGCCGCCCGTGATCTGGATCCCGAACCGGTTGGGTGCCGCAACCTCCGTCTCGGCCGGCGTCGTCACCGCGTCAGCGACAGAGCTGTCCGCCCCCGCAGACGGCGTCAGTTCCGCGAGTTCCTCGGCAGTCAGCGGTTCCCCATTGATGGGTGAAACCAGTTGACCACTGTCGGTGACCTCGGCCTCCTTCACCACGACCGTCGGCTCCTTGCGCGGGTCGGGCAGAGCAGCTGCTAGATCAGGGTTGGTCATGATGAGATCGATGTCAGCCTGCGTCCAGCCACCCTCGAGGGTTCGCTTGATCGCGGCTTGCACGGCCGGATCGGCCGGATCGGCAACAGATTCAGCAGCAGAGCTCACTGGCGCCAGCACCGTCAGCAGAACTGCGAAAGAAGAGAGTGCGCCAGTAGCCAGGTAGCGCTTCTTGCGAGGCAGAGTTGCCTTCATTACGTATCCCCCATTTATCGACTCGGAAAGCGCAGCCGTCAGGTTTCTGCGCCGCCGATCTGTTCGACAGACTAAGCCGCCCACTTACGGCTTTACAAGAGCGATTTCGCGTACCCATCAGCAGTTTCCCGCCACCCCATGACGCCCCGCAGAAATGTCCTTGATTCCGATTTGACCACTTCCGTTCACTGCGGTACGAGCCGAAAGCGCGACTCCACAACGCCCCGACACCCAGAAGGGAAATCGTCAGAGTGACGAGATGGGGGTACCATCGGTGCCATGGATACAGCGGATCTTGGGTTGCCGGTGGACGTTCCGTCAACGGCGCTCTTCACCGATCACTACGAGTTGACGATGTTGCAGGCCGCCCTCACAGCGGGCACCGCCGGTCGACGTTCGGTCTTCGAGGTCTTCACCCGGCGACTGCCGGAGGGACGCCGGTACGGCGTGGTCGCCGGCACCGGGCGGGTACTGGACGCGGTCGAGAACTTCCGTTTCGACCCCGGCGTCCTCGGCTTCCTGCGCGAACGCTCCGTCATCGACGCCGAGACCCTCGACTGGCTCGCCGGCTACCGCTTCGGCGGCGACGTGTGGGGCTACCAGGAGGGCGAGGTGTACTTCCCTGGCTCGCCGATCATGCGGGTCGAGGGCACCTTCGCGGAGTGCGTGCTCCTGGAGACCGTGATCCTGTCCATCCTCAACCACGACTCGGCGATCGCGGCCGCCGCCTCCCGGATGTCCAGCGCCGCCGGGGGGCGCCCGCTGATCGAGATGGGCGCCCGGCGCACACACGAGCTGGCCGCCGTGGCCGCCTCGCGCGCCGCGTACGTCGGCGGCTTCACCTCCACCTCGGACCTGGCCGCCGGCTTCCGCTACGGCATACCGACGGTCGGCACCAGCGCCCACGCCTTCACGCTGCTCCACGACCGCGAGCGGGACGCCTTCCAGGCCCAGGTGGACTCGCTGGGCCGCGACACCACGCTGCTCGTCGACACGTACGACGTCACCGAGGCCGTACGGACGGCCGTGGAGATCGCCGGGCCCGAGCTCGGCGCCGTGCGCATCGACTCCGGTGATCTACTCCTCGTCGCGCACCGGGTGCGGCAGCAGCTGGACGAGCTGGGCGCGACGAACACCCGAATCATCGTGACCTCGGACCTCGACGAGTACGCCATCGCCTCGCTGGCGGCGGCGCCCGTGGACGCGTACGGCGTCGGGACGCAGCTGGTGACCGGCTCGGGGCACCCCACCTGCTCGATGGTCTACAAGCTCGTCGCCCGGGCGGAGTCCGCGGACCCCACGGACCCGCTGGTCCCGGTGGCGAAGAAGTCCAGCGGCGGGAAGACGTCCGTCGGGGGCCGCAAGTGGGCGGCCCGGCGGCTGGACGAGCACGGCGTGGCGGAGGCCGAGGTGGTCGGCACCGGGCCGGTGCCGGACGACCTCCGGGAGCGTCAGCTGCTCGTGCCCCTGGTCAAGGACGGCCGGGTGCTCTCCCGGGAGCCCCTGGACGTCGTACGCGAACGGCACGTGAGCGCGCGGGCCGGTCTGCCGCTGTCGGCGACACAGCTGTCGCGCGGCGAAGCGGTCATTCCGACGGAGTACGTCTGAGCCGCTCGGCTCGGCGCTGGAGGGCGGCGGGCGGGGGCACGCTGGGGGTGAGCCGGAGTTGAATGTGGCCGGCGCGCTCTGCCGCGAGCCCCCGAGCGCCCGCGCGGTGGGTCTGTGACCCGGTCCGCGCATCGGGCGAGCGCCGGATGCCCCCTCCCGAACAGGCCTCGAAGTCTCTAGGCTCGGAAGTTCGTAGTTTCGAGTGCCGAGAAGTACCGAGTCGTACCGAGAAGTGCCGAAGTGACGAGTCCTGCCGCCCGTACCCGCACCCCACCCACACCCGAGAACCGAAGAGTCTAAGGACACCGACACCATGCGCCGCGCCTTGATCGTCGTCGACGTGCAGAACGACTTCTGCGAGGGGGGCAGCCTCGCCGTGGCCGGCGGTGCCGATGTGGCCGCCGCCATCACCGAGCTGATCGGCCAGGCGGCCGGTCCCGGCTACCAGCACGTCGTGGCCACCCGTGACCACCACATCGCACCCGGTGGCCACTTCTCCGACAACCCCGACTACGCGCACTCCTGGCCCGCCCACTGTGTCGCCGGCACGGAGGGGGTGGGCTTCCACCCGAACTTCGCCCCGGCGGTCGCCTCCGGCGCGGTGGAGGCCGTGTTCGACAAGGGGGCGTACGCGGCGGCGTACAGCGGTTTCGAGGGCGCCGACGAGAACGGCGTCTCCCTCGCCGACTGGCTCCGCGCCCGCGACATCAGCGAGGTCGACGTCGTCGGCATCGCCACCGACCACTGCGTACGCGCCACCGCCCTGGACGCCGCCCGCGAGGGCTTCCGCACCCAGGTCCTCCTGGACCTGACCGCCGGCGTGGCCGAGGAGACCACGGAGCGGGCCCTGGAGGAGCTGCGCGAGGCGGGCGTGGAGCTCTCGGGCAAGCCGGTCGTGTAGGCCCCGACGGGCGCCCGGCCGCTCACACCCGCACGGTCGGCCTCCTCAAAAGTGCCCTGATCGGGTGCCACAGTTCCGGCGTCGTCGAGGCCGGGCAGACCGCGGACGTGCGCCATATCAGGCCGTCCGGATGGTGCAGGACGGCCGTGATCTCGTCCAGGGTCGGGGGCGCCGCGTTGCCGCGGAGGTAGATCGCCCGCATGCCCAGGTTGCGCAGCCGGGTCAGGGCCCGGGCGCGGTTCGCGGCCAGGACGAGAACCCGCACGGAGCCGTCGTCCTGCGGAGCCCACGACGTGCCCGGAGTGGTCGCCCCGGGCAGGTTCAGGGCCACGACGACATTGCCGTCCGGCAGTTTGCAGAAACCTCCAGCGGCCATGCAGGTCACACCCCCGTGAGCGTCAGTGTCAATAAGAAAACCACACCACGCACCTAAACACGTCCGGCCGCGACCCGCCAAGAGGGTCACGGCCGGACATGCTCTGACCTGCGGAAACGCTGTTTACTTCACCGCGGGGCCCACCTGGACCGAGATCGTGGAGCCATCCTTGGCCTCCTTGACGATCTTGATCTTGGTGTTGGTGTCAGTGATCTTGACACCGGCGAGCGGGGTCGTCTCGTCGTAGTAGGTGCTGGTCCGGTCGTTGAACGTGGACACACCCTTCGACGACGGGATCTTCGTCAGGACGTCCGCCTTGTGCAGCTTCAGACCGTCGGTGCGGTAGAGGCTGAAGGGCGAGTCGTAGGACTGGATCCGGCTGCGCATCACCGTGCCGTCGGCCCACTTCAGCGCCGTCGGGTGCGAGTCGACCGGCAGGACGAGACCCGTACCGGGGTGCACGCTGGTGTTGTTGTCCGCCTGCGAGGTGTCCCACTTCCAGATCAACAGACCGTTCTGGTAGGGGAAGTGCTCCACCCAGGACGGACGCGTGGTCGAGAAGCCGAAGTTGTACGGGCCGACCTTCAGCGTCTTGTCGTACGACACGTACTGACGGTTCTCGGCGATGTAGTACTGCGCGTAGTCGTCCGTGATCGATGCGCCCACCCGGGAGAAGCCCTTGGCGGTCCAGGCCGCGTCCGCGCTCTCCGCGTCGTCCGCGAAGACTGCGGAGCCGTCGGCGGTCACGGTGATCGAGTCGGCCGTGAAGCCCTTGGGGGACACGCCACTGTCCGTCTGGTAGCGGAAGCGAAGGTCGACCTTCTGGCCCGCGTAGGCGTCCAGGGAGTACGACAGCTTTTTGTGCGCGGCGGAGGAACCGGTCAGCGCGGGCTTGCCGCTGGCGTCGCGCGGGATCGCCGCGCCGTCCATCGTGCCGTCGACGGCCGTCCAGTTGGCACCGCCGTCGGTCGACACCTCGGTGTAGAGGTAGTCGTACTTGTTCTCAATGTCGTACCAGGCGTCGAATGTGAGCACGGCCGAGGACTTGCCCGTGAGGTCAACGGAACGGGTCAGGGTGCTGGAGAGGTTGTTCCCCCTGCCGCTCCACCACTGCGTCGACCCCTGCGTCGGCTCGACGATCTCGGTGGTGACCTTCTTCTTCGGCAGCTCGACCACCAGGGCCTGCTTGTCCTTGGTGTTGTACTCCGCGACCCCCAGCTTGTGCTTCGACTTCGTCGCGGCCTTCGCCGTGTCGTAGTCGAGCCAGCCCAGCTGGAGCTTGTCCCAGGCGGTCATGTCGCCGGGCAGGTCGCCGATGGCCTCCTTGCCGGTGCCGAGCCAGGAACCGGAGGACATCAGGGTCCAGAATCCTGTGGAGTTGTCGCCGTCGCCGGTGGTGTCGTAGTGGTCCGGCAGACCGAGGTCGTGGCCGTACTCGTGGGCGAAGACACCGAGGCCGCCGTTCTCCGGCTGGATGGTGTAGTCGCCGACCCAGATGCCGGTGTCACCGATCTTGGCGCCGCCGAGCTTGTTGCCGTCGGGGCCCGTGGCGCCCGCGTCGGAGCCGAACGCGTACCAGCGGTGCGCCCAGATGGCGTCCTCGCCCTGCGCGCCGCCGCCCGCGGACTCGTCCTCACCGGCGTGCACGATCTGGAAGTGGTCGATGTAGCCGTCGGACTCGTTGAAGTCGCCGTCGCCGTCGAAGTCGTAGCGGTCCCACTGGTCGAACTCGGCGACGTCCGCCTTGATCTCCGCGTCGGTGCGCCCCGCTGCCTTCTGCTGGGCGACCCAGGACGTGAGACCGTCGCTGACCACGTTCCACACGCTGGAGCAGGTGGACTGGCCGCAGTAGTTGGAGCCGTAGCGGGCCTCGTTGTAGGGGACCTTGACCCAGTCCGAGACCTCGCCCTCGATCGAGTAGCGGCCCGAGGACTGCTTCTCGTAGTACTTCTTCATCGACTCGGTCTTCTTGCCGGTGCCGAAGTACAGGTCCTGGAAGTGCGCCTGGTCGTAGTCCGCCTGCCAGGCCGTGGAGTTGTCCTGGGTGCGGTCCGGCTCGGCTATCTGGTTGTGCAGCGGACCGGGGGTGCCGCCGTAGCGGCTGTCGATCTCGTCGCCGAACTCGACGAGGATCGTGAAGATCTTGTCGGTCTTCTCGCGGCCGAGCTCGACGTACTTGCTCTTGCCCTTCTTGCTCTTCAGCTGCACGACCTGCGAGCCCTCGCGGTTCTTGACCGTGGCGTCGCCGGATATGACCTGCTGCAGGGCCTCCTCGCGCTGGGCCTCCTGGGTCTTGCTCAGGGGGCCTTCGAGGTCGTGGTCGTCGGCGTGCTCGTGGTCCGCCGGGTCGTGCCGGTCGACGGCCGACGCGGGAGCGGTGTCCGCGGCCTGCGCCACGGTCAGGGCGGACATGGTCGCCGCCGCCGTGGCGAGTGCGACGCCGATCGCCGCCGCTCTGAACGTCCAGGGTTTGTTGCTCACTTGAGTTCCTCCCCCGCGTACCGTTCGCGCGGAAGGGGGATGGCCCCGGTCGTGGAGGTCCGCGCGCGGTATACGCGTGTAGTCAAGTGGCGCCATTCGACCGGAGTTTCGACATAAAAAACAGATCTTGACTTGGACAGGTCAAGTGGATTATCGGCGTCCAGGGGAAGCGGTTGTTTGTTACCCGGTCGTTATGCGGGCGACTCACCCGCCCTCCCGAACCGGCGCGCATATGCGGCCCCTTGCCGGACCCCATGAATCCGTGCGCCCCCCGTGCACCCGGCACCGTGTGTCAGGTCACGCTTACCCGTCGTTCCACTCGGGCACCCTGGCGAATAGAGTCGATTGGCGGAGCGCCGGAGGTCGGCAGAAGCCAAGCCGACCGCACTGCTTTACCTTTGATTCCCACCCGAGGACACGATTGCCATGCCTCGTCCGACGACCGCACAGCTCGCCTACGGCTCCTGCACCGTGATCTTGTCGACCCTCGCCATGCTGCTGCTGTCCCAGACGAGTTCCGGTGTGGGCATCGCGGTGATCGCACTGTCCGCCCTGGCCCTCGGCCTGCTCGTCGCGCTGACGGTGCCGCTGCCCAAGTCCGCGGGCGGCGCCGCCACCCGCCCGAGCCCGAGGGCCGCCGCCCCGGCCCGGAGCCGGGTGGCCGCGCGGTCCGAGCCGGTACGGGAACCCGTGCACGAGCGCATGAGTTCCTGACCCTGCACTCGGTGACAGTGTGACGAAACGCTTCGGCGGGCCCGTGGACCACGGACCCGCCGTCATCGTGCGCCCCCCGTGCTCGACCGGTCGGCTGGACCGGTCCGCTCAACCGGTGCTGACCACCACTGTCTTGGCCGCCTTGTCGTGCAGACCCTGCTTGTAGGGCTTGTCGAAGAAGCTCCAGCCGCCCGCGATCGCCGTCCAGATGCAGGCACAGCAGAAGGCGAAGGGGATCCACAGCACGGCAGCCCGGATCAGCGCGGTCTGCACGGAGGGCGTGGAGCCGTCGTTGAGGTTCGCCACCCGCAGTCTCATTAGCTTCTTGCCGAGGGTCTGGCCGTTCCTGACGGTGAAGAACGTGTCGTAGGCGATGTAGAGGACCGCCGCGAGCGCCTCCTGGCCCAGGGACTTGCCGAACTCGAAGTCGTCCGAGTCCACCGTGTACTGGCTGATCCTGAACGCCCACGCCAGCAGCCCCACCACGATCCCCACCAGGATCATGTCGATGATCCGCGCGAGCACCCGCTTCCCGCTCTCGGCGAGCGGCGGCATGCCGGAGAGCGGGTCGTTGGGGTACGGCCCACCGCCATAGGGGTCACCGCCGTAGGGACCGCCGCCGTAGGGAGGGGGCTGGTCACCGGGCGGCTGACCGCCGAACGGCGGTTGCCCGCCGCCGCCCCCGTACGGCGGTTGCCGGGGCGGCGGGTCGTACGGGGAGCCGCCGTCCTGCCGGGGCGGGGGCTGCTTCCTGAACGGGTCCTCGTCCGGGGACTGACCGGAGCCGAAGGGCGGCGGTTCGGTACTCATGGCCCGAGTCGACCGCGAACCCCCCGGCGCCGCATCCGGCGCGGGTCCGTCCGGGGTACGGGGTCGAGGGGCCGGTGTGTGGGCGGGTGACCGCTAGTCGCCCGCCACGAAGGTGCGGGCCGCCTTGTCGTGCCAGCACTGGCGCCACGGCTTGTCCCACACGCACCACAGGACGCCGATCACACCGATGCCGAGCAGCCCGGAGACGGTGTGGACGAGCCAGCGGCGCAGGGAGCCCGCGAACGACGGGGGTTCCAGGCCCTCGATGTCCCGGACCTCGATGCCGAGCAGCCTCTTGCCGAGGGTGCGGCCCCACTTGGCGGTGGGCAGCACCTCGTAGAGGGCGCTGACGAGGAACAGGACGCCGAGGATGATGCCCAGATAGACGGAGGTCGTGCCGTCGACCAGCCAGACGGTGACCTTCTCGCCGGAGAGCTTGGCCGCGTCGATCTTCTCGTCGATGTGGTCGACCGCCTTGGTGCCGAACGGCACGGCGGCCACGGCCGTGACGCCGCCGACGACCAGGCTGTCCACCAGCCGGGCGGCCAGCCGTCTGCCGAGCCCCGCGGGCCTGGCCTCGGACTGCCGTCGCGCGGCCGCCTGGAACGGGTCCTCGACGACCGGCTTCCACGGCGCGACCGGCTGCTCCCCGTCGCCCCCGGCCAGCCGGTGCACCTGCTGGGCCCAGGAGGGCTGCCCGCCGCCGATGCCGACGGCCATCGGGGTGTCGGCGGACTGCGGGGCCGCTGACTGCTGGGGCACCCCCGGAGCGAGTTGCGGGGCGGGCGCGGCCTGCGGGGACTGGGCGGACTGCGGGGCAGGTGGGAAGCCGCCACCGAACGCGGGCTGCGGCTGCGGGACCGGGACGGCGGGGTTCGCGGGGGCGGCCGGACCGACCGCCGAGGGGCCGGGGGCCGGAGCGGAGGCCGCTGCCGCCGGGGCCGTGCCGCCCGACTGCGGGCCCTGCTGCGGCACCGAAGGGCCCTGCGCACCGGGCGGAGCCTGCGGGCCCTGCTGAGGGCCGGACGGTGCCGACGCGGGCGCGGAGGACTGCGGGGCGAGGCCCAGGGCCTGTTGGGCCGCGACCTGGGCCGGGGTCAGGGGCACGCCGAAGGGGGCCGGGGCCACGGGGGCGGCCTCGTCCTGCTGCCCCGTGCGCGAGGACGACGGACGGAACGTCATGGTGCCGTCCGACGGCGGGGTTTCCGCGCTGTCGGACGCGTCCGGGCGCCCGGAGGTGTTCGGGCGCCGGAAGACCACCGTGCCCGGCGTGGACCCGGCCTCGTCGTCGGAGTCCGCCGGCGGGATGGTCGCCGTGCCGTCCGTGCTCGCCGTACGCCCGGGGTCACCGAAGCCCGCGGCGCCGGTGGGGCCGGCTGGGACGCCGGTGTCGTCCGCGGCGCCTCCCGTGTCCCCCGTACCACCCGGGCCGGCCGAGAGGGAGAGACGAGGGTCGGCGCCGGGGGCGGAACCCCAGGACACCCGGCGGTCCTTGTCGCCGCCGAACCCGGTCTGGCGGGAGCGGTCGGCGCCCCACGCGGAGGCGGGCTCGGGGCGGGAGCCGTGCAGGGCGTTGTCGGCGGCCGGCCTGGCCGTGTCGCCGTCGCTCGCGGGGTCCTCGTCGAAGAAGTGCGGGCCCGTCTCCTCCACGGCGCCGGGCGGGCCGGAGCCGGGCGGCGGGGCGAGCGGCTCACCGTCGGAGGGCGCCGGACGGCTCGTACCCGGCACCCAGGCGGCGCCGTTCCAGTACCGGACATATCCAGGAATGGACGGGTCCGGGTAATACCCTTCGCGGGGCCTGTCGTCGCCGGGGGCCGGGGTTGGGGCGCTCATGTCCGTCGTCCCGTATCTGCTCGTGGGTTTGGTGGAGGCATCCAGATCTACCAGACGTCGGCACGGTCCATGACCGCTGCCTCCGGACCCGCCCCATTCGCGCACGGATCTGCTACGGCGGAGCGGGCCGCCGGCTGCCGGGAGCCGGTGGCGGCCGGCCGGTCGGTGGACTCGTCGGAAAAAGTTTCGTGATTCCGCGTAATGCTTCGTGGCCCACGCCCCTCTCACTCGTACGGGCCCGCCCCCGGGCCCTCTCACGAGAGAGGAACGATCACCATGCGGCACACCGTCGTGGAGCGCGAACTGGAGCTCAGACTCGTCCTGTCGCCCGAGCGCAGCATCCCCGTGCCGGCCAAGCTGGGCTACCGCGGCGACGACCCGTACGCCGTCCACATCACCTTCCACGTCAACTCCGACCGGCCGGTGCACTGGACGTTCGCGCGGGAGTTGCTCGTCGAGGGGGTGTTCCGGCCGTGCGGGCACGGGGACGTGCGGGTGTGGCCGACGAAGGTGTCGGGCCGGAGCGTGGTCCTGATGGCGCTCAGCTCGCCGGACGGGGACGCGCTGCTCGAAGCGCCCGCCGCCGCCGTGTCGGCCTGGCTGGAGCGGACCCTGCGGATGGTCCCGCCGGGCTCGGAGTCCGACATGCTGGGCATCGACGACGGCCTGGCCGAACTCCTCGCCCAGTGAGGGAAGGGCGTCAGAACAGCTTGCCCGGGTTGAGGATGCCCAGCGGGTCGAAGACGGACTTCACCGCCCGCTGCATCTCCATGCCCACCGGGCCGATCTCCCGCGCCAGCCACTCCTTCTTCAGGATGCCCACACCGTGCTCGCCGGTGATCGTGCCGCCGAGTTCCAGACCGAGGGCCATGATCTCGTCGAAGGACTCGCGGGCGCGCCGGGACTCGTCGGGGTCTGTCGCGTCGAAGCAGACGGTGGGGTGCGTGTTGCCGTCGCCGGCGTGTGCGCAGACCCCGATGGTCAGGTCGTACTTCTCGGCGATGCGGTCGACGCCGTCGAGCAGCTCGCCGAGCTTCGAGCGCGGCACGCAGACGTCGTCGATCATCGTCGTGCCCTTCACCGCCTCCAGCGCGGTGAGCGACAACCGCCGTGCCTGGAGCAGCAGTTCGGACTCCGCCTCGTCGTCCGCCGGAACGACCTGGGTGGCGCCCGCGGCCTCGCACAGCGCCCCGACGGCGGCGAGGTCGGCGGCCGGGTCCGGGGTGTCGAAGGCGGCGAGCAGCAACGCCTCGGTGGTCTCCGGCAGCCCCATGTGCGCGAGGTCGTTGACGGCCTTCACCGTCGTACGGTCCATGAGTTCGAGCAGTGACGGGACGTGCCCGCCGGCCATGATGCGGCACACCGCGTCGCAGGCGGCGGCCGCCGAGGCGAACTCCGCCGCCAGCACCAGTTGCCGGGGCGGCCGCGGCTTGAGGGCGAGGGTCGCGCGGACGACGACGCCGAGCGAGCCCTCCGAGCCGACGAAGAGCCGGGTGAGGTCGTAACCGGCGACGCCCTTCGCGGTGCGCCGGCCGGTCGACATCAGCCGGCCGTCGGCGAGCACGACGTCCAGGCCGAGGACGTACTCGGCGGTCACCCCGTACTTCACACAGCACAGGCCGCCGGAGGCCGTGCCGATGTTGCCGCCGATCGTGCACATCTCCCAGCTGGAGGGGTCCGGCGGATAGTGCAGGCCGTGCTCGTTGACCGCCCGGGAGAGGGCCGCGTTGACGACGCCGGGTTCGACGACGGCGATGCGGTCGACCGGGTTGATCTCCAGGATCCGGTCCATCTTCGTGAGGGACAGCGCGATACAGCCCTCGGACGCGTTGGCGCCGCCGGACAGGCCGGTGCGGGCACCCTGCGGGACCACCGGGACGCGCAGTTCGGTGGCGGTCCGCATGACGTGCTGCACCTGTTCGACGGTCCGGGGCAGGACGACGACCGCCGGGACGGCCGCCTCGCAGAAGCTCGCCATGTCGTGTCCGTACGAGGCGGTGACGTCGGGATCGACGAGGACCGCCTCCGGTGGCAGGCCGCTGAGCAGGCGGTCGACGAGGTTGCCGGTCGTCTCGTCGGGCGGGGCTTGGATACGGCTCATGATCACAGGTTCGCACTCGCGGCCATCGGTGTGAACCCGTCGGCGCGAGCGTTCGGGTGCCGGATGTGGTCGTCGTATTGACGCACAGTGACGGCATGTCTGTGGAGAACGAGGAGCGGGCGGCGCGGACGGCACGGGCGGTGCGGGCGGCACTCGTGGCGCGGTGGCCGGGGCGGGTGCCCGGGCGGGGGCGGTACCGGGGGCGCGGTGGTGGGGTGGTGGGGGCCGTCGTCGGGTGCTTCGTACTCGGGGGCGTGCTGATGGTGGTGCCGCCGGACGGGGGCGCCAGGGGCGGCCCCGGGGAGACGCGGGTGGCGGGCGCGGCCGGGCCCGGACGGGAGGGTCGGCGGGCGGCGGCCGTACGGGGGACCGGGGTGTCCGCCGTGGTGTCCGCCGGGGTGCCTGCCGCGCTGCCCGATGTGGTCGCGACCGTGCGGGAGCGGAAGGCCCGGGTGCGGGCCCGTCCGCGTGACCACGTCTCGTGGGCGGTGCTCGGCGTGGCGTACGTCGAGCGGGCCCGCCGGACCGGCGATGTCACCGACTGTTCCCGGGCCGAGCGCGCCCTGCGCACCTCGCTGCGGCTCCGGCCGAGCGGCAACGCGGACGCCCTCGAAGGCCTCACCGCCCTCGCGGTCGCCCGCCGCGACTTCCGGGCGGCGGAACATTGGGGCGAGGAGGCCGTACGGGTGGCGCCGGGGCGCTGGACGTCGTACGCCCTGCTCATCGACGCGTACGACGGGCTCGGCCGGTACAAGGCCGCTCGCGCGACCCTGGGCAGGATGCTCGCCGTCGACTCCGGGCCGGCGGCCAGGGCGCGGGCGGCGCGGGTCCACTGGGACCAGGGGGCGCGCGAGGACGCGGCGGCGGCGCTCTCGGACGCGGCGGCCACCGAGACCTCGGCCACGGGGCCGTCGGCCGCGGGTGCGGCGTGGTGGGTCAGGGCCGGCGAGCTGGCCTGGGAGCGGGGCGAGGCGGAGCAGTCGTTGCGGTACTGCGAGGCCGGCGGGTCCGCCGTGGCCGGTGGTGAGCCGGAGGCCGGGCCGTGCCGGGCGCGGGCACTGGTCGCGCTGGGGCGGACGACGGAGGGGGTGCGGGCGTACCGGGTGGCGCTGTCGCGGCGGCCGTCCGCCGAAGTGGCCCTGCGGCTGGGTGAGGTGTACGAGTCGCTGGGGCGGGCGAAGGAGGCGCGGGAGCAGTACCGCGTGGCGCGGGCGCTGGTGGCGCGGTCCGCCGCGGCCGGGGTGAACGAGTCGCTGGTCCTCGGGGCGCTGGAGGCGGACCACGGGGATCCGGCGGAGGCGGTGCGGGTGCTCCGTGCGGAGTGGGAGCGGCAGCCGGGGTTGCGGGTGGCCGATGCGTTGGGGTGGGCGTTGCATCGGGCCGGGGAGGACCAGGAGGCGCTGGGGTTCGCGCGACGGGCGACGGACCGGGCGCGGGGTGGGGAGGTGCGGAGTGCGGCTTACGCGTATCACCGGGGGGTGATCGAGCGGGCGGTGGGGTTGGAGGCGGCGGGGCGGCGGCATCTGGAGGAGGC
>NZ_JAVRFJ010000044.1:0-94508 GCF_031845845.1 Streptomyces gottesmaniae
CGGGCGGGGGGTCGACCACGGGTGGCGCCTCCTCGGCGGGTGGTTCGGCCACGGGTGGGGCTTCCTCCACGGGTGGTTCCACCGCGGGCGGGGGGTCGACCACGGGTGGCGCCTCCTCGGCGGGTGGTTCGGCCACGGGTGGGGCTTCCTCCACGGGTGGTTCCACCGCGGGCGGGGGGTCGACCACGGGTGGCGCCTCCTCGGCGGGTGGTTCGGCCACGGGTGGGGCTTCCTCCACGGGTGGTTCCACCGCGGGCGGGGGGTCGACCACGGGTGGCGCCTCCTCGGCGGGTGGTTCGGCCACGGGTGGGGCTTCCTCCACGGGTGGTTCCACCGCGGGCGGGGGGTCGACCACGGGTGGCGCCTCCTCGGCGGGTGGCTCGGCCACGGGCGGGGCTTCCTCTACAGGCGGCTCCACCGCAGGCCCAGTCGGCTCCTCAGGCGCCGGCCCTTCAGGCGCCGGTTCCTCGGCACGCGGTTCCTCGCCCGTCGGCACGTCATATCCCGGTTCCTCGCCCCCAGGCTCCCCGCCCCCTGCTTCCTCACCCTCCGGCGATCCAGGCGCAGCCACGTCCAGCTCGCCCCCGCCCTCACCGACGCCGGCCCCTGCGCCCCCACCACCGTCGACGTCCCCGCTCCCCAGCCCCACCTCGTCCTCGTCCTCGTCCGCCCCCCGAACCGTCCGCTCCTCCACGGCCCCGCCGTCACCCTCGACCCGAGGCGAGACCACCACGTCCGTGACCGCCCCCCGGCGCTCGACGGCATCGGGGGTCGGGGCCTCGGGCCGATGCGGTGCGGGCGCCTGAGCCACCGGTACCCGCTGCGTGGGGCCCGCCCCCGAGTCGAGGGGCCCGAGAACGATGCCGGTCACGACGGCGGCGGCAGCCACGGCCGCGCCGACCGCCGCGACGGTGGGCACCTTCACCGCACCCACGCCGCTCGTCCCGCTCGCCGCCTGCCGCACGGCGGGCAGCAACTGCCCACCACCATGCCCGCCCGCCGAACCGAACACCGCGGCCGTACCGGCGGAGCCTCCCGTGAGGGCCATCAGCAACTTGCCCCCGCCGCCACCCACGACGAACACCAGCAGGGCCGGACCGACGAGCGCGGGCAGCCGGTCGTTCGTGCGCATCAGCACGGCGAGCCGCGCCCGGCAGTCGTCGCACGCGTCCACATGGCTGAGCAGTTGCTCGGACTGCCGAGCGGTCGCGGTACCGCGCACATACGCCGGCATACGCCCCCAACGCACCTGGCACGCCGGGTCGATCGGCGCCCCGGGCTGCTCGCGCAGGAACGCCTGGCGCATCCCCTCGCGCGCCCGGTGCAGCAGTACCGCCGTCGCGCCCTGCTTCGCGCCGATGCGCTGCCCGACCGCCTCCAGCGGCTGCCCCTCCGCCTCGGCCAGCCACAGTGCCCGCACCCACCGCTCGGGCAGTTGGCCGAGCACCCGTACCAACAGGTCGACGGAGGAGACCTGTTCGGCGGGGTCGGCGGCGTCGGGCACCCGGACATCGACCTCCGCGCGCTCGGGAGCCGTCGGATCAAGCGGCGTCTCCCGCGCGGCGGTGGAGCCCACCGTCGCCGCGAGATGCCGCACCGTCGTCATCAGGTACGCGGGCACGTTGTCGATCTCGTGGCCCCCGGAGAGCCGCCGCCACACACGGAAGTGGGCCTCGGCGACGAGGTCCTCGGCGGTCCAGGAGTTCCGGGTGAGGGAGCGGGCGTACGCGACGAGGCGCGGATGCTGTTCCTCGTAGATCCGGGTGTACGCGGCGGTCGCGGACCCGGACGGGCCGTCGGTCATGGCGGGAACGCTCTCCAGTCGCCTGCTGATGGGTTGGGTTGGGGTGGGAGGTGAGGTGAGGTGAGGTGAGGATGATTTTGTATGTAGAGATGACAAAAATCTCAAGTAATCACAGAAAGTGACATGCGTCACAGCGGGTAACTGTGAAAGCGGCGTAATACATGGGGGCTTGGCGCGGTCGACAGGGTGATCCGCCCGAAGAAACATCTGACGCACGCATGAACCCGCAGCATCCGAGCATCCGAAGAGCCCGAACCTCGTGAAGAAGCTCATGCGCCTGATGCACCTGATGCACCTGATGCACCTGAAGTACCGGAAGCGCCCCAACTGGAGACCGCCCATGCCCCATGCCCGGCCTACCCGCCCCACGCCGCCCGCCCTCGAACAGAGCGCCCGCGCTCGCCTGATCACCCCCTCCTACGAAGAGATCCCGGTGCGCACCACCCTGCGCTACACCCCCGACGATCCCTTCGCCGTGTACATCGACTTCCCGTCCGGTGCCTCCGCCGACGACACGGACGTGACGTGGGCGTTCGCCCGCACCCTCCTGGCGGAGGGCCTGACCGCCCCGGCCGGGATCGGCGACGTGCACCTGTGGCCCTGCGGCCCGGCGCACACCGTCGTGGAACTCCACTCGCCGCACGGCATGGCCATGATCCGTTTCGACACGTCCTCGCTCCGTCGCTTCCTGCACCGCTCGTACGCCGTCGTCGCGCTCGGCGGCGAAGACCTGGACCCGGCGCTCGACGCCGGTCTCACGTCCCTGCTGGGTGGGGTCTGAGGCGTCAGCCCGCGGCGCCCGCTATGTTCGATCCGATCGTCCGGATGTTCGGAGTGGGCATGCAGAAGACAGAGGGACCGGCCGGCCGGGCCGGGCTGGGGGCAAGACCGTGAGCGAGGCGGTGAGCAGGACAACGCACAGCACCACGAGCGGCGCCACGCACAGCACCAGCACCACGAGCGGCGCCACGCACAGCACCACGAACGGCACCACCGGCGAAGCGGCCCTCGCCGGGGCGGAAGCCGATGACTTCGACCAGCCTGGACACGCCTGGCCCCGCCACTGGCCCCTGCTGCTCCTGGTCGCGGCCGTCCTCCCCGGCGTCGTGCTGTTCGGGGTGGGACGGTGGATGGAGGAGCCGGCGGTGCAGGCGTGGCGGACCGTCTGCCTCTCCATCACCGTGCAGGCGCTGCCCTTCCTGCTGCTCGGGACGGCCCTCTCGGGTGCCATCAACGCCTTCGTCCCGGCGCGGGTGTTCACCCGGCTGCTGCCGAGCAGGCCGGCGCTCGCGGTCCCGGTCGCCGGTGCCGCCGGGGTCGTGCTGCCGGGCTGTGAGTGCGCCTCGGTGCCGGTCGCGCAGAGCCTGATCCGCCGGGGAGTCGACCCGGCCGCGGCGTTCGCGTTCCTCCTCTCCGCTCCCGCCATCAACCCGATCGTCCTGACCGCCACGGCCATCGCCTTCCCCGGCAGCCCCGCGATGGTGGCGGCCCGGCTGCTCGCCTCCCTCGTCACCGCCGCCGCGATGGGCTGGCTCTGGCTCTGGCTGGGGCGCGCGGAGTGGCTCAAGCCGGTCGCGCGGCACACGGGACACCGGCCCGGGCAGAGCCGCTGGAACGAGTTCCGGACCGGCTTCCAGCACGACTTCCTGCACGCGGGCGGCTTCCTCGTCGTCGGCGCGATGGCGGCGGCCACGTTCAACGTGCTCGTCCCGCGCACCGTGCTCGACACCTTCGCCGACTCGCCCTGGCTGTCGGTCCTGTTCCTCGCCGCGCTCGCCATCCTCCTCTCGGTGTGCTCCGAGGCGGACGCCTTCGTGGCCGCCTCCCTCACCGGGTTCTCACCCACCGCGCGGCTGACCTTCATGGTGGTCGGCCCCATGGTCGACCTGAAGCTGATCGCCCTGCAGACGGGCACCTTCGGCCGGGCCTTCGCGGTCCGCTTCTCCGCTGCGACGGTCGTCGTCGCGATCCTGTGCAGCGCGCTGATCGGAGCCGTACTCCTGTGAAACGCCCCCTGCAGGCGCTCCTGCTCCTCCTCAGCGGCCTCGGCCTCCTGCACGCCACCGTCGTCACCGACGACTACCTGAGATACGTCAAGCAGGGCATGCACCCCCTCCTCGTGGCCTCGGGCGCGCTGCTGCTCGCACTGGGCGCGATGGAGGCATGGTCACTGTGGAGACCGAGCGGAGAAGACTCCACGACGCACATCGGCACCGAACCCGAAGCCGAAGCCGAAATCGACGACCACGGGCACGACCAAGGTCATCACAACGGCCACGACCAAGGTCATGACAACGACCACGGCCATGGTCACGACCACTCCACCCCGCCCCGAGTCGCCTGGCTCCTGCTGCTCCCCGCGCTGAGCCTGCTCTTCTACGCCCCGCCGGCCATCGGCGCGTACACCGCCTCCCGGGAGGCACCCAAGGCGGTGGCGGTCACGGACCAGGACGACTTCGACCCCCTGCCGAAGACCTCACCGCTCCCGATCACCCTCACCGACTTCACCAGCCGGGTGCAGCAGGACCGCGACCGGGCCATCGACGGCCGCACCGTCGAGATGACCGGCTTCGTCACCCCTGACAAGGGGGCATCAGCCGAGGACGGCGGTGGCGACGGGAACACGGGCTGGTACCTGACCCGCGCCATCTTCAGCTGCTGCGCCGCCGACGCCCAGTTCGTAAAGGTACGCGTCCACGGCGCGCCACCCCCGCCCGCCGACACCTGGGTCACCCTCACCGGCACCTGGCACCCCTCCGGCACCCTCGGCACGAGCTCCGCCGAGGCCGCCCTCGACGCCCGCACCGTCAGGAAGGTCCCCCGCCCGCCCAACGCGTTCGCCGACGCCCTTCCCGTCACCCGCTGAGCCTCACCACCGACCCCTCACCCGGGACTCGCAGACGTATGGAAACGATCACGTACAGGTCGAACGTGCTCCAGTCCGTGCTGCCCGTCGTGCTGGGGCTCCTGGGCGGCACGGCGCTGCTGTACGCCGCCCTCGCCCTGACCTCCGACCCCATGGGGCGCGACACGCTGCGGAGTTGCGTCTCGGCGGCGCTGACCGCCGGCATCGTCGTCGCGACCCTGCGGCGGGGCGACGAGGTGACCCTGGCCGAGGACGCCCTGGTGGTGCGGGGCCTCCGGACCCGGCGCATCCCCTGGACCGGCATCCGGCACCTGGAGGTCCGCCGCGTCCTCGGCGTACGCCTGATCACCCTCCACACCACCGACGGCCGCCGCGCCACACTGCGCACCCCGACATCCTTCCTGGACAGGGAGTTCGACCTGAAGGCCGAGATCCTCACCCGGTGGTGGCACACGCGCCGCTGAGGCCCTCGCCCTTCGCCCCTCGCCTCTCGGTGTCGCGCCCACCGAACCGCTCCCGCCCCCGCCCCGCCCCCTCCCGAACCACGCGCCGGGCACCGGCCGGCCGAAGCGCGCCGTATGCCGACCGTCAGGCCACCGCCACCGCACGCCACGCCGCCGCCACCGCGCCGTGCTCCGTGCTGCCCGCCCCGTACAGGTCCCGTGCCGCGTCCAGCGTGGCCGTGCGCGCCCCGGCGTAGTCCGTGGACGAGGTCATGTAGACGGTCAGCGCCCGGTACCAGATCGCGCCCAGCTTGTCCTTGCCGATGCCGGTCACGGTCGAACCGTCGCAGGTGGGGCTGGAGTGTGTGACGCCGCCGATGGCCTTGGTGCCGCTGCCCTCCGCGAGGAGATACGCGAAGTGGTTGGCGACGCCCGAGGAGTAGTGGACGTCCAGGTTCCCCACCGTCGGGCTCCAGCAGTCCGCCGAGGCACCGTCCCTGCTGGGCCGGTCCATGAAGCGGAGCGCCGGCTTCTCGAAGCCCGAGCGGACGATCTTCTCGCCGACGAGCCAGTCCCCGGGGTCGGAGTCGTTGCCCGCGAAGAACTCGACGAGCGTGCCGAAGATGTCCGAGGTCGCCTCGTTGAGGCCGCCCGGCTCGCCCGAATACGTCAGGTTTGCCGTCGCGGAGGTGACGCCGTGGGTCATCTCATGCCCGGCCACGTCCAGCGAGACGAGCGGGCCGAGCAGGTTCCCGTCACCGTCGCCGTACGTCATGCAGAAGCAACTGTCGTCCCAGAACGCGTTGTTGTAGTCGTTGCCGTAGTGGACGCGGTTGTACGAGCCACGGCCGTCGCCGGCGATGCCGTTCCGGCCGTGGACGTCCTTGTAGTAGTCCCAGGTGGTGTCGGTGCCGTACTGCGCGTCGACGGCCGCCGTGGCGCGGTCCGTGGTCGTGCCCGTGCCCCAGTGGTTGTCGGCGTCGGTGAAGAGCGTCGCGGGGGCGCGCCGGACGCAGATGCCGAGGAGGCACAGGTCGGTCCGGTTCGCGGCGTCACCGGTGTACGTGTCGCCGCGGGTGGGATCCTTGAGCTGGTACGTCGACCCGGCGGCGGTCGTCTCCAGGGGGACCGTGCCGCCGTAGAGCGACTCGCCGTCGCCCGCGGCGCTCTCCAGCGCGTCCCAGGCGTCGATCTGCCTGCCCGTCGCGGCATCCGTGAGGACCGTGCGGGCGACCGGGTTGCCGGCCTCGTCTTGGGCGAGCGCGTCCGTCCGCCAGGCCAGCCGGGGGGTGCCGTGCAGGGCGTCGACGACCAGCCGGGGCCTGGAGGTCAACTCGCGCAGTGTCTCGCCGACGTTGGCGGCGCGGAGCGCGGCGGCGGCGATGTCGGCGGCCCGGGGCGCCTTGACCGCGGGCGTGACACCGGGGAGGTCGAGGGCACGGGTGGTCGCCCTGTTCGCACTCCGGAATTCGCCGCCGGGGGTGAGATGGACGATGAAATCGCCGCCCAGCACCGGGAGTTCGCGGTAGGTCCGGTCATAGCGGACGTGCTGCGCGCCGTCCGCGTCCACGATCACGTCCCGTACGGTGGTGTCCTGGGCAGGGCTGAGCCCGAGGCTCGTCGCGCGGTCCCGCAGGACGTCGGCGGCACGGGCGATCGCGGTGCTCCGGGTCGGTCTGTCGGCGGCCCCGGCAGTGGGGGTGAGCGTCGCGGCCAGCAGCGCGGCGGCCGCGACTGCGGCGCCGGTGGTGGCGAGGCGCGGGCGTCGAAGGTGCCGTATCCGGCTCATCTGTCTCCCAGGGACGAGGGGTGACGGTGGTGGTGGGGTGACGGTGGTCGACGGGCCGACCACGGACCTCGTCAGATTTAAGTGGGCATGACAGGTGCCGTCCAGGGCGTCGCCGGGGGGATGTGTGAGGGGTGAGAATCGTTTCTGCAAAGAGTCCCGACACCCCCTGGAGAGGAGAGACAAGAACCGTGCTCCCCTTCTTCGTCTACGGCACCCTCCGCCCCGGCGAGCCCAACCACGACCTCTTCCTGCGCGGCCGCACCGTCGCCGAGGAACCGGCCCGGATGCGCGGCATGGCGCTCTACGACGGCCCCGGTTACCCGTACGCGGTGGAGAGCCTCGGTGTCGGTGACGGTGACGGTGACGGTGACGGTGACGGTGTCGTCGGTGCCGGGGAAGGGCGCGGGGGAGCGGGCGAGGTGAGCGGCGAGATCGTCGCGGCTCGCCCCGAGACGTACGTCGAACTCCTGCGCGCGCTCGACGAGTTGGAGGAGTACGCCCCGGGGGACCCGGCGAACCTCTACGAGCGGGTGGAACGCACGGCCACCCTCGCCGACGGCACGGTGGTACGGGCCTGGGTCTACGTCGCCGCCCCGACCGTCGCGGCCGGACTACGGGCCAGGGGGAAGCTGATCGAGAGCGGGGACTGGCGACTGCGCGGTTGAGTGCCGGTGGCCGGGTGAGGGCCTGGCCGGGGTCAGCCTCAGCAACACCACCGAGGGGGCGTCCGGCAGGCTCACCCGCAACTGGGATCCGTCCCACCGCGCCGCGGCCGCCGTCGCCCTCGGATGCAGGACCTCCACCCGTACGTCCCCCGGCCCGCATCCGGTCGGCGTGAAGGACCGCTCGGCGTCTCCGCCCCGGCGCCAGACCGTCACGTACACCGGGCCCGCGCCCGCCACCGGCTGTCTCAGGCCCAGCGCGATCCAGTCGTCCGACCAGCCCGGCAGGCCCAGGGGCCAGCAGGGCAGGGCGGTGCGCAGGTCGCCCCGGATCGACTTGTACGTGTCCAAGGCGTCGCGCACCAGCGTGAGTTGGCGCTGCGTCATACGGTTCAGATGGCCGGAGAGATGGACGCGGCCGAGGAGCGCGGAACCGAGGGTGAAGGCGATCTCCTCGTCCGTGCAGGACGGTTGCGGGTAGGCCCACACGGCCCCCTGTTCCGGTGGCACGGCGGTGGGGGCGGAGGCGGCGATCGGCGGACAGCGCAGGGGATCCTGCTGGTCGGAGGTGGACTGGAGCTGGGCCACCGCGAGGGAGGCGCCGTCCATGCGCATGCCCCCCGAGGCGCAGTTCTCGATGACCAGCCCGGGGTGCCGGTCCAGGGTCGAGGACAGCCAGGAGAGCCAGGCCCGGGAGTGGGCGAGGTGGGCCGGTGCCGAGGTGGTGATGTTGTAGTCGAGTTTGAGGTAGCCGACGCCCCACTCGCCGACCAGGCGGTCCACCGTCCCGTCCAGATGGGCGCGGGCCGCCGGGTGGGTCAGGTCCAGCTGGTGGCGGCCCTGTTCGGTCACCCGGGTGCCGTCCTCGTGCCGGAGGAAGGCCTCGACGGGCAGTTCGGCGGCGAGCGGACTGCGGACCCCGACGACCTCGGGCTCCAGCCACAGCCCCGGCACCATCCCGCGCTCCCGGATCCGGTCGAGCACGACCCGGATGCCGCCGTCACCGGGGAACCGTCGGACCGAGGGCAGCCAGGCCCCGACACTGTCCCACCAGCCCCCGGGCGAGTCACCGCCCTCCCACCCGTCACCGCGCTCCCCTTCTCCGCCTCCCCCTTCTCCGCGCGCCTCTTCTCCGCCCTCCCGTTCTCCGCCCTCCCCGTCGTCGTACCACCCGGCGTCCACGCAGAAGTACTCCGCGCCCACCTCCGCCGCCGCGTCGATCAGCGGGAGCAGTTTCTCGGTGGTGGGATCGCCCATGAGGGTGTTCATGTAGTCGTTGAAGATCACCGGAAGTCGGATGTGGTCCGGGTGCGGACGGCGTACGACACGGCGGTACGCGGTCAGCGCGGCCAGGGCGCCCTCGAAGCGGTCGCCGAGGGCGAGGGCGGCCCATTCCGTGGTGAACTCGGCTCCCGGCGGCAGTACTTGGCGCCACTGGTGCTCATCGTGGGTCGGCCCGCCGAGCGCCAGATACGTCCGGCCCGCCGACTCGCCGGCCTCCCAGACCCAGCTGGACGCCGACTCGATCTGCCACAACCAGCCGCGGTCGTCCCTACGGTGCTGGAGCGCGCCCATCGCGAGGTGCCCGTCGGTGGGCCAACTGCCCCGCCCCGCGAGCCGGGCCGCCGCGTGCCCGGTGCCGCCGTGCGCCTCGGGGTTGACGTCGGGCACGGAGTCCCGCAGCGGCTCCGTGTACCAACGGCACTCCGCGAGCCAGTCGTTGCGCGCCCGGAAGACGGACAGGTCGTCGGGGGAGGGGAGGCCGCCGAGGAGCAGGCTGCCGAGGGAGCGTACGGTGACCGACTCGGAGCCGTCGTTGCGCAGCCGTACCCGGGAGCGCAGCGCGGCAATGCCGTCCGGCGAGGCGTACTCGACGAAGGCGGTCAACCCGGTCGCCGGGTCGTGGAGTTCGAAGGTCAGCCGATGCCACCGCACATGGTCGTCGGAGTCGGCGGACGAACCGGTCGTGTCCGCAGTGGTGTTGTCAGGCGTGGTGCCGCAAGTGGAGTGGTGAGCACGGTACTTCAGGCGGGCGCCGATCGCCGTGCCGGTGAAGCGGGGTCTCGACCAGCCGGTGCCCTGACCGAGCAGGACCAGGTCGACCAGGGGCAGCGAGGGGTCGGTCTTGGTCTCCTCGGGGCCGGGCTCGGGGTCGCCGGGGCGGCGGACACCCAGCAGCCGGGGAGTGTCTGCGCTCAGGTCGAAATCGGCGGTCAGCGCGGAGTGGCCCCAACGGTAGGAGAGGCTCCACGGGAACGAGTCGGTCCACTGGTGACTGTCGTGCTGCGGCATGCGATCCCCCGGGTCTGCTGTGCTCCCAAGTGTTCACGGCTGGCTGTGCGTCCGCTGTCCCCCTCCTTTGCGAAGCGTCGGGTCGACCACACAGGATCTACGTATCCGAAAGCATGAATGTTCAAGCATGCGGGGTATTCATGCAGATCATCACACCAGCACCAGCATCCGCAGCAACACCAGCACCACCACTCACGGCAACACCAGCACCGGCGCAGCGCGCACGAGGAGCCCCCCACATGAATGCCGTCGCCCTGAACGAGACAGTCCTGGAGAACGCCCGCCCCGAAGTCGAAGCGTGGCTGGCCGAGTTCGTCGAGCGACACGGTGGCCTCGTCGGTTCCGTCCATCTGTCCGAGCCCGCCCAGGAGGGCGAGATCGTGCTCGTCGCCGCGCACAACCTGCCGTCGGCCGTGGTGAACGGCGCGGCCGTCGTCGTGGTGGGCAAGGGGACGGCGGGGTCACCGCCGAGCGCCGGGAGCCGATCGGCATCAGTGACCTGCAGACCGACACGTCCGGTGTCGCCCGCCCGCCGGCCCGCGCCTCGCACGCCAAGGGGTCGCTCACATTGCCCGTCTTCGCACCGGACGACCCCACGAGGCTCGTCGCCGTCGTCGGTCTGGGCTTCGCGGAGCCCAGGGAGTTCACGGACGAGGAGCTGGCGAAGTACGGCGAGGACGCGAGAACCGTCCCGACCACCGGCTGACCCACGCCCCGACCACCAGCAGGCCCAGGCCCCGACCGACCCACGAGCCCACCCGCGACCCCACCCACGACCCGACCACCCTCGGGAGCGGGCCCCCGCCCCGTCCTCGCCGCCCTACTTCCCCACCACCTCCACCCGTACCGCGCACGTCTTGAACTCCGGCATGCGGGAGGTGGGGTCGAGGGCGGGGTTGGTGAGGGTGTTGGCGCGGCCCTCGCCCGGCCAGTGGAACGGCATGAAGACCGTGTCGGGGCGGATGGTGGTCGTGATGCGGGCGGGGGCGACGGCCCGGCCCCGGCGGGAGACCACGGCCACCGGGTCGCCCTCCGTCGCGCCGAGCCGTTCGGCCAGCCGGGGGTGCAGTTCCACGAACGGCCCCGGCGCGGCGGCGTTGAGCTCGTCGACCCGCCGGGTCTGGGCGCCCGACTGGTACTGGGCGACCACTCGCCCGGTGGTGAGCAGCACCGGGTACTCGGCATCCGGTTCCTCGGCCGCCGCCCGGTGCGAGACGGGCACGAACCGGGCCCGGCCGTCCTCCGTGGCGAAGCGGTCGAGGAAGAGACGCGGCGTGCCGGGGTGCACCTCGACGGACGGCGCGGGCCCCGCCTCGGTCGTCGGCGCGGGGCAGGGCCAGAACACCCCGTTCTCCTCGGCCAGCCGCCGGTAGGTGATGCCCGAGTAGTCGGCGGGCCCGCCCGCGCTCGCCCGGCGCAGCTCCTCGAAGACCTCCTCGGCGTCGGTCGAGAAGCCCTTCTCGACGCCCAGCCGGTCGGCCAGCTCGTGCATGACCTCCAAGTCGCTGCGGACCCCGTCGGGCGGCGTGATCGCGCGCCGCCGCAGCAGCACCCGGCCCTCCAGGTTGGTCGTCGTGCCGGTCTCCTCCGCCCACTGCGTCACCGGCAGCACCACGTCCGCCAGCTCCGCCGTCTCCGACAGCACGACATCGCACACCGCGAGGAAGTCCAGCGACCTGATCCGGTCCTCGATGTGGGCGGCGCGCGGCGCCGAGACCACCGGGTTGGAGCCCATCAACAGCAGCGACTTGATGTCACCGCCGAGCGCGTCCAGCAGCTCGTACGCGCTGCGCCCCGGCCCGGGAAGGCTGTCGGGGTCCACCCCCCAGACCTCGGCGACGTGCCGCCTCGCCTCGGGGTCGACCAGTTTGCGGTAGCCCGGCAACTGGTCGGCCTTCTGGCCGTGCTCGCGTCCGCCCTGTCCGTTGCCCTGCCCGGTGAGGCAGCCGTACCCGGACAGCGGCCGTCCGGCGCGGCCCGTCGCCAGCGTGAGGTTGATCCACGCGCCCACGGTGTCGGTGCCCTTGGACTGCTGCTCGGGCCCGCGCGCGGTGAGCACCATGGCGTGCTCGGGCTCGCAGAACAGCCGTACCGCCTCGCGGAGTTCGGGAACGGACACCCCCGTGATCCGTTCCACGTACTCCGGCCAGTGGGCCATGGCCGCCGCCCGCGCCTCCTCCCATCCGCTGGTCCGCTCGCGGATGTACTCCTCGTCCGTCCGCCCCTCGGCCACGATCAGGTGCAGCAGACCGAGGGCGAGGGCGAGATCGGTGCCGGGGCGCGGGGACAGGTGCAGGTCGGCCTGTTCGGCCGTACGGGTGCGGCGCGGATCGATGACGATCAGCTTGCCGCCGTTCTCCTTCAGCTCGGTGAGATAGCGCAGCGCCGGCGGCATGGTCTCCGCGAGGTTGGACCCGACGAGGACGACACACCCCGTCCTCGGGATGTCCTCCAACGGGAACGGCAGCCCCCGGTCCAGCCCGAACGCCTTCATCCCGGCGGCCGCCGCCGAGGACATGCAGAAACGGCCGTTGTAGTCGATCTGCGAGGTGCCGAGGACGATCCGCGCGAACTTGCCGAGCAGATACGCCTTCTCGTTCGTCAGCCCGCCGCCGCCGAACACTCCGCACGCGTCCGGGCCATGTTCCGTACGCGTGCGGGTGAGCCCCTCGGCGATCCGGTCGAGTGCCTCGTCCCAGGAGGCGGGTTCCAGGTTGCCCGCCCTTCTGACCAAGGGACTGGTCAGCCTGACCCGGGACGAGAGCACCGCCGGAGCCGTACGGCCCTTGCCGCACAGTGCTCCCCGGTTCACCGGGAAGTCCGCGCGCTCCGTGACCACTACGACCCCTTCGGTCCCGTCCGCACCGGGCGTCAGGTTCATCCCGCACTGCAGGGCGCAGTACGGGCAGTGGGTGGGCGTCGCGGAGTTCGGCATACCGCTCAGCGTGCGTCGCACGTGTTACGTGCCGGGGCGCCCCTCGTTACACGACCGGCACGGGGACCTCCCGGCGGCGTCGGGCCCGGCGTGAGGAAGCGCGCCGCCGCATGTCGCGATTCTGTCACCGTATGCGGTCGCCCCGCCGCTTTCCGTCCACCCGTTCGGGCTCCGCGTGCTAAGAACTACGGGCGCCACAGACACGGGGGTCGTGCCGCGGGCCCCGTGTGGCGTACGACCTGTCACCCGGCCCGCGCACGGGCCGTAGGGGGAAGAGGACCACCACGTGAACCGTATGCGCACCACCGCCGCCGTCCTCGGGGCCGTCGGCGCCCTGACCGCCACTCAGCTGGGCCTCGCGGGGGCCGCCTCCGCCGCGCCCCAGGCAGCCGGCTGCCCGATCGAGCTCGTCTCGCCGGGCGGCTTCACCCTGGACTCGAAGAACCGGGTGAAGGGCGGCCTCTACTTCGCTCTCAAGAACAAGAGCAAGAGCGCGAGCTTCAAGGACGTCAGCCTGACCGTCAGCAAGCCCGTCAACCTGACCTTCACCTACGCCTCCGCCACCAAGCACAGCAAGATCACCAAGAGGACCTCGAAGGTCGCCACCGTCCACACCAAGACACTGAAGAAGAAGGGCACCACCGGTCTGCGCATCAGCGCCTACATGACCAACCGCAAGAAGCCGTACGAGGTCCGCTTCACCGTCCACGGCAAGACCGCCGCCGGCAAGAAGTGGGGCTGCGCCGTGGACCAGGGCTGGTGGGGCACCATCAAGCACTAGGGGCGCAGGGGCGCAGGGGCGCTAGCGCCCTTCCGCGGGCGCCCGCCCGGCCGACGCGAGTGCCTTCTCGACCCCCGCTTCCTCCGGTCCGAGGAAGCGGGGGTCCGGCTCGAACAGGGCGTCCAGGGAGGCCTTGCCCGCCGCGAACAGCTCCCGCGTGGCCCCGTAGTACCAGGTCGCGTCGTGCCGGTCCTGCACGCCGACCCCGTACGACTCGACGCCCGCCTCCTCGCACAGCGCGACCGCCCGGCGTATGTGGAAGCCCTGGCTGATGAGCACCGCCCGGTCCACGCCGAAGATCTTCTTGGCCCGGACGCAGGAGTCCCAGGTGTCGAACCCGGCGTAGTCGCTGACGATCCGGTCGTCGGGGACGCCGTGCTCGGTGAGGTAGCCGCGCATCGCGTCCGGCTCGTCGTACTCCACGCGGCTGTTGTCCCCGGTGACCAGGACCACCTTGATCCGCCCCGAGCGGTACAGCTCGGCCGCCGCGTCCAGCCGGCGGGCCAGATACGGGGACGGCTCGCCCTGCCACAGCCCGGCGCCGAAGACCACCGCGACCTCCGTGCGCGGCGCGTCGGCCGTGGTCCGCAGCCGGTCGCCGGCCGCCGTGAACATCCAGGTCGAGGGCAGCAGCGCCAGCACGCACAGCAGCATCACCGCCTGCACGGCCCGCCGCCGCCCCGCCCGCGTACGCGGCAGCCGAACGGCGCGCGCGACCCGCCTGATACGCCTCACGGCGCCCCCGTCCCGTCGGACCCGGTCATGTGTCCTGCTTGTTTCCGACGGGCCCGTCCGCGCCCGTCCTTCCGACCAACGAAGACGTCATCCGCGGAGATCCGGTTCACCGCCCAGCGTGACAAGCTTCACTCGAAGGAGTCGAAATGCCAGGTCACGGAGGTTCACAGGCCCGTGCCGCGCACGGTGAACCGCCGGAAAACACCCGTCACCACCGTGCAACGGGAAGGCAACGTCCCCCCGGCACCATCGGTGCATGACGGCGACGACGAGCAAGTCGAACGCGGACCTCGACAGTACGGCGCACATCATGAACCTGATCAGTGACCAGCTGGCCACGCAGCTCAGCCTCGTCTCCCGCGACGGAACCCGGCGCCCCGCCCCACCGGCGCTCGTCCTGGTCGCGCACGGCAGCCGCGACCCGCGCGCCCTGGCGACCGTACGCACCCTCATGGAGCGCGTCCGCGAGCAGCGCCCCGGCCTCGCCGTGCACCTCGGCCACATCGAACTGAACGAGCCCCTGCTCCCCGACACCCTCGCCGCCCTCGGCGACCGGGAAGCGGTGCTCGTCCCCCTCCTCCTCAGCCGCGGCTACCACGTCAAGCAGGACATCCCCGAGATGGCCGCCGCCGCCGAGGCCCGCACCCGACTGGCGGCCCCCCTCGGCCCGCACCCCCTCCTCGTCGAGACCCTGCGCTCCCGCCTCGTCGAGGCCGGCTGGCGCACCCGGCCGAGCGCGGCCCGGCGCCGCGGGAGCGCGGTCGTCCTGGCCGCCGCCGGCTCCCGCGACCCCGAGGCCGCCCTGGACACCGGCCGCACGGCCCGCCTCCTCGCCGACCGCCTGGGCGTCCCGGTCCTGCCCGCCTACGCCTCGGCTGCGGCCCCCACCGTCCCCGAAGCGGTCCGCGCCCTCACCGCCGCGGGCCACACGGACATAGCCGTCGCCTCCTACTTCACGGCCCCGGGCCGTTTCGCGAGGGAATGCGCCGAGGCGGCCCCCGGCATCGCCGCGGCCCCCCTGGGCGCCCACCCGTCGATGGCGAGCCTGATCCTGCACCGCTACGACGAGGCACTGACGACCGGGACGAAGGCTCTGCCTGCGCTGGCGTCGGCCTAGGGAACCGGACACCCCGGCCGACAGGAGCGCACCTTCAGGGGCGCGGGGAACCGCGTGACCAGCCACGAACGACCCGCACCCGCCGAAGAACGGAACCCGGCGGACGAGTGGGCACCCATTTGTCACAGCCTCCCCGTACTGTCGAATCATGGAAGGCACCGCACCCCTCACCCACGGCACCCACGCCACCTACGACGCCCCGTCAGAAGAACGCTGGGCCCCGGAGCCCGACAAACGCCCCGGCCGCACCGCCTTCCAACGCGACCGCGCCCGCGTACTGCACTCCGCGGCCCTGCGCAGACTCGCCGGCAAGACCCAGGTCGTCACACCCGGCACCCGCTCCCAGGTCTGGGACGCCAGCCCCCGCACCCGCCTCACCCATTCCCTGGAGTGCGCCCAGGTGGGCCGCGAGCTGGGCGCCGCCCTCGGCTGCGACCCCGACCTCGTGGAGGCCGCCTGCCTCTCCCACGACCTCGGCCACCCCCCGTTCGGCCACAACGGCGAACAGGCACTCAACGAATTCGCCGAGGACTGCGGTGGCTTCGAGGGCAACGCCCAGTCCCTGCGCCTGCTGACCCGCATCGAGCCCAAGCGCTTCGTCCGCTCCCCCGAGTCGGGCGACCTCGTCAGCGTCGGCCTCAACCTCACCCGTGCCGCCCTGGACGCCGCCACCAAGTACCCCTGGCCGCGCGGCGGTCACCCCACCGACCCCAAGTCGCCCAAGTTCGGCGTGTACGACGACGACCGGCCCGTCTTCGACTGGGTCCGCAAGGACGCCCCCGGCACGAGCACGACCTTCGAGGCCCAGGTCATGGACTGGTCCGACGACGTGGCGTACTCCGTGCACGACGTCGAGGACGGCCTGCACGCCGGCCACATCGACCCCAACTGTCTGCACGCGGACCCCGAACGCCGCGCGGTGTTCGAGGTGGCCCGCGGCCGGTACGTACCCGCGGACACCGACCCGGCCGAACTCGCCGCCGCCCTCGACCGTCTCCTCGACCAGGAGTGGTGGCCGCACGGGTACGACGGAACGGCCGTCGCCCAGGCCCGGTTGAAGGACGCCACCAGCCAGCTCATCGGCCGCTTCTGCCTCGCCGCCGAGGGCGCCACCCGGCAGGCGTACGGCAACGGCCCCCTCACCCGGTACGCCGCCGAACTGGTCGTCCCGCGCGAGGCGCGGCTGGAGTGCGCCGTGCTGAAGGCCGTCGCCGACCGCTATGTGATGCAGCGGGCCGAGCAGGAGAGGCTCCGCGCCGACCAGCGGATCGTCGTCGCCGAACTGGCCGAGGCGCTCACCGCCCGCGCGCCGGAGGGGCTCGAACCCCAGTTCCGTGCGCTGTTCGACTCGGCTACGGACGACCGTGCCCGCAAGCGGGTGATCGTCGACCAGATCGCTTCCCTGACCGATCCCTCCGCCCGCGCGTTGCACGCGAGACTGACGGGTCGGATGTGACGCAGACGTGACCCTGCGTGGCCTGATCGGGTCACTACCTCTTCCCGCATCACGCTCCGTGCGGGACGCTCGCATGTGGACGCACCCTTAAGAGGAGGCATCAAGTGGTCGACGCGGATCAGACATTCGTCATCGTCGGAGGCGGTCTCGCCGGCGCGAAGGCGGCCGAGACGCTCCGAGCGGAGGGCTTCACCGGCCGCGTGATACTGATCTGCGACGAACGCGACCACCCCTACGAGCGCCCGCCGCTCTCCAAGGGCTATCTGCTCGGCAAGGAGGAGCGCGACAGCGTCTTCGTCCACGAGCCGTCCTGGTACGCGCGCAACGACATCGAACTCCACCTCGGCCAGACCGTCGACGCGATCGACCGCACGGCCAGGACCGTCCGCTTCGGCGACGACGGCACCCTCGTCCACTACGACAAGCTGCTGATCGCGACCGGCGCGGAGCCGCGCCGCCTGGACATCCCGGGCACCGATCTCGCGGGCGTCCACCATCTGCGCCGCCTCGCCCACGCCGAGCGCCTCAAGGGCGTCCTCGCCGCCCTCGGCCGGGACAACGGCCACCTCGTCGTCGCCGGCGCCGGCTGGATCGGCCTGGAGGTGGCGGCGGCGGCCCGCGAGTACGGCGCGGAGGTCACCGTCGTCGAGCCGGAGTCGACCCCTCTGTACGGCGTCCTCGGCCCCGAGCTGGGCAACCTCTTCGCCGAGCTGCACCGCGAGCGCGGGGTCCGCTTCCACTTCGGCGCGAAGCTCACGGAGATCGTCGGCCAGGACGGGATGGTCCTCGCCGCCCGCACGGACACGGGGGAGGAGCATCCGGCGCACGACGTCCTCGCGGCCATCGGAGCGGCCCCGCGCATCGGTCTCGCCGAGGCCGCGGGGCTGGAGATCGCCGACCGCGCCCACGGCGGGGGCATCGTGGTGGACGCCGGGCTGCGCACGTCCGACCCGGCCGTCTACGCCGCCGGTGACGTCGTCTCCTTCCCGCACGCCCTGTTCGACACCCGGCTGCGGGTGGAGCACTGGGCCAACGCGCTGAACGGCGGACCGGCCGCGGCCCGGTCGATGCTGGGGAAGGACGTCACGTACGACCGGGTGCCCTACTTCTTCTCCGACCAGTACGACCTGGGGATGGAGTACTCCGGGTGGGCCCCGCCCGGGTCCTACGACCAGGTGCTGATCCGGGGGGACGCCGGCAAGCGGGAGTTCGTCGCGTTCTGGGTGAAGGAGGGGCGGGTGCTGGCCGGGATGAACGTGAACGTGTGGGATGTCACTGAGCCGATCCAGAAGCTGATCCGGTCCCGGGCGCGGGTCGATGTGGACGCGCTCTCGAATCCTCAGGTGCCCTTGGAGAGTCTGATCGCCTGAGGGGCCACCGGCCGGGGCGGCGGCGACCGCGGCCCGTGGACGGCCGGCCGCGCCGCGCGGCGGAGCCGCGTGTCGGCACCGCCCCGCGGCCTTCTGGGCACAGCCGTGTCAGTGGGTCACCGTAGAATCGCCGCGTGGCAGGACGGATCAACGACGAGGACGTGAAGGCGGTACGGGACGCGGTCCCGATCGACGCCGTGGTGTCCGAGTACCTCCAGCTGCGCAACGCGGGCGGCGGGAACCTCAAGGGGCTCTGCCCGTTCCACGACGAGAAGTCGCCGTCCTTCCAGGTCAGCCCGAGCAAGGGGCTCTTCCACTGCTTCGGCTGCCAGGAGGGCGGCGACACCATCACGTTCGTGATGAAGGTCGACCACCTGTCCTTCTCGGAGGCCGTCGAGCGCCTCGCCGCCCAGGCCGGCATCACCCTGCGCTACGAGGAGGGCGGGTACAACCCCTCCCACCAGCGTGGCGAGCGAATCCGCCTGGTCGAGGCCCACAAGATCGCCGCCGAGTGGTACGCGGAGCAGCTCGCCACCAGCCCCGAGGCCGACACCGGCCGGATCTTCCTCGCCGAACGCGGCTTCGACCAGGCCGCCGCCCTCCACTTCGGCGTCGGCTACAGCCCCCAGGGCTGGGACCACCTCACCCGCTTCCTGCGCGGCAAGGGCTTCAGCGACAAGGAACTGCTGCTGTCCGGCCTCTCCCAGGAGGGCCGCCGGGGCCCGATCGACCGCTTCCGGGGCCGCCTGATGTGGCCCATCCGCGACATCGGCGGGGACGTGGTCGGCTTCGGCGCCCGCAAGCTCTACGAGTCGGACAACGGCCCGAAGTACCTCAACACCCCCGACACGGCGATCTACCGCAAGTCCCAGGTCCTGTACGGCATCGACCTCGCCAAGAAGGACATCGCCAAGGCCAGCCGGGCCGTCGTCGTCGAGGGCTACACGGACGTCATGGCCTGCCACCTCGCCGGCGTCACCACGGCCATCGCCACCTGCGGCACGGCCTTCGGCGGCGAGCACATCAAGATCCTCCGCCGCCTGCTGATGGACAACGGCTCGGCCCGCGTGATCTTCACCTTCGACGGCGACGCGGCCGGCCAGAAGGCGGCCCTGCGCGCCTTCGAGGACGACCAGAAGTTCGCCGCCGAGACGTACATCGCGATCGCCCCCGACGGCATGGACCCCTGCGAGCTGCGCCTCGCGAAGGGCGACGACGCGGTGGTCGAGCTGACCGAACCCCGCACCCCGCTCTTCGAGTTCGCCCTCCGCCAGATCGTCGCCCGCTACGACCTGGAGACCCCCGCCGGGCGCGCCGCGGCCCTCGACGAGGCCGCGCCGATCGTGGCCCGCATCAAGAACAGCGGCGCCCAGCACGAGGTCGCCGTGCAACTCGCCGGCATGCTCGGCATCCTCGACACCCAGTTCGTCGTCAAGCGCGTCGCCCAGCTGGCCCGCTGGGCCCGCGACCGCGGCGGCCAGGGCCCGGCCCCGGCCGCCCAGCGCGCGGCGCAGCCGTACGACACCAGCGCCCGGCCCTCGTCCGGTCCGGCCCTCACCCTCCGCAACCCGGTCTACGCCACCGAACGCGAGCTCCTCAAACTCGCCCTCCAGCGCCCCGAGTTGGTCGCCCCCGCGTTCGACGCGTACGGCGTCGACGAGTTCACCGCCCCTCCGTACGCGGCCGTCCGCGAGGCGATCATCGAGGCGGGCGGCGTGGAGTACGGCGCCGAGGACCCGCAGGAGTACCTGATCCGGGTCCGCGAGGCGGCGCCGGACGACGCGGTGCGGGCCATGGTGACCGAGCTGGCGGTCGAGGCGATCATGCGCAAGACGGTCGACGACGTCTACGCGGGCGCACAGCTGGTCACCGTGCGCCGCCGGGCCGTCGAACGCCGGGTGCGCGACGTCCAGGGCAGCCTGGCGAGGGCGGCGGCCCAGGGCGACCCCGCCCAGCTGGCCGCCGTACAGAACGAGTTGTGGGTCCTGCAGCAGTACGACCAGGCGTTGCGGGAGCGGGGCGCGGAGGCGCTCTGACGCGGTGCCGGTGCGCGCCCCCGGGTGGGCACGTCCCCGGAGCACATGCCAATCCGCGCCGGAGCCACCCCACCCCGTACGGCCTTCAAGCTGTTTGGGGTGCGCCCAGCAGCGCACTCGTGAAGCACGGTAACCGTGCGGTCACGGCCCGGACGCAAAAAGTCACCGCACGCCCCTCGTGGCGGCTGTGTGTCGTACTCCACACTGGGTTCCGGTGCCTGAGTCCTCGGAGCGCGGCCGACCCGTCCCCTACGGGTCCGAGATCCCCGCGGTTCCGCTCGATGAGTACGGGATGGACGGCGGAGAGGCCGCCCGCGCCATCCCAGACGTACCGCTGCCGTACGCCCTGGCAGCGACATTCCTGGAGGTCGCCCCCGTGCAGACCCAGACCCTCATACAGAACGACACCAGTACGGCCATCGGTACCGACGGCTCGGAACCGGCCGCGGAGACCGATGTCATCACCGCGGTGCCCGCCCAGAGCCGTGCCGCGCACCACCCCGAGGCGGCCCCGGACGGCCCGCCCGACCTGGACGAACCGCCTGCCGCGGCGGTCGAGGCCCTGGAGACCGCCGAACCCCCCGAACCCGTGGAACTGCCGCGCCACCGCGCGGACACCAGCGGCCCCTCCTCCGACCTCTTCCGCCAGTACCTGCGTGAGATCGGCCGCATCCCCCTGCTGACGGCCGCGGAGGAAGTGGAACTGGCCCGCCGCGTCGAGGCCGGCCTCTTCGCCGAGGAGCGGCTCGGCAACGCCCCCGACCTCGACACCGAGCTCGCGCTCGACCTCGACAAGCTGGTCGTCATGGGCCGCATGGCCAAGCGCCGCCTGATCGAGGCGAACCTGCGGCTCGTCGTCTCCGTGGCGAAGCGTTACGTCGGCCGTGGCCTGACCATGCTGGACCTGGTCCAGGAGGGAAACCTGGGCCTCATCCGGGCCGTCGAGAAGTTCGACTACGCGCGCGGCTACAAGTTCTCGACCTACGCCACCTGGTGGATCCGCCAGGCCATGTCCCGCGCACTCGCCGACCAGGCCCGCACGATCCGGGTCCCGGTCCACGTGGTCGAGTTGATCAACCGGGTCGTCCGGGTCCAACGCCGCATGCTCCAGGAACGAGGCTACGAACCCACCTCCGAGGAGGTCGCCGCCCAACTCGACCTGACCCCGGAACGCGTCAGCGAGGTCCTCCGCCTCGCCCAGGAACCGGTGTCGCTCCACGCGCCCGTGGGCGAGGAGGACGACGTGGCCCTCGGCGACCTCATCGAGGACGGCGACGCGGCGAGCCCCGTGGAGTCGGCGGCGTTCCTGCTGCTGCGCGAACACCTGGAGGCGGTCCTGTCGACCCTGGGGGAGCGGGAACGCAAGGTGGTCCAACTCCGCTACGGCCTCGCCGACGGCCGCCCCCGCACGCTGGAGGAGATAGGCCGCATCTTCGGCGTGACCCGGGAGCGGATACGCCAGATCGAGTCCAAGACCCTCAACAAACTCCGCGACCACGCCTTCGCGGACCAGCTGCGGGGCTACTTGGACTGAGGGGGTACGTCGTCGGGTACGGGCCGGGTGGAGCCCGAGAAGCACGGGGCGCAGCCCCTGCTTCTCAGGGGCGCGGGGAACTGCGCGCCCAGCCCCCACGCGCCCGCACCCGACAACGCACCTCTCGGCCCCCTGAGCCCCCTGAGCCCACCCCTCAGTCCACTTCCGCAACCGCCTCCGCGAACTGCGCCCTGTACAGCCGCGCATAAGCCCCACCCGAGGCCAACAACTCCTCGTGCGCCCCCTGCTCCACGATGGAACCGTTCTCCATCACCAGAATCGTGTCCGCGTCCCGGATCGTCGACAGCCGATGCGCGATCACGAACGACGTCCGACCGTGCGCCAGCTTGGCCATCGCCTTCTGGATCAGCACCTCGGTACGCGTGTCCACGGACGACGTCGCCTCGTCCAGCACCAGGATCACCGGATCCGACAGGAACGCCCGAGCGATCGTGATGAGCTGCTTCTCACCCGCGCTCACCCCGGTGCCCTCGTCGTCGATCACGGTGTCGTACCCGTGCGGCAGCGTCCGGATGAACCGGTCCGCGTGCGCGGCCCGAGCCGCCTCCTCGACCTCCCCCCGCGTGACCTTCCGCGAGGCGGACGCCCCGTACGCGATGTTCTCCGCGATGGTCCCTCCGAACAGCCATGTGTCCTGGAGCACCATCCCTATTCCGTCGCGCAGTTCGTCCCGCGACATGGCCGCGACATCGACCCCGTCGAGCGTGATCCGCCCGCCGGTGACCTCGTAGAACCGCATCAGCAGGTTCACCAGCGTGGTCTTCCCCGCGCCCGTCGGCCCCACGATCGCCACCGTCTGCCCCGGCTCGACGACCAGCGACAGATCCTCGATCAGCGGCTTGTCGGCCTCGTACCGGAAGGACACCCCCTCCAGCGCCACCCGTCCCCGCAGTTCCTCGGGCCGCACGCCGGGCACCGCGTCGGCCCCCTGCTCCTCCGCGTCGAGCAGTTCGAAGACCCGCTCGGCGGACGCGACCCCCGACTGCACGAGGTTGGCCATGGACGCCACCTGCGTCAATGGCATCGAGAACTGCCGCGAGTACTGGATGAAGGCCTGCACGTCACCGATGGACAGGGCCCCCGTGGCCACCCGCAGCCCGCCCACGACCGCGACCAGCACATAGTTGATGTTGGACACGAAGAACATCAGCGGCTGCATGATCCCGCTGTTGAACTGGGCCTTGAACCCGGCCTCGTACAGCCGCTCGTTCTCCTCGGCGAACTGCTTCGCCGACTCCTCCTGACGCCCGAACACCTTCACGAGCGTGTGCCCGGTGTACATCTCCTCGATGTGGGCGTTGAGCTTGCCCGTCACCCGCCACTGCGCGACGAAGTGCGGCTGCGACCGCTTGCCGACCCGCGTGGCCACCAGGAACGACACCGGTACGGTCACCAGCGCGACCAGCGCCAGCAGCGGCGACACCCAGAACATCATCACCAGCACCCCGATGATGGTGAGCAGCGAGTTGACGAGCTGCCCCATCGACTGCTGCAGCGTCTGACCGATGTTGTCGATGTCGTTGGTCGCCCGGCTCAGCACCTCACCGCGCTGCCGCTTGTCGAAGTACGACAGCGGCAGCCGCGACAGCTTCGCCTGGAGCTCCTCGCGCATGTGGTAGACGGTCCGGTTGATGGCCCGGTTGGACAGCCGCGTGGCCGCCGCCATCAGCAGCCCGGCGATCAGGAAGATGCCGAGGGCAACCAGCAGCACCGTGCCGACGGCCTCGAAATCGATGCCCTCGCCCGGCGTGAAGTCGGTGCCCTGCAGCATGTCGGCGACGCCGCCGTCCCCGCGCTCCCGCATGGACTCCAGGACCTCGGCCTTGGTCGCGCCCGCCGGCATCTCCCGCCCGACGACCCCCGCGAAGACCAGGTCGGTCGCCCTGCCGAGGATCCAGGGCCCCAGCACCGAGAGCCCGACACTGAGCACCGCGCACATGATCATCGCGTACATCGTGAACCGCTCGGGCCTGAACTGCGCGAGCAGCCGCTTCCCGGACCCCTTGAAGTCCATGGAGCGCTGGTCGGGACCGCCTCCGGCCCCCGCCATCCGTGCCAACGGCCCGGCCATCAGGCTGCCTCCGCTTCCGTGAGCTGGGAGAGGACGATCTCCCGGTACGTCTCGTTGTCGGCCATCAGTTCGTGGTGCCGTCCGGTGCCGACGACCCGGCCCTCGTCGAGGACGACGATCCGGTCGGCCTCCCGGATGGTCGCCACCCGCTGGGCCACGATCACCACGGTCGCGTCGGCGGTCTCCCGCGCCAGTGCCGTCCGCAGGGCGGCGTCGGTCGCGTAGTCGAGCGCGGAGAAGGAGTCGTCGAACAGATAGATCTCCGGCCGCTGCACCAGCGCCCGCGCGATCGCGAGCCGCTGCCGCTGCCCGCCCGACACGTTCGTCCCGCCCTGCGCGATGGGGGAGTCCAGCCCGTTCTCCAGCCGCTCGACGAACCCCTTGGCCTGCGCCACCTCCAGCGCGTGCCACAACTCCTCGTCGGTGGCGTCCGGATTGCCGTACCGCAGATTCGTCGCCACGGTCCCCGAGAAGAGATACGGCTTCTGCGGCACCAGCCCCACCGTCCTCGCCAGCAGCTTCGGGTCGAGCGTCCGGACGTCGACGCCGTCCACCAGCACCTCGCCCTCGGTGGCGTCGAACAGCCGGGGGACCAGCCCGAGCAGGGTCGACTTCCCGCTGCCCGTGGACCCGATGACGGCGGTCGTCTCACCGGGCCGCGCGACGACCTCGATCGACCGGAGCACCGGCTCCTCGGCACCCGGATAGCGGAAGCCCGCACCCCGGATCTCCAGGAACCCGTGCCGCCGCAGCTCCCGGACGGGCGCGACCGGCGGCACCACACTGGTGTCGGTGTCGAGCACCTCCTGGATGCGCTCGGCACACACCTCGGCGCGCGGCATCATCATGAACATGAAGGTGGCCATCATCACAGCCATGACGATCTGCATCAGATAGGCGAGGAACGCGGTGAGCGCGCCGATCTCCATGCCACCGCTGTCGATCCGATGGGCGCCGAACCACACCACCGCGATCGACGAGAGGTTGATGACCGTCATCACGATCGGGAACATCAGCGCGAGCATCCGCCCGGTTCCCAGGGACACGTCCGTCAGCTCGGCGTTCGCCTTCCGGAACCGGTCCTTCTCGTAGTCGTCCCGTACGAAGGCGCGGATCACCCGGTTGCCGGTGATCTGCTCCCGCAGCACCCGGTTCACGGTGTCCAACCGCTCCTGCATCGAGCGGAACAGGGGGCGAAGCCGGCGCACGATCAGGGTGACGCAGACACCGAGCACGGGCACGACCGCGAGGAGCACCCCCGACAGCGGCACGTCCAGCCCGAGCGCCAGCACGATGCCGCCGACGCACATGATCGGCGCCGACACCACCAGCGTGAACGTCATGAGCACCAGCATCTGCACCTGCTGCACATCGTTCGTGGTGCGCGTGATCAGAGACGGGGCCCCGAAGTGACCGACCTCACGCGCCGAGAACGACTGCACCCGGTCGAACACGGCGGCCCGGATGTCCCGGCCGACCGCCGACGCGGTGCGGGCGCCGTAGTACACGGCCCCGATGTTGCAGACGACCTGCACCAGCGAGATACCGATCATCAGCGCGCCGAAGGACAGGATGTAACCCGTGTCCCCCTCCACCACGCCCTCGTCGATGATGTCCGCGTTCAGCGTGGGCAGGTAGAGCGTGGCGCACGTCTGCGTGAACTGCAGCAGCACCAACAGGGTGATCGGTGTCCGGTAGGGACGAAGATGACTTCTCAGCAATCGTATGAGCACGCGAGATCTCTCGTGTTCGAGGACGGGGTTCGGGACGCACCACCCCCCATCGTCGAACACTCCACCCGCGTTACCTCAACCGAATTAACCCGACGGTGAGCAATCGATGGCCGAACCGCGCAGGTGAAGCCCGAGCTCTCAGGTCCGGAACGCCCCGGGATGGGTCTGTTCCCGAACCGCCACGTACTGCTGCCGGACCGCCTGCCCCACCGCCAGCTCGTCCCCCGGCTCCAGCACCTGCGCCGCCGCCCCCGGCCACATCGGAGGCGTACGCGGATCGAGCGTCCCCTGCGAGACCCCGAGCGCCCACGCGGCCTGTCGGGCCGCGCCCACCGCCGCGTAGTCCGCCGGCTGCGGCACCACCACCTGCACCCCGAACAGCGCCGGCGCCGCCGCCTGCACGGCCGGCAGCTCCGCCGCCGCACCCAGCAGGAAGATCCGCCGTACGTCCACGCCCCGCCCGCGCAGCACGTCCAGCGCGTCCGCGAGCCCGCACAGCATGCCCTCGAACGCGGCCCGCGCGAAGTGCTCCGGCTTCATCGACTCCCGCCGCAGCCCGGCCAGCGTCCCCGCCGTGTGCGGCAGGTTCGGCGTCCGCTCGCCCTCCAGATACGGCAGCATGACGAGCCCGTGGGACCCCGGCGTCGACTTCATCGCCAGGTCGGACAGCGCCTCCAGATCGGCCACGCCCAGCAGTTCGGTGGCCCCGCGCAGCGTCCGTACGGCGTTGAGCGTGGTGACGACCGGCAGATGCATGCCCGTGGCGTCGGCCAGCGAGGTGATCATCCCGGAGGAGTCGACGAGCGCCTGGGTGTGGACCGCCATCACGGACCCGGAGGCCCCCAGCGACACCACCGCGTCACCGAGGCCGATACCGAGCCCGAACGCGGCGGCCATGGTCTCGCCGGTGCCGGCGGAGATGAGGAGCCCCTCCGGCGTCGTACCGGCGGCGTCCGAGGGGCCGAGCACCTCGGGGAGCATGACCTGGTGTCCGAGGGCCATCTCGACGAGATCCGTGCGGTACTGCCCGGTGGCCGCGTTCCAGTACCCGGTCCCGGACGCACCGCCCCGGTCCGTCGTCCTTCTGACCGGCCGCCCCAGCAACTGCCAGACCAGCCAGTCGTGCGCCTGGAGCAGTACAGCCGTCCGCATCGCGGCGTCCGGTTCCGTGCGGCTCATCCAGCGCAGCTTGGTCACCGGCTGCGCGGCCCCCGGCACACAGCCGACGGCCTCCGCCCACGCGCCGCGCCCTCCGAGCGCGTCGACGAGGTCGGCGGCCGCCACCTGGGTCCGCTTGTCGCCGCCGACCATCGCCGGACGCACGGTGTTGCCCTGTGCGTCCAGCGCGATCAGCCCGTTCTGCTGGGACGAGACCCCGATGGCCTGCACGCCCTCCAGCAGCCCGCCGCCGGCCGCCTCGCCCAGGGACAGCAGCCAGGCCTGCGGATCGACGTCCGCCGGACGCCCCCCGCTCTCCGCCGACTCCAACGGGTGCGGGGCATAACCCTGCCTGAGCACTGCCCCTGTGTCCGAGTCACAGACGACAATGCGCGTAAAATCGGGCGAACTGTCCAGCCCGGCGACTATCCCCATGGCAGAAATTCTGCCGCACGGGAAGGGGTGGGAGCGCCGCGCGGGGGTCCGGTCGGCGCAATGTGACCCCTGCGACCCGCCTAGGTGTTGCTGGTGCCCCAGTCGTCCCCGGCCGAGCCGTTGGCATTGCGTTCCCGAAGCGAGCGCACCCGCTCGGCGACCAGGTCCGGCACACGGTCGCCGACCTTCTCGCTGACCACGTGGTACGCCTTGCCCGCGTAGACCCGCCCCTGCTGGGCGGCCGACTCGGCGGTGTTGCGCACGGCGGGGTTCTGCGCGACCTGCCGCGCGGACTTCTTCAACTGCTCGTAACGTTCGCGTCCGGCCTTCGTGCCGAGCACGTAGCCCAGGGCCAGTCCGGCAAAGAACGTGAGCCGATAGCGCATGGCGACCACCCTTCCCTTACGTCTGCGTCGGTCCCTTGCGTTGCCCTGCGCGGGCGACGGGCGTGGGGGATACCGATTGGCGGAGCACCCCCCTGCTTGCGCTAATGTATGTGTCGCAGCGAGCGCACGCCCCCTGGCGAATACCCAGGGAGGTACGTTCGATGCAGCGAGGCAATCCTCCGTAGCTCAATTGGCAGAGCAGCCGGCTGTTAACCGGCAGGTTACTGGTTCGAGTCCAGTCGGGGGAGCTTCGATCTTCCGTAGCTCAATTGGCAGAGCAGCCGGCTGTTAACCGGCAGGTTACTGGTTCGAGTCCAGTCGGGAGAGCCACCGAGGAAGGACCCCCTGAGGGTCCTTTTTCATGTTCGGGGGAACCGCGTGCGCCGCGCCGAGGTCTTCAAGGTCAAGAAGCGCATGCGAAGGCCGACCATCCGAAGCAGGAGATCGTATGAGCGGCTATGCTGCGGCAGACGGCGCGCACACATGTACGCGACACGCCGTACGGGGCGGTAGCTCAGCCGGTTAGAGCAGCGGACTCATAATCCGTCGGCCGTGGGTTCGAGTCCCACCCGCCCCACTTCAGTAGGTCTCTGACCTGCGGAAACGTTCATTTTGGGCTGTTGGATCGTCAACTTTGCCTGAACGGACTGAATCCGCTGCTCGTGGGTTTGGAGTCCGGCGGTGGTCGGGGAGCTCCAACCCGTCTGACCTGCGGCGGAGTAGGTGAGCGAGGTTGTCTCTCGGTGTCCGGGCGGCTGCCCTGAGGCTCGATACCAAGATCCAGGGACCGGACAGGGGCCGGGATGACGAGGCCCGTCTCCAGGCTAAAGGTGTCTCCGGGTCGCTTTTGTCCCATCCGCTGGTTGCGCGGCATGGGCTGCCATGCACAGCGCGGCTTCCATGGCCGGAGGGGTCGGTAGCGTTCCTTCGCGCAGCTCCGCCTTGCCCGACATGCGGTGGCGGAGGCTCGACTCGCTCAGGCACAGACGCATGCCAGGCCCTGACATGCTCCCACCGTCGTGACCGCGCTCGTCGAAGACCGCGACGCCGATTGGTTCGGCGCCTGGTCCGCCGCCCGGTCCCGGTCGGGCAGCCACACGGCGGACAGCCGACCGAGGCTGTCACAGGCCGACTCGGTGCGGTTACATCGGGAACATGGCGAGGGCCGACCGCGTTCTGCGCGGTCGCCCCTCGCCTGGCCGACGCCTGCTCCGAACCCGACGTACTGTCCTGGCACGAGTACGTCTGCGACACCACCGCCGACGGCTGGAAGAACACCTGCACCAGCCATCTGGCGAACTGGCAGACCCACGTCACGAACGTCAAGGACACGGTGAAGTCGAAGCTCGGCCACAGCCTCGACCACATCCTCCCCGAGTGGAACATCGACCCACGCGACAACGGTCCCGTCTGCGCCCAGAGCACCAACGCCGGCTACCTCGCCACCTTTACCACCACCGCGCTCGACACGCTGAGTCACCTCAGCCCAGCTGCTCGCGGTAGAAGCGCAGGGCCCCGAGGTTCTGGCGCAGCACAACGAAGTTTGATCCGCCGCCGAGTATCCGAACGTGCCGGATATCTCTGTGAACCGCTCCAGTATCTCTGTGAACCGCCCCGGGATCTCCGGGAGACTCCGGCCCACCCGGAACGGTTCGGTGATGCAGTGCTGCCCGCACCGCATGCCAGTCCCGGCACCCGATCTCGGCAGCGAGCCAGGCGGGCTGCCGCAGATGCCTGCCTGGCTCCGGCACCGCTCGCGATCACGTCGCTGCAGAAACCGCTCCGTGGTGTGCGACGACGTGACGGGAGCTCACCAGGCGGTCGCGCCGCAGCCGCCGGACCCGGTGCTGTTGTTGTGGACGCAGACCCGCGAGCCGGCGTTGGCGCCGTTCCAGTGGAAGCCGGTCGAGGCGCTGGAGTTGACCACCCCGTAGCCGTCGGACACGGGCTTGTAGTCGTACGAGCCGATGACCTTGCGCTCCAGCCACATGATGCACTCCGCACCGTTCCAGGACTGCACGAGTCCCTGGACGTCGCCGTCGGTGGACCTGCGGTTCATCCAACCCTTGCAGCTTCCGACCGTGACGTCCTTGCCGGAGATGTAGTCGATGGACTGGATGCTGGCGGAGGACTTGGGCGTTGCCGCCTCGGCCTGGCTGATGACGCCCAGCGAGGCGGCCAGGGCCATGCCGGAGATGAGTGCGCCCGTCCGTACGGCCCACTTCGCGCTTGTCACTTCGTCGGCTCCTGTGCGATTACGCATGGTGTCTCCTAGGTTCGTCGGCCCAGTTGCGTGGACGAGGACCAAGGTGCGCGGCCGACCGTCGGTGAACCTTGGACAAACGTTGAATGGGCTGGTCGAAGGTGCTATGCCAGGGTGGCGAAGTGAGACTCGGGGGGCATGCTGTGACGGTTGAGTTCGATTTGCTCGGCAGTGTCGAGGCGCGTGTGGACGGCCGAATCATTGATCTGGGTCATGCCCGGCAGCGGTGTGTCCTCGCCGTGTTGCTGGTGGACGCCAACCGGGTGGTTTCGGTGGACCAACTCGTCGAGCGCGTCTGGGCCGACCGTCATCCGCAGCGGGTCCGCAACACGCTCTATGGCTACCTCTCCCGTCTGCGGCGCGCCTTGGCCATCTCTGCGGGGGCGGACATCGTCCGGCGATCCGGTGGCTATGTCCTCGACGTCGAGGCGAGCGCAGTGGATCTGCACCGATTCCGGGTCGTCGTCGCGCGGGCCCGCGCGGCCGCGCGCAACGAGCAGGACGAGCAGGCTGTGGCCATGTTCGGGCAGGCGCTCGGCCTCTGGCGGGGGGCTGCCTTCGCGGGTCTGGACACCCCTTGGATCAACGCCCTCCGTGACGCCGTGGACCAGGAACGCACTGCCGCCGAACTGGACCACACCGACGTTCGGCTCCGCTGCGGTCACCACGCCGGACTGCTGGCCGAATTGTCCACCCGGGTCGAGGCGCACCCACTGGACGAACGACTGGTCGGCCAGTACATCCTCGCCCTGTACCGCTGCGGTCGCCCAGCCGATGCCCTCAACCACTACGAGCGAACCCGGCTCCTGCTGGCCGAAGAACTCGGCTGTGACCCCAGCCTCCCGCTGCGGCAACTGCACCAGCAGATCCTCACCACCGACCCCGCACTGAACGTCCCAGCCGCCGGACTCGCCGCCGGGCGTGCTCCGGGTTCCGCACCCGCTCTCGTGCCGCGCCCGTTACCCACGCCCCCGCCGGTGCGCACTCCACGGGGCGGCGCCGACCTACCCGGCCCGTCGACACCGCAGCTCCCCCGGACGGTAAGTCATGTGGTCGGGCGAGCAGCGGAGTTGAGGGTCCTCGACGGTGCGATCGAGGATGCCCTGGCCGGTGCGCCAGGGGTGGTCGAGGTGGTTGGGGAACCGGGTATCGGAAAGACACGGCTGCTCGGCGAACTCGGCGAGCGTGCACGACAGCGCGGTTTCCTGTCCTTGGCCGGCCGCAGCGTGGAGTTCGACCGGGCTCCCTACGGTGCGTTCGTGGACGCCCTGGACGACCACCTCGGCACTGTGGACTTCCTCCCGCTCCGGCATGATGGATCACCGCCCGGCGCGTTCACCTTGCTGAGTACGGTCTTCCCCGCGCTCTGTGACCGCTTCCCGGCCGGGCCGGAGCCGGTGACGGTTGAACGGTACTGGTTCCACCGGGCGGTGCGGACGTTGCTGGAGACGCTGAGTGCCGACGGCGGACTCGTTCTCAGTCTGGACGACCTGCAGTGGACGGATGACGGTACAGCCGAGCTGATCGACCATCTGGTACGGCACCCGCCGAGGACACCGCTGCTCCTCGCCCTCGCCTACCGTCCCCGGCAGGCCCCGCAGCGACTGGCTGCTGCACTGGCCCGGGCGGGCACGGAGGGAAGGCTGGCCAGGGTCGAGCTGGGTCCGCTGTCCCCGGCCGAGGGAGCGGAGCTGTGCGGGGCCAGGCCGGATCACTGGCGCTTCCGACGACTGTACGAGGCCAGCGGCGGCAATCCGTTCTACCTGGAGGCGCTGACCGGGAGCACCGGAGACGACAGCCTGCGGGCGGTTCCGTTGGACCAGACGGTCCCGGCCGACTCGGGGCCTGTCCCCGACGGTCTGCCGCAATCGGTGCGTGCCGCACTGCTGGAGGAGTTCGGAGGTCTGTCGGCCCCTGCGCGGGTCTGTACGCAGGCGGCCGCGGTGCTCGGCGACTCTTTCGAAGCCGACATGGTGGCGGTCGTGGCCCAGACCGGTGAGGCACAGGCTCTCGCTGCCCTGGACGAAGTCGCGGAGCGGGACCTGATACGCCAGATCGGCTCCACGCGCCAATTCCAATTCCGTCATCCGCTGGTGCGGGCAGCGGTGTACCAGGGGGCTGGCGCCGGTTGGCGGATTGCGGCGCACGCCCGGGCCGCGGACGGCCTGGCGCTGCATGGCGCGCCGCTGACCACCCAGGCGTCGCACGTTCAGCGTTCGGCGCGTGTAGGAGATGAACACGCCGTCGACGTGCTAGTACGGGCCGCCCGTCAGGTGATGACGATCGCACCGGCCACTGCCGTGCATTGGACACAGGAAGCCTTGCGACTGCTCGGCGAGCAGAGCCGACTGCGCCCCGAACTGTGGCTCCAGCAAGCCAACGCGCTGGGCATGGCAGGACGACTGCTGGAAAGCCGCGACATCCTGCGCACGGCCGCATCCCTCCTGCCCGCGCGAGCACGGGGCCGACGGGCCCAGGTGATTGCCCTCCGAGCCACCATGGAGTGGGCGCTCGGGCGGTACGAAGAGGCCACGGCTCTGCTGCTGCAGGAGTTGGCGGACCACGACGGCCAAGTGAAGCCTGAAACCGCCACCCTGGAGTTGGGGGTCGCGGTGGTGGCGCTTCGTACGAACGACTTCTCCACGGCCGTCGACTGGGGCGAACGCGCGTTGCGCTCGGCGGAACATATCGGCGACCCGTTGCAGATCACCGCGGTCCACGCTCTCCTGGCACTGTCACATACCTTCGCCGGCGACGCCAGGTCGACCGACTACCTCGACCTGGTGCTGGAAGCACTCGACGACACCGACGACCAGCAACTGGCCGGGCAAATGGACACCCTTGTCATGGTCGGCTGGACGGAAATGCTCCACGAACGCTACGACGCCGCTCTGCGCCATCTCGGCCGAGGTCTGGAAGTGTCCCGCCGCACCGGCCAGAGCCTCGTGCTCGCCGATCTGTTCGCCGCCTCCGCCTACGCCTTCATGTGGCTCGGGCGCCTGGACGAGGCGGCGACGTACGCCGACGACGCCCTGGAGGCGGCATCGCTCGTCGGCAGCAGCGAGCCGCGCTCGTTGGCCGAGGTGGTGAGCGCGGCGGTCTTGATGTGGCGGGGAGACTTCGCCGGAGCACTGAAGATCTGTGAGGAGTCACTCGCCCTGGCCGGCCCCGCACCGGGCGCGCGCCGGTCGGCGATCGTCGGGATGCTCGGCCAGACGCTGCTGCTCAACGGCGATCCCCATGGTTGTGTCAGCAAGGTGCTCGAAGCGGGCGGCGGCCCGCACCTGTTCGGGTTCGAAGCCCCGGTCCGTCCGATGTGGTTCCGGCTGCTGACTGTCGCGGAACTGGCTCTGGGCGACATGACAGCTGCCGAAATGTGGGCCGACCGCGCAGCCGCTGCCTGCGCAGCCCCTGACGGGCCGCCCGGTCGGCGCGGGTTCGCGTTGCTGGCCCGAGCCGAGATACAACTCGCCCGGCAGAACCCAGCAGCGGGTTCGACCGCGTGCCGGGCCGCTGCCGAGTTTCGCGCGGCCCGAATGCCCCTCAACGAGGCCATGGCCCGGCTGACAGCCGGTATGGCACTGTCTGCCTCCGGCCGTCAGGCCGAAGGACTCGCCCAGTTGGAACAGGTGAAGGCCCTTTCCGTTACCTGCGGGGCCCTCGCCCTGTCAGAATTGGCTGATCACGAACACCACCGAATCACCGCCCGAACCTCGCCTCCGACAACCGGGACCTGAAGTTCCCGAACAGCACACGCTCCGGTAGGGCGAGTTCTCCGAGGGGTGCAGCCGGGCTTTGTCCCTCTCAGCGTCGGGAGTCCAGCCGCTGGTCGACGGCCCCACACGGAGCGGTCGCTGGCCGAACGACTGGCCGAGAAGAGCAGACCGTCTCCTTGCCAGACACTCTTCCCGACATCGGGTCATGGCCCCAGCAGGTCGGGACAGAGGCCGACTTCACCGCGCTCGTCTCGACGGCCTACAAGCTGTGGAGCAAGAACTGGGAAGTGGACATCGGCTTCTTCCTCAGTCAACCATCACGCTGATGGCCCGATGGAACGGATCTTGTTACGAGCTCTGAGGACTGAAGGTTCATGCCGAAGAACGTTCGCAGAGACCGCATGCTGGAAACGGAGCCATTGCACGTTCGAAAAGGAATCCGCTGCGCGAGGGTTCGACCGCGCTGGTTGAGCTGGAGGGACGTTCAGGATTCGGTATCGGGCGGGTCTCACAAGGAGCGGCAGGGACCACGAAGGGACCGCAAGGACAGGAACCAACCGCCAAGGACCGCGCTAGGCCGACACAGGTGCACGCGTCTGACCTGCAAGAACGGCGTGAATCGGCACTGATCGACAAGGACCGCCAAGATCCTCAATGGACTCATAATCCGTCGGCTGTGGGTTCGAGTCCCACCCGCCCCACCACTCGCTACGCGAGGAGAAACCTTCTGACCGGGCATTTTCCTGGTCGAGGCGAGAGTCTGAGGGTCTTGGCGACCCCCGTGGTGATCATGATTTCTTGATCGTCTGGACAATGTTCGGACAAGTCTCCGCTGGCTCGTCCCGCAGGGAGAAGTGGGCCCATGTGAACGCCTTGGCACCCGGCGCGCCTCCCCCGCGTGGTCTGTTTGTGATTGACGCCCACGCTCGATGTTGGTGATGTATCCTGTGTGCATACATCGTGTACATGGGAGGTGTGCGATGTCCGTCACGCAGATTGATCTCGACGACGAGGCGCTGGCCGAGGCCATGCGGCTCATGGGTGCCACGACGAAGAAGGAGACCGTCAACGCGGCCCTTCGTGACTACGTAGCGCGGATCAGGAGGCTTGAGGCCGCGGAGAAGCTGGCCGCGCGAGGTGAGCGCGGCGAGTTCGAGCAGGCCGCGGCGGCGCATGAAGCCGAGAAGCGTGCGCGGCGCGAGGCCTTCGAGTGATCACGTATCTGGTCGACACCTCGGCTCTGTGGCATCTGTTCCGTACCCCAGGTGCGTTGCGCCCCTGGGAGGGACACATCGCCGCCGGGGTGTTCCACCTCTGTGAGCCGACACGCGCCGAATTCCTCTATTCGGCGACCAGCCCGTCTCACCGAGATGAGCTGGCCGAGGAACTGGGCACGCTCTGTCTGCTCTCCCCGGTTCCCAAGAACGCCTGGCGGTGGGTCGACACCGCCCAGTACAAACTGACCCAGAGGGGCCAGCATCGGGCGGCGGGAGCGATCGACCTGTTGGTGTGTGCGACAGCTGTACACCATGGGCACACCGTCCTCCACGTGGACAATGACTTCGCGACGGTGGCCGGAGTCCTCAAGGAAGTCCAGCAGCGAGACGCGCGAGCCTGATCTCCGGAGGCAGGAACACGTCTGTGGGCTTCTGACCTTGGTGATCGATGTCTCCGGGGTGCATCACTACGACCTATCCCCGCATGGGCGGCCGATGGGTTCATCAGGTCCCGAAGTAATTCCGTCTGGGAGCTATGCCCGCATGCACAGGGCCGACATCGCCAGGACGCTGAAGCCGCTCTACGTCCAGGAGCTATCCCCACGCACGCGAGGATGTTCCTCTGCTCCCGTACACGGCTACGAGCGTGGAGACGTCGGCTCCCGCTCCCGCAGGGATGCTCCGCCGCTCATCTCCGCCGGGCCGAACTCCGGGGGTGTCGCCCCCCGCACGCGAGATAGCCCGTACGGTGATCGTTGAGGCGACCGGAGGAAATGAGGGTCCGCGTTTTTTCGGGGGGCGCTCCCCCTGCCTTTGAGTCGCTGTAGGGAAATCCGCTGCGTGCCAGTTCGAGGCCCGCCCCGGAGCGGGATCGACAAGGGCCGCCGAGATCCCCAATGGACTCATAATCCGTCGGCCGTGGGTTCGAGTCCCACCCGCCCCACCTTTGCAGGCCTGTGACCTGCGGAAAGGTTCCTTTTTGGGTGCCGGACCGTCAACTTTGCCTGAACGGAGTGCATCCGCTGCTCGTGAGTTCGGCAGCACCTGCAACGACCGCAGCTCATGGTGCTCTGACCTGTGGGTGAGTCGCCACAGCGGTCCGGACAAGGCGTCGACGGCGAAATCGAGGCCGCGTTGAGGCCAGAGGTGTCGGGACGTACTGCCTGTTGAGCCACCTCCTGTGAGTGAGGGGACGACGCTGATGTCACCTGGCTCGGGGATGGCGGAGAGGCCTCGACATGGGGCGGCTCCGAGGCCCGTTCACAGGGTGGGTAAACGGCCCAGAGCGGACCACTTGCACTCTCACCAGTCGGCCTGCGCGACTCTTGATCGCGCCTCTCCAAGCGGCCCTCCGTCTTGGCGCCTACGGTGACGATCTCCGCGATGGTCTCCGGCAGGGCGTGCACGGGGACGCCGAAGCGGGCCGCGCCCTGGCAGTGGTCGGGGTGAGCATGGCTGATGCCGCGATGATTCGTGACGGTGCATGACTGCTCCTTGCGAAGGTCGGGGAAGAGGGCTCCGGAGCAGAGGCGGAGAGGTGTTCACCGGGCGGACAGCGGGTCAGGCAGCGGTTCGAGCTGTGGAACGGTGGATGGGTCCCGTGCCGGCGGACAGGGGCAGGCCGGTGGCTCGGTTGCTGTGGGCAATGATCTCCGCGGAGATGGATACGGCTGTTTCCTCGGGGGTGTGGGCGCCGAGGTCGAGGCCGATGGGGGAGTTGAGGCGGGTGAGTTGCGCCGTGGTGACGCCGGCCTCGCGCAGCCGCTGGTTGCGGTCCTCGTGGGTGCGGCGGGAGCCCATCGCGCCGATGTATCCGACGGGGAGACTCAGTGCCAGGGCGAGCAGGGGGATGTCGAATCTGGGGTCGTGGGTGAGGACGCAGATGGCGGTGCGGGCGTCGGTCTCGGTGGCTGCGAGGTAGCGGTGGGGCCAGTCGACGACGACTTCGTCGGCGTGCGGGAAGCGGGCGGCGGTGGCGAAGACGGGGCGGGCGTCGCAGACGGTGACGCGGTAGCCGAGGAAGCGTCCGGCCTGGCTGAGGGCGGCGGCGAAGTCGACGGCCCCGAAGATCAGCATGCGGGGCGGAGCGGCGTGGGCGTGGACGAGGACCGAGAGTGTGACGGGGCAGGTGTCGGGGCCTTTGCCGACATCGATCCTGGCGGTGCGTCCCGCTCTCAGCAGGGCGTGGGCCTCTGCCAGGACGGCCCTGTCCTCGCTCTCGCCGCCCAGCGTGCCGTCGTACGCGCCGCCCTCGCCGAGAAGGGTGAGGGTGCGGCCGAGGAGTTCGGCGGGGCCGTCGACCACTTGGGCCACGGCGGCGGGCCTGCCCCGTACGGCTTCGCCCAGGGCGGCGGTCAGGTGGGGCTGGGCTGTCGGTTCGACGCGTTGGACCAGGACGTCGATCTCGCCTCCGCAGGTCAGGCCGGCGGCGAAGGCGTCGTCGTCGGAGTAGCCGAACCGGGCGCGTGCGGGGCCGCCGCCGTCCTGGAGCATCTGGCGGCAGAGGTCGTAGACGGCGCCCTCCACGCAGCCGCCGGAGATGCTGCCGACCACCGTGCCGTCGGCGTCGACGGCGAGTGAGGTGCCTGGCGGCAGGGGTGCGCTGCCGCTGACCTGGACGACAGTGGCGAGGGCGAAGGGGCGGGCTTCGCGGCACCAGGCGTGCAGCGTGTCGGCGATGTTCAGCATGGGCACGTCTCCGTGGGTAACGGTTTTGGGCGGGCCGCCGCGGTGTCGGCGCGGGAGAGGCGACACCGCGGCGGCCCTGGTGTCCGGCGGTGGGCCGCTCACCTGCCGCCGGACGGTCGGAAGGGGCGCCGAGGGGGCCCCGGTGTTCAGAGCAGGGCTTCCGCGGTGATGGGCAGTTCGCGGATACGACGCCCGGTGGCGTGGAAGACGGCGTTGGCGATGGCGGGCGCCACCCCGACCTGGACGATCTCGCCCAGGCCCTTGACGCCGATGGGGTCTGCCTCGCGGTCGTCGCCGTCGAGGTAGATGGCTTTCAGGTCGGGGACGTCGGCGTTGACGGGGACGAGGTAGTTGGCGAGGTCGGCGTTGACGATGCGGCCGTCGCGGTGGTCGGTGACCGTGTGTTCGAGGAGGGCCTGGCCGATGCCGCCGACCATGCCGCCCAGGGCCTGGCTGTCGGCGAGTTTGGGGCTGATGATGCGGCCCGCGTCGTAGACGCCGAGCATCCGTCGCACCCGGACCAGGCCCAGCCGGGCGTCGACGGCGACCTCGACGAAGACCGCGCCGTAGGCGAACAGGGAGTGCCGTTCCGGTCCCGTTGGGCGGGTGAAGGATCCCATGGCTTCGAGGTGGGTGCGTTTGTTGCGGGTCAGGAGTTGCCGATAGGTCTCACCGCGTGCGGGATTGTTCTTCACGTGCAGTCGGCCGGCGCGGACCACGACGGTGTCGGGATCGACGCCGTGGAGCGGTGATGCAGCGTCCTCGACGGCGAGTTCGACGGCCTGCGTCCGTAGCTTGTCGCAGCCGTCCTGGACGGCGGAGCCGACGCTGGCCATGGTCCAGGAGCCGCCGTGCGGCGGGGCGGGCGGCATGAGGGAGTCGCCGAGGCGGAAGGTCACCTTGCCCATGGGCAGGCCGAGGGCGTCCGCGGCGAGCTGGGTGTTGGAGGTGTAGGTGCCCGGGCCCATGTCGCTGGCCGCGGACTGGACCAGCGCGGTGCCGTCGGCGTCCAGCCGGACCGACGCCCGGGCGTCTTGGCGAGCGGTGTCGTAGACGCCGGTGGCCATGCCGGTGCCGATCAGCCGGTCGCCGTCCCGGGTGGAGCGCGGGGTGGGGTTGCGGCGGTGCCAGCCGAACTCGCGGGCGCCGACCGTGTAGCACTCGCGCAGTCTGCGGGTGGAGAACGGCAGCCCGCTGGACTCGTCCTCCTCGGGCTCGTTGCGCAGCCGCAGCTCGATCGGGTCGATGCCCAGCCTGTGGGCGAGCTCGTCCATCGCCGACTCGATGGCGTAGGAGGCGGTGGTGTACCCGGGGCCGCGCATGAACAGCGGGGTGTGTACGTCCAGGGGTACCGTCCGGTACTCCTGGCTGACGTTGGGCATGCTGTACAGCATCTGCCCCGGGATCAGTACGGACTCCGTGAACGTCTCGTACGACGACGTCTCGGCGCGTACGTCATGCGTCATGGCGGTCAAGCGTCCGCGCCGGTCGCTGCCCAGGCGCACCGCGTACTCGTACGCGGGTCTGAAGCCCGTTCCGAAGTACAACTGCTTTCGCGTCAGGGCGAGTTTGACGGGGCGCTTCGTCTCGCGGGCGGCGAGGGCCGCGATGGTGACGTGCGGCCAGGCCCGCAGTCCGCTGCCGAAGCCGCCGCCGACGAACGGAGAGATGACGCGCACCGACTCCGGAGGCAGACCGAACACTGTGGCGAGTTCTATCTGGGTGCCGAACACCCACTGCGTCTTGTCCCACACGGTGAGCTTGTCGCCGTCCCAGCGGGCGGTGGTGGCGTGCGGCTCCATCGCGTTGTGGTTGTTGCGGGCGAGGTGGTAGGTCATCTCCATGCGTACGGCGGCGGAGTCCAGCGCCCTGTCCGTATCGCCCCGTGCGTAGGTCCGGGGCTCGTCGGCCGGTGCGTCGGCCATGTCGGTCGACGGCTGCTCGGCGTCGTAGGCCACCTTCACCAGACTGGCGCCGTGCTGGGCGGCCTCCAGGGTGGTGGCCACCACGACGGCGACCGGCTGCCCGTGGAAGAGCACCTTGTCGTCCTGGAAGACGTGCAGCCGCTCGCCCGGCGGGGCGGTGGGGAGCGGGTTGCGCTGGTAGGGCAGTCGGGGAGCGTCGAGGTGGCTGATCACCCTCAGGACGCCGGCATGGCCGAGGGCGGCGCGGGTGTCGATGGCGGTGATACGGCCCCGGCCGATGCCGCTGTCGACGATGACGGCGTGCACGGCTCCGGGGATGATGGGGGTCCCCCCGCGCGAGGTTGTTCGAGCGTGGGGGAGGTCGACGGCGTACAGCGCCTGTCCGGTGACCTTGAGGCGGCCGTCCACCCGGGAGAGCGGGGCGCCGACGGCTGCCTGCGGCTGCGGGCTCACGCGGTGCCTCCTACGATGCGCAGCTGGCGCTCGACGGTGCGTTTCAGGAGCTCGATCTTGAAGTGGTTGTGGTCCAGGGGGCGGGCCCCGTCCGCCGCTCGTTCCGCGGCCTGGGACCACAGGGCTTTCGAGGGCCGTTCGCCGATGAGGTGCCGCTCGACGGCGGGCAGTTTCCACGGCACGGTACCCACGCCCCCGGCGGCGACCTTGGCTTCTCGGATCACTCCGCCGCGTACGTGCAGTGCGACGGCCGCAGAGGTGAGGGCGAACTCGTAGGACTGCCGGTCGCGGACCTTCAGGTAGCCGGACTTCAGTGGCCGCGGAAGGGCCGGGATCTCCACCGCCGTGATCAACTCACCCCTTTTCAGGTCCTGTTCACGGTTCGGGGCGCTGCCGGGCCGCAGCAGGAAGTCCGCGAAGGCGACGCTGCGCTCCCCGTTCGGGCCCACCAGCCGCACCTTCGCCTCCAGCGCGGCGAACGCCACGGCGACATCGGAGGGGTGGGTGGCCACGCACTGGTCCGAGGACCCCAGGATCGCGTGGGTGCGGTTGTAGCCGTTCAGCGCGGCGCAGCCGGAGCCGGGGCCGCGCTTGTTGCAGGCGGCCGTCACATCGCGGAAGTACGTGCAGCGGGTGCGCTGCATGATGTTGCCGCCGATGGTGGCCATGTTCCGCAACTGAGCTGACGCGCTCAGTTCCAGCGCCTGGGAGATGACCGGGTGAAGGGTGCGGACCTTGGGGTGGGCGGCGGCTTCGGCCATCCGCACCAGGGCGCCGATGCGCAGACCCCCGCGCTCGGTGACCGTGACCTCGCGCAGCGGCAGCGCGCTGATGTCGACGAGCGTCTCGGGGCGTTCGACGGTTTCGCGCATCAGGTCGACCAGGGTGGTGCCGCCGGCTATGTAGCGCCCGCCGCGCTGCCCGGCCGCGAGCGCGCTCCGGGTGTCCGCGGCCTTGGTGAAGGAGAAGGGATACATGGTGGCCGGGCCTCATTTCCCGCGCGCGGTCTGCTCGACCGCCCGCACGATCTTCACGTAGCAGCCACAGCGGCAGATGTTGCCGCTCATCCACTCCCGGATCTCGTCCGCGGAGCCGGTGTGGCCCTCCTCGATGCAGCCGACGCCGGACATGATCTGCCCCGGCGTGCAGAACCCGCACTGGAAGGCGTCCTGGTCGACGAACGCCTGCTGGAGCGGGTGCAGTCGGTCGTCGTCCGCCAGGCCCTCGACGGTGGTGACCTCGGCACCGTCCAGGCGCACGGCCAGGGTCAGGCAGGAGTTGACCCGCCGTCCGTCGACCAGGACCGTGCGCGCCCCGCAGGCACCCGCGTTGCAGCCCTTCTTCGTACCGGGCAGGCCGAACTGCTCGCGCAACAGGTCAAGCAGCGAAGTCCGGTTGTCGATCACAGCGATGCGCCGCTCGCCGTTGACGGTCAGTGCGACTCGGCCGGCGGGTGGTGCGTCGGCGGCGGACGCCTCCTCGGCGGCGGACGGCGAGGCTCCCGCGACCAGGCCGCCCGCCATCACCGCGCCACCGACGGCGGTCGTCGTGGCGATGAAGGTTCGTCGGGACGGGGCCGGCGCCGGCCCTTCAGGGGGAGGACCGTATGAATCGGGAAGTTCGGTGGACATGCCCACTCTCTTCGGTCGGCGGCGGTTCGGGTGGAGGGATCGGTCGTCTTGCTCATCGGGCGTGCCGGATGGACTGCTCGTCAGGGCAGCTGCGGGTACAGGGCGGTGACGCCTCCGGACAGCCCGGCCCGCACCTGGCGGCTGATGTCGTCGATGACGATCTCGTAGCTGCCCTCGGCGATGCCGTCGGCGGCGAGGCGGGCGACGTCGGCGGGGGCGGTCTTGGGCGCGGTGACCGTGCTGGTCATGTCGGTGTCCATGTAGCCGACGTGCAGGCCGGCCACCCGGATGCCCCGGTCGGCGAGTTGGAGGCGCAGGGTGTTGGTGAGCGACCACTGTGCGGACTTGGCGGCGCAGTAGGCGCCGACGTCCGGGAAGCTGAACCAGGACAGGGCGGACAGGATGTTCAGGACGGCACCGCCGCCGCCCGCCGCGATCTGGGGTGCGAAGGCCCGGACCACCGAGAGGGTGCCGAAGAAGTTGGTGTCCATGTCCCGGCGGATGTCGTCCAGGTCGCCGGTGAGCAGGTCGCCGCCGGTGGATATGCCGGCGTTGTTGATCAGGACGGTGACGTCACCGGTGGCCTTGGCGGCGGCCGCCACGGAGGCGGGATCGGTGATGTCGAGCGCGATCGGCGTGACGCCGGGCAGGTCGACCTGGTCGGGGTTGCGGGCACCGGCGTAGACGCCGGCGCCGCGGCCGAGCAGTTCCGCGGCGAGGGCGCGGCCGAGGCCGCGATTGGCTCCGGTGACGAGAACGGTGCTGGTGGCGAGGTCCATGGAAGTCCCTGTCGCATTGAGTGAGGGAGGGGCGCTGGTCGGATCGGAGGAGTGTTCCGTGCCTGGGCGGGGCTCAGCCGCAGGTCAGGCCGTCGGAGAGGTGTCTTGGGCTGCCTGTTCACCGGTCCGTGCGGGCTGCCGGCCGTCGGCCCGGAAGATCAGGCACGTGGTGGTGGCGTGGGCGAGCAGCGTCCGCCGCTGCGGATCGGCGAAGGTCGCGCCCAGCGCGGCCAGGCTGTTGGGCAGGATGAGCGCGCCGCCGACACCGGCGACCAGCTGCGCGGTGATCACCGTGCCGGTGGTGCCGGCGGTCGCGGCCAGCACGCCTCCCGCGATCATGATCACCACGCCGACGCAGAACATCCGCTTGCGGCCCAGGAGATTGCCCAGGGTGCCGGCCGACAGCACCAGAGCGGCCACGACCAGCGTGTACGCGCTGGGAATCCAGATCAGTGCGCCCGGGCGGACGTGCAGATCGCCCTGGATCGCCGACAGTGCCGAGATCGTGGCGGTGACGAGCAGGAACGTCATCATCACGCCCAGGCACATCGCCGTCAGCGTCAGAAGTTCCCTGCGCCGTACGGCGGTTCCCCTGACTTTTCCTGCCCGGTGGCCGCCCCTGCGGCCCGGCAGTCGGTCCGCAGCCGACGCGGAGGTGCCGGAGAAGGGGGGCGTGGTCCCCGGTCATGGAGGTCCTTCCTCGTTTCGCGAGGATGTGGGGGAAGCGGATTCGGGACGCACTCGTCACGGGTGCGCTGCGGGCGAGCACCGGTGGCGTGTTGTCATCCGCGTGGTCCGGCCCGCCGCCGCACCAAGCGCGCGGCGTCGTCGTGAACGGGCTGTGGCTATGCCTGCTGGTTGATGAGGCCGGCGTAGTAGCCGAGGTTCCGCTCGATCTCGTCGAGACCGATCTCGGCGATGGCCTTCCCGAGTCGCGGCACGCGGGCCTGGAATCCCGGCCACTCGACGGACTCCGCGAACTCCGCCCAGGACGCGCGCAGGTCGGCCACGGGCGGCAGGGTCGACCGGTTGATCTGCGCCTTGGCGCCCAGGACGGACGCCTTGTCGAAGGATGCGATGCGCGCCGCGACACCGTCGACGAAGGCGTCGAGTTCGGCGTCGGGGACGGCCCGGGTCACCCAGCCGTACTGTTCGGCGCGCTCGGCGTCGTAGTCCTCGCTGGTGAGGACCGCTTCGAGCGCGCGGTCCCGTCCCAGCAGCCGGGCCAGACGGTCGCTGCCGCCGCCGCCCGGGACGATGCCGATCGCGACCTCGGGCTGGCAGAAGAAGGCTTCCTCGCGGCTGGCGTAGCGCAGGTCGAAGGCCAGGGTGATCTCGTCGCCTCCGCCCCGCGTGCGCCCGCGGATGGAGGCGATGCTGATGAACGGGGCGCTGGTCAGGCGGGTGACGAGTTCGACCCACGTCGGGGTCCCGTCCGCGGCGTTCAGGGCCAGGAGTTCGGGCACTTGGCCGAGATCGGCGTGGTTGTAGAAGTATCCGGGCGTGCCGCTGTCGAAGACGACGACCTGAACCTGCTCGTCACGGCTCAACTCGTCGACAACGTCGACCAGTTGGACGACGGTGTCCGCCCCGACGACGTTGACCGGCGGATGGGTGAAGGTGACCCTGCGGATCTTCGGCGCCACGGTCTCGATCTTGAACATGGTGTGCTGGGTCATGCTGTGCTCCAGTGCTGAGGGGGTGTGTGCGTGCGGGAAGAGGAAGGCGTGACGGAGCGTCGCTCCGGGGTCGTGCCGGTGGCGGCGAGAACGGGCTGTTCCGTGGCTGCGGGCGCTGCCTACCGTGTGCCGGCTCCGCCGACTTCCCGTGGACCGGTACGACCGCACGGTGCACATACGCAGGCGGGAGGTTCGGCCGCACCACCCGGCCGCGCTCCAGCGTGGAGAACCGCCCGGTCAGCTCGGTCACGAACCGGCGGGCCGGGTGGGTCCACGCCGCTTGCGTGTACGCGAACGTGCTGGACCTGCCCGTTCGGACTCAGCCCTCGGAGCTGCCCCTGGACCACATCGACGACGCTGTGGGAGTACCGGTCCGTGAGCCGGCGGTCGAAGACCGGGTTGAGCTCCACCGCGATCAGCCGCGTCCCCGGTGCCGGCCGTCGCCGTATCGCGTCAGTGATCGCTCCGGTGCCGGACCCCAACTCCACCAGGTCGGCGTGGTGAAGGAGGGGGCGCGATGGCGCCGGTGAGTCGGGGGCCGCGGAGGAACTCGCGCATGATCGACATGTTCAGAAGCTAAGGATCGGTCGTGTCGTCGGAAACCATCCCGAGGGCCCGACGGGGTCATCCGCCAGGACGAACCAGTCCGCTCTCGTAGGCCACGACGACGGCCTGTATCCGGTCGCGGAGACGCAGCTTGCCGAGGATCCGGGCCACGTGGGTCTTGACCGTGGTCTCGCCGAGGAACAGCTTCCCGGCGATCTCCGTGTTGTTCAGCCCGCGGGCGACCAGACCCAACACCTCACGCTCGCGGTCGGTCAGCACGTCGAGGCGTTTGTCGGTGAGGGGAGCGACGGCGTCCGTGACGTACCGGTCGATCAGCCGTCGGGTCACCGAGGGGGCGATCACCGCGTCGCCGCGCAGCACACCGCGGATGGCGACCAGCATCTCGGCGGCCGGCGTGTCCTTGACGAGGAAGCCGCCGGCTCCGGCACGAAGTGCCGCGTAGGCGTACTCGTCGCGGTCGCAGGCGGTGATGACCAGCACCTGCGTGTGGGGCAGTGCGGCGCGTACCTGTGCGGTGGCCGAGATGCCGTCGAGGCGCGGCAGCCGCACGGCCATGAGGACGAGGTCCGGGCGCAGTGCGAGCGCCTTCGCCACGGCCGCCTCTCCGTCCCCGGCTTCGCCGACGACCGTGAGGTCCGACTGGCTGTCCACGACCATGCGCAGGCCGACCCGCATCAGCTCCTGGTCGTCACAGATCAACACACCCGCCTCTGGCACGGCGTCCCTCCTTCGTAGAGCCGGTCGGAGGTGCCGGCACCGCCCTGGACGCCGTGCCGCGGCTGAGGAACCGGGTGGTGAGGTCCCGGCCCGGGCGTCGGTCGGCACCGGTGGCGGGGATGTCGCTGGTGGAGAAGTCCATGGATGGCTCCTGCGTGAGGGACGGACATGGCGAATGCGGCAGATCGAGTCGGTGTACGCGCGTCTCACCGTCGTTCCGGGCCGGGATCGGGCCGACCGCAGTGGTGCCGTAGGTCAGGGACGTGGGCGGCCTGGGGAGATCGGCTTCGCGGTGCTGTCCCCGGATGGACGGCGCTCTTCGACCGCGGCCAGCGTGAGGACGATCGCGGCGGCGACGACGGCCGCCAGGTAGGCCGGAGCCGTCGACGTGACCGCGCATCCGATGACCAGAGCGGACAGCGCGACCAGCCGCGCCCGGGGCAGGTCGTCGAACAGGGTCCTGCCGTGCCACGTCTGCGCGCCGATGAAGAGGGCGGGTCCGCCGAACAGCAGCAGGTTCGTGGTGATGCCGGCGTGGTGGGCCGGGTGCGCGATGACACGCTCGTCGCCCGCGGCGGCGGCGATCATCCCGGCGACGGAGGCCATGAGGCTGTAGACGCCGCTGCGCCCCGCCCGGATGGGGTCCTCGGTCCGCTCATAGTGGTGCACGATGTGCTCGGAGCGGCTGAAGAACAGCCAGAACAACGCGACCGTGCCGGCGAGAGCCACGCTGCTGGTCAACAGGGTCATGGGCTCGTAGGGCGCCGTGGTGAGCGCGGTGCCGGTGGTCAGGATGGCCTCACCGAACGCGATGATCATGAACAGGCGACCGCGTTCCAGCAGGTGGCCGCCCGCGAAGTCGACCTGCCGGGAGTTCAGCCTGCGGCCGGGCAGGGGATGCGCCGTCCAGGTGCCCGCCAGCTCGATCAGGGTCGCCACGGCCCACCACACCAGCCGCGCGCCGCCGTCGGCCGCCGCGCCGGTCAGCCAGAAGGGGGCGGCCGCGGCGAACCAGACCAGGACGCGGCACCAATGCTCCTGATCACGCCGATCGAGGCCCACCCCGAGCAGCCACACCGTCCGGCCGAGATGAATCAGCAGGAAGGTGACGACGAAGACCCATCCGGCATCGCCGAAGGCGCGCGGGATCGCGGCGTTCATGAACAGACCGAGGAGCATGACCGTCAGCAGCATCCGCCTGGTCCGCGGATCCTCGGCCGGTACGAGGGTGACGGCCCAGGTGGTGTACGCCCACGCCGCGTAGACCGCGAGGTAGAGCACGAGCGTCTGGGCCGCGCCCGTCCACGTCGGGTGCGCCAGCAGCTGATGCGACAGCTGGCCGATCGCGAAGACGTAGACCAGGTCGAAGAACAACTCCAGCGGCGTCACCTCCCGGCGCGCCGGGACGCTGGTCGACTGCACGATGTATCTCCTCGGTCGGGCAGGCGCTCGGCATGCCGTGGCTCCGGCGTTCGGGGGAGCGGTCAGTCGGCAAGGAAGGCCGTCACCTGGGCGGCGAAGTCCTTGGCGTGCTGGAAGAGGAAGGCGTGACCGGCGTCGCTGTAGGCGACGAGGGTGGCGTCGGTGAGGTGCTGGACGGCGGTGTACGAGGCCAGGGCGGGGATCATCGCGTCCTTCATGCCGGTGGCGTACAGGACGGGCTGCCTGATGGACTCCAGGTCCGCCCGCACCTGGTCGAACGGGATCGCCGCGTCCTTGCCGATCGCGGTGAGCTGGCCGAGGGCTGCCGCCTCGGACACGCCGGGGATTCCGGTGGCCAGCCGGGTGGCCACCCTGGCGAGGTGCGCGTGCCCGGCGGCGCGCCCCGTCTCGGTCTCGGGGAAGAACAGGAACACCAGGTCGTCCCCGGTGACCTCGGACTTGGTCATGGTGGCCCGCACCTTCGGGTCATGGGCGGGAGCGCCGGGCACCGTGCCGCCGGGGTTGGCGGCCGCCACGACCAGCCTGCGGACCAGGCCGGGCCGGGTGCGGGCGATGTGCTGGGCGACGGTGCCGCCCAGGGTCCAGCCGAGCAGGTCCACCTGCCGCAGGCCGAGGGCCTCGACGAACTCGACCGTGCCGTCGGCGAGTCCCTCGACCGAGTCGCGCGGGGTGCCGGAGGTGTAGCCGGTGCCGACGTTGTCGAACACGATCACGTCGTGGGCGGTGGCCAGCTGGTCCAGGAGCTCGGGGTCCCACCAGTCGAGGGTGCCCCGGACCCGGTTCAGCAGGACCAGCGGGATGCCGCCCCGCGGGCCGAGGCGCCGGTAGGTGAAGGTCGCGGAGGGGCCGTCCACGGTGAGGTCGCCGGCCGCGTCTGCCAGATAGGTGCTCATGGCGGGCTTCGCTTTCCTGTCGCTGTGTCTCGTGGGGGGATGGTCGGTCAGGCGGGCAGGCGGTTGAGCTTGCGCAGCTGCTGGTCGAACACGCGGGCGGGGACCACGCGGCGCATGGTGCGGACGCGCCCGGTCATGGCACCGGCGGTGTAGCGCACCTTGGGCTTGGCGTCGGTCGCCGCCGCGACGATCTCCTTGGCGACGACGGCGGGGTCGTCACCGTCCTTGACCGCGCCGGCCATGTACTCCTCGAAGACGTGCCGCTGCTTGGCGTAGACGTCCAGGGGCCGGTCGGGCCGCACGCTGGCCGCGTCGAACGCCGTGTTCGTCCAGGCGGGTTCGACGAGCAGGGACCGCACGCCGTACTCGCGTACCTCGTGGTCGACGGATTCCGAGTAGCCCTCGACGGCGTGCTTGGAGGCGGCGTAGACCGCCATGTAGGGCTGCGGCATGAAGCCGACGATGGACGAGATGTTGATGATCCGTCCGCTGCGCTGGGCGCGCATGTGCGGCAGGACGGTGTTGGTCATGCGGATGACGCCGAAGACGTTGATGTCGAACAGGCCCTGGGCCTGCGCGGCGGAGGACTCCTCGGCGGCGCCGGCCGAGCCGATGCCGGCGTTGTTGACCAGGACGTCGATCCTCCCGAACCGGTCGATCACCTCTGCGACCGCGGCGGTCACCGAATCATCGCTGGTCACGTCGAGGTCGAGGAAGGTCACGCCCTTGAGGGGGGTGACGTGCGCGGTGTCGCGGCTGGTGCCGACCACCTCGTGGCCCGCCGCGGCCAGCGCGAGCGCGGCTGCCTTTCCGATGCCGGAGGACGCACCCGTCACGAGGGCTACCGGTCGTGTTGTCGCCATTTCGGACTCCTGACTCATGGACTGCTTCGGCATGCGGGGGATTGCGGTTGCCGGACGCGGATGACGGTCGTACGAGATCCGTCGCCGTAGCATCCCCAATCCGTGTCACGAATGTATCAGATCTAGATTGATGAGCAACATGGTCGAATCAATTAAGGGGTCATCCGTAGCGACCTCGTATCCTCTACGCGCCGACAGGTGTCGAGGCGCCCCGTCGGACGGCGATACCCCGCCGGGTCGGCTCCGGCGGGGTATCGGGCATGAGTTGCCGGTCTGCGGCCACCGTGGGTGTCGGCGCCGGCGACCGTCTCACGGCGAGGTGTGCTGTCAGCGGTCGAGGAAGGTGTTCACCTCGGTGCCGAACCGGACGGCGTACTGGTAGAGGAAGCCGTGGCCGGCGTCCGGGTAGATGTGCAGCTGGGCGTCGGGGAGGTACTTGGCCAGCAGGTGGGAGTTCTTGGCGGGCATGAGGATGTCGCTCTCGCCGCCGGCGACCAGGGTGGGCTGGAAGAGAGCCTTGAGGCGGACGAACTTGGACTTGTCGGGAATGCCCCACTCGGACCACGCGGTGAGCTGGCGGTCGCGAGTGGCCAGGCTGGAGGGCGCGTCGTGGTCCGTGGTGCGCTGCCCGAGGCGCTGCAGGAACTCGCCTCCCGCGGCCTGGCTGGTGGAGGTGTTCTTGAAGAACAGGAAGAGGTAGTCCTCGGGGCCGGGGTCGTCCTTCAAGGTCCGCCGCAGGATGGTGGGGTCGGACGCGCGCTGGTCCACTCCGCCCTGGGGGCCGGTGGCGGCCAGGACGACGCGGCGGACCTGCCAGGGGCGGCGCAGCGCGGCCTCCTGGGCGACCTCGCCGCCGCGGGAGAAGCCGAACACGTCGTAGCGGGGCAGCTTGAGGGCGTCGATGAAGTCGAAGGCGTCGAGGGCCATCTGCTGGACGGTGCTGGCGGTGGTGCCGGTGGAGCCGCCGACGCCGACGTTGTCCACGAGGATGACCTCGCGCTTGGCGGCGATGGTGTCGATGAGCTTGGGATCCCAGCTGTCGAGGGTGCCGCGGAAGTGCTGCAGGAAGACCAGTGGCACGCTGCCCGCACTGGGGTGACCGAAGCGGCGGTACTGGTAAGTGACACCGTTGGCGGCCTTGATGCGCAGGTTGGGGGCGGTGCTGGCGCTCTGCGCGTTCTGCGCCTGGGTGACCGAGTGCCGCGTGCCGCTGGAACTCTCGCTGACCGCGTCGGCCATGCTCGGTGCCGTGGCGGTGAGGGCCGCGACGACCGACACGCCGGCCAGCGCCATCGCGGTCCGCCGGGAGATGCGGGTAGGTCGATTGGTTGAGGACATGCCATTTCCTTGGGTCGGGCCGGAGGGCTCCCCGCGTCGAGCCTGATGTGCGCTCGGCGTGCGAATGTTCTGCGGAGCGCGCGGGAGTGGTGCTGTTCCGGCGACGTCGTCAGGCCGGGCCCGCCGCCGTACGCACCGGAAGGTCCTGACGGATCCGGTGGCTCCTGCTCGGAGACGGGCCGGAGGCCGTGGGCGGTGCGAGGGTGGGGGAGCTGGGAGTGGCGACGCCGGTGAGCCGGGGGGCGGCGAAGGAACTCCCGCATGATCGACATGCTCCTGAAGCTAGGGATCGACGATGTCGTCGGGAGTCGTCCCGGGCGCCCGACCGCGTCATCCGCCAGGGCGAACCGCTCACGCAGGTCGTGAGTGGCGGGTCGTGTCCCGTCGAGCGCGAAGGGGTGGGACCCGATCCTTGATGCGTATCATCGACGTATCACATGGTGACGCAATCGCGGCAGTGGAGGATCAGTTATCCAGTTACCCGTATCGTTCACGTATCCTCTCCAGGGGGCGAAGACGAACGAGACATGGAGACCGCTATGGGCCGACCGCTGCGGGCAGATGCCGAGCGCAGTGTGCGTGCGATTCTGGAGGCGGCCGAGCGGGTTCTCGCCGAGGACGCCGGTGCCTCCATGGAGCAGATCGCTGAGGCGGCGGGTCTGACCAGGATCACGGTGCACCGCCGGTTCGCGAACCGGCAGGCGCTGCTGGAGGCACTCGCTGTCTCCGCGAAGCAGCAACTCCTCGACGCCATCGGGGAAGCCCGGCCCGACTCCGCCCCCGCGCTCGTGGCCCTGTACCGAGTGACCGCGAACGTCCTGCGGGTCAAGAGCGCCTGGCGCTTCACCCTCAGTCACACGACGCCCCACAGCGAGACCGCGGCCGCCCTTTGGGCCGACATCGACAGGTACACCGTCGAACTCCTGACCCGGGCGCAGAGCGAGGGGCTCCTCGCCCGGGACGCGGACCTGGACTGGACGCGGCAGGTGTACTACGCGCTCCTGAGTGAAGCCCTCGACAGGCCCGGCTCCGAGCAGGATCCGGCCGCAAAGGACCCCGACGCGCTGGCCGCACTCGTCATTGACACGCTCCTGCACGGCGCGGGACCACACGCCTGAGGCCCGCCACGGCCAACCCCACCGTCAGACACGCACCAGGTCCGGAAGCCCGCCGGGGTTCGGCGGACGGCCGGGCCGGGCGGTCCCTCGCGGTGGGGCCGTCCCCGTAACTGACGTCCGCGCCTGAAGGCGGGTGGGTCAGCCCAGGCTCGGCCTTGCGGCTTGTCCACTCGTCACACGCGCGGTAGGGACCTCCTCCCGCGCTATCCCTCCTGATCTGGGCGAATAATGATGAAAGGGACGAACCGAACCGATCGGTTACCATAGGCGCGATGACATCAACCTGAGCAACCGCGGGAGTCATTCCGTGGCGGCGAACTTTTTCTCAAGGAGGCTTCGATGCCCAGCATGGGACGGCCCCGGTCCTTCGACACCGACGAGGCGCTGGAGGTGGCGATGCGGGTGTTCTGGGCCGAGGGGTACGAGGGTGCCTCGCTCGCCGCGCTGACCGAGGCCATGGGGATCAACCGGCGCAGCGTCTACGCCGCCTTCGGCAACAAGGAGGAGCTGTTCCGCAAGGCCGCCGACCGCTATGTGCAGGGCCCGGGAGCCTTTGTGGCCCCGGCACTTGAGCTGCCCACCGCCCGGCAGGTGGCCGAGGCGATGCTGCACGGAGCCGTCAACGCCCACACCCTCCCTGACTGTCCGCGCGGCTGCCTGCTGGTGCAGTCCGCGCTGGCCGCCGGCCCGGAAAGCGAACCGGTCCGCCGCGACCTGGCCGAACGCCGCGAGGCCGGAGTGGCCGCCCTGCGGAAACGGTTCGAACAAGCCCAGGCCGAGGGCGACCTGCCCCCCACCGCCGACCCGGAAACCCTCGCCCGCTATGTGCACACGGTCGGGCAGGGCCTCGCCGTACAGGCCGCCGGCGGCGCCAGCCGGGAAGACATGCACCGCGTCGCCGACCAGGCACTCAGCACCTGGCCGAGCGACTGAAGCCTCGCGGCACCGGCCGGCCGGAAGGTATGCGGGTGCGAGCGGATCTGGGTGAGTGGTCTGACGGGTCCGGTCGGTGACCAGGTCGAGGCGGGTGCGGGCGGAGTGAGCGGGTCGACGGCTGGCTCGCCGCCAGGCCGCAGGCGACCAAGATCTTGGACACCCCCCGGCCGGAGAGGGCGGCTTCGCCGGGCAGACCGAGCGTGCGGTGCTGTGAGCCCGTCGCCACGATGACGGCCTTCGCCCGGTGGACCGTACCCGAGCTGTCCATCACGGTCTTGACCGCACCCGTGAGGTCGACCTCGACGATGTCGTCGGGGACGAGCTCGGCGCCGAAGCGTTCGGCCTGGGCCCGCATGGCGTCCATCAGGTCCGGGCCCATGACGCCGTCACGGAAGCCGGGGAAGTTCTCCACCTCGGTCGTCTGCACCAGCGCGCCGCCGGCCGTGACCGCGCCCTCGAAGACCAGGGGCTTCAGCGAGGCGCGGCGGTGTAGAGGGCAGCGGTGTATCCGGCGGGGCCGGAGCCGATGGCGATGACGTCGCGGATCCCGGAGCCCGTGCTCATGCCCGGGGCTCCGGCGCGATCTCCTTGATCAGGCCCTCGACCAGCACCTTGATCTCGTCACGGATCGGCCGCACGGCCTCGACGCCCTGACCCGCCGGGTCCTCCAACTGCCAGTCCAGGTACCGCTTGCCCGGGAAGACGGGGCAGGTGTCGCCGCAGCCCATGGTGATGCAGACGTCGGACTCCTTGACGGCGTCGACGGTGAGCATCTTCGGGACCTCGGCGGAGATGTCGATGCCGACCTCGGCCATGGCCTCGACGGCGGCCGGGTTGACGCCCGCGCCCGGGTTGGAGCCTGCGGAGCGGACCTCGACGCGGTCCCCGGCCAGGTGGGTCAGCCATGCGGCGGCCATCTGGGAACGGCCGGCGTTGTGGACGCAGACGAACAGCACGGAGGGCTTGTCGGACATCGGAGGCTCTCTCTCGGCTCACGACGGCATCAGGCGCGAATGATGTCAGCACCTGGTGGTATCAGCCACCACTGATGTGACAGTATCAGCACATGATGACGTCAGTCGACACTGACCTGATCCGGGTTCTGGCCGACCCGCTCAGGCTTCACATCGTGACCCTGCTCGCCAAAGAGATGCTGTGCACCACCCACCTCGTGGAGGAGACCGGTGCCCGGCAGACCAACCTCTCCAACCATCTGAGAGTGCTGCGCGAGGCCGGGGTCGTGGAGACGGAGCCGTGCGGCCGGTTCACCTACTACCGGCTCAAGCCCGACGTCATCGCCTCCCTCGCGGACCGGTTCGCCGACCTGGCCGAGTCCGCCCGCACCGCCGCCGACAACAAGCGGTCCTGCCCCTGACCCCTCGCCACCCCTGGCAACCGCACCAAGGAGTCCTTGTTGACCGCCACGCACGAGTCCGCCGCGGAGCCGGCCCTCCCTTCCGCCGAGCCGCAGCCCGCTCCGGGCGCCACTCCGCCCCGTAGGCCGCTCGCGGCCCGCGCCGCAGCCGAACTGGTCGGCACCGCGGCCCTGGTGGCGGTGGTGGTCGGCTCCGGCATCCAGGCCACGGAGCTCACGAAGGACGTCGGGGTGCAGCTGCTTGCCAACTCGCTGGCGACCGTCTTCGGCCTCGGTGTCCTGATCCTTCTGCTCGGGCCGGTCTCCGGCGCGCATTTCAACCCCGTGGTCACGCTGGCCGAGTGGTGGACGGGCCGGCGCGGCGGGCCAGGGGTGACGATCCGCGAGGTGGCGGTCTACGTCCCCGCGCAGATCATCGGTGCGATCGCGGGCGCGGCCCTGGCGGACGCGATGTTCGGCGAGCCGCTGGTGGAGTGGTCCACGCACGACCGGTCCGCCGGGCACCTGCTGCTGGGCGAGGTCGTCGCCACCGCCGGCCTGATCCTGCTGATCTTCGGCCTGGCCCGCACCGACCAGCTGCGGTTCGCCCCCGTGGCCGTCGCCTCCTACATCGGCGCCGCGTACTGGTTCACCTCGTCGACGTCCTTCGCCAACCCGGCGGTGACCATCGGCCGTACCTTCAGCGACACGTTCGCGGGCATCGCGCCCGGCTCGGTCCCGGGCTTCATCGGCATGCAGCTGATCGGTGGTGTGGTCGGACTGGGGCTGGTGGCCCTCATCTTCACGCCCGGCAGGGAAGCCGGCGAGTGACACGCACCGCGCAGGTGGTGGTGATCGGCGGCGGCCAGGCAGGGCTCGCCGCCGGCTCCCACCCGCGCCGTCCGGGCCTCGACTTCGTCGTCCTCGACGAGCGGATCACAGCGGGTGGGGCCTGGCAGCAGACCTGGGACTCCCCGCACCTGTACTCCCCGGCCGCCCACTCCTCGCTGCCCGGCCGTCCCATGCTTCCGCGGACCGGCCAGGAGGACCCCGACGCGCAGCACGTCGTGCGTGAGCACGTGGTGCCGTACCTCGCCGCTGACGAGAAGCGGTACGAGCTCGCCGTCAAGCGGCCGGTACGTGTGCTCGGTGTCCACCGCGACGGCGGGCTCCTGCGGGTGGAGACCGACTCCGGCACCTGACCCGCCCGCACCGTGATCAGCGCCACCGGCACCTGGTGGCGTGCCGGCGCCCCTTCCTCCCCGCCGTCCCCGGCTGAGGGGATCCCGGCGGCCGGCAGCCGCACACCGTGGAGTACCGGCGCCCACAGGACTTCGCTGGCCGCCGGGTGATCGTGGTCGGCGGCGGGAACTCCGGCGCCCAGATCGCCGCCGACCTCGCCGCCGACACCGAGCTGACCTGGGCCACCCAGCGCCCTCCCCGTTACCGGGCCGACGACATCGACGGCCGCGCCCTCTTCGACGCGGCCACCGCCCGCCGCCGCTGAAGCCGCATACGTACACGGAGCGGCGATGGCACATACGTACATGGAATACGTACTCCTACTGATGTGCCCCTGACACCCGTGCCGTTTCATTGCGTTCATGACGACACCGGGCACGAAAGCGCAGATGCGGTCAGGACGAGGGGGCCGGGCTGCTCCGGGTTCGTGGGGGTGTTGTCGCTGCTGATCGCGGGTGCTCTGATCCTGTGCGGCGCCTTGGCGGGCAAGCGGTCCAACGGGGTACGTGTCACGGTCATCGTCATCGAGGCGCTGAGCCTGCCGAGCGGTCTGCTGGGCCTGTTCCAGGGGGGGGGCGGCGTCTCGGTTCTTCCGGGCATCGTCTTCGCCCTCGTCGTGCTGCGGAGCTTCAGTTCCGCGGAAGCCAGGAGCTGGTTCGACCGGTGAGGTACCCCGGCGTCGACGACGTCCTCCGCTCTCCCACGCACTGAGCCTCATCCACGGGGTCTTCCGCGCGGCCGGGCGTGCGCCGGCCTCTTCACCACATCAACAGGCCCTGCCACAAGGACAGTCCGGCAGGGCCGCCCGACCTCATCATGGGGGAATCACATGCGTATACGCGCTGCGGCCACCGCGCTTTCCGGCGCCCTCGTACTCTCGGCGGTCGTCCTTCCGAGTGCCGCCCAGGCGGCGGACCACCGTGGGGCGGCGACGGATCTCGGAGCCCTCGCCGCGAAGAACGTCCAGCCGCGGGACGCCGCGGGTGGCACCACCTTCAAGAACGGGGTCGTCAACAAGGGCAAGGACATCGTTCTCGGCGTGACGGGCAAGAAGGCCGTTCCCGTCACGTTCAGCGCCTTCGACGAGGAAGGCGTGGCCATCACCCAGGCCTTCCTGTGGCAGGGCACCGACAGTTCGAGCACGGACACCATCACCGGCGCCCTGGAGTCGGACGAGTACCCCACCTGCACGGAGACGCCGGTCCAGGGCGGCTACAGCTACAGCTGCAGGACGGTCTTCACCATCGACCCCGCGGTCGCCTTCAAGGACGGCAACGGTACCGCCGGGACCTGGAAACTCTTCCTGGGCGCCTACGACCTCTACGCGAACGCCAGTTACGACGACGACGTCGCCAGGACCAAGATCAAGCGTGCCGCCCGGCTGACCGCCAACGCCTCGCCGGAGCCGGTGAAGAAGGGCAGGACCATCACGGTCACCGGCAGACTGAGCCGCGCCGACTGGACCACGGGCAAGTACGCCGGATACGCGGCCCAGCCGGTGAAGTTGCAGTTCCGCAAGAAGGGCAGCAGCACCTACACCACCCTCAAGACGGTCAGGACCAGCGGCACCGGCGCCTTGAGCACCACCACCAAGGCCGACTCCGACGGCTACTACCGCTTCGTCTTCGCCGGCACCACCACGACCGGCTCCGCGACGGCGCCCGGTGACTTCGTCGACGTCAGGTAGGCGGCTTCCCGGCCGAGACCGCGGTGGCCGGTGCGCGAGGCTCACCGGTCACCGCCGAGGTCACCCCGGCCACGGTCGGTCCCGCCCCGCGCGGGCGTCCCTGAAACGGATCGCGGCGCGGCGGCGGGCCATCAGCGCGGCCAGGGCGGTACGCGAGGAGACCCCGGTCGTGCGGCAGGTGCGCGAGACATGGTTCTCGACGGTGCGCCGGCTGACGTAGAGCCGGTCCGCGATGGACTGACCGGTGAGCCCCCGCGCCACCAGTTCGGCCATCTCCAACTCCCTGGCGGTCAGGCCGGCCAGCCGTTCGGTGAGTCCGGTGCGGTCCGGGGAACCGTACGGAGGCTAGGGGGTCACCGGGCGGACGGGTGGCGCCGGCGAGGCCGACCTGCATCCCGCTGCCGCCCGCCTCGGCGAGTCGGCGCCCCCTCAGCCAGGTGCGCGCGCCGCCGGAGGCCCGCGGCCCGCCGCCGCCTACAGCGAGGCGCCGAGCAGCAGGGAGTGGGCCTCCCAGGAGTCCGCGCCGCAGCGGGCGCTCTCCACCGAGGCCTCCGCGAACAGGTCCGCCGCCGCTGCCGTGTCCCCCTCCGCCGGCGGCAGATGGGCGGTGCCGCGCAGCGCGGAGGCCCGCTGCATCGGCAGCCCCGGTCGCTCCGCCTCCTCACGCGCCCGCTCGGCCCAGCCGCGGGCCCCGTCGGGCCTGCCCGTCACCAGGGCGGACTGACCAGGATCGCCAGGTAGAGCGGCCGCGTCGAGGGATGCATGCGCTGTGGTTCGGGCCGCCCGCCCGCAGCATCGCGTCCCGGGCCCGACCGGATCACCGGCCATGAGCGCGGCCCATCCAGCCGAACATGCACCAGGCCGTGGAGGCCCATGCGACGAGACCGTAGGGCCGCTTGATCAGCGGCCGACGCGATTACCATGAATCATCCATGGAAGATGGTTCTTCGGAAGACGAGTGATGGCTGACCTGAAGCGGCTGTACCGGGAGCTGGTCTCGCTGGAGATCGAGCTGTGGAGTGGCATCGAGGAGCGGTTGCGGGCCGAGTACGACCTGCCGCTGACCTCGTTCGAGGTGCTGCACCTGCTGTTGCGCCGTCCCGGGCGGCGGATCCAGGACATCGCGGAGGAGTTCTCCATCACGGTGGGCGGCACGAGCAAGGTGGTCGACCGTCTGGAGGCGGCGGGCCTGTGTGCGCGGCGGGCCAATCCGAACGACCGGCGTTCCTCGATCGTCGAGCTGACGCCCCAGGGGCGGAAGCTGGCCGACGGAGCGCTGAAGGTCTTCGAGGACGAGCTGGAACTGCGGATCGGGTCGGTCATTCCCGAGCGGTCCGTGCGCGAGATGACGGAGGTGCTCGGCACACTGCGCGCAGCCGGGCGGGCACTGGAGGCGGAGCGGAAGGCCGCCGGGCAGAGGCCGGTGGCGGGCGTGCGGGCACCGAAGCAGCCCGGCCGGCCGGCGTCGTGAGCCGCGACGGCTCGCGGATCAGTCGGCGATGCCGTCGAAGGCGATGACCTCGTCGACGCGGCCGCGGACGAGGAGGTTGCCGGGGCCGCCGTTGCGTGCGGCGTACTCCTCGGCGCGGTCGTCGCCCATGTGACGGGCGCCCAGGAGGCCGCCCCAGTGGAGCATGTCGTCGGGGTCGTCGGAGATCTCGGCGTGCCTCGCAGCAGGACGAACGCGTACGGTGGCCGGTCCTCGTCGACGCAGAGGGCGAAGCGTCCGTCGCGGGCGAGGTTGCGGCCCTTGACGCCGTTCTCCTCGGTGGTGAGCACGATGTCGTCGCCGTCGAGGAGGAACCAGACCGGTGTCACATGGGGGCTGCCGTCGGCGCGGACGGTCGACAGCTTGCCGGTGCGGGTGCCGTCGGTGACGAACGCCCGCCACCGCTGCTCGGTCATCTTCCGCATGGAGCGGTGCCTTTCGTGTGTGTACGGACCGGCTCAGGGGTGTGCCCGGGCCCGGTCGGGCCCGGACACCCCCGAGTTCTAGCCCCAGAAGGCGTCTTCGGCGGCCGGGTCGGCGGAGAAGAGCCACATCTCGGTGATCTTTCCGTTCTCGACGCGCAGGAGGTCGACGCCCTCCATGCTCATCGACGCCTTGTCGTGGCGGCCGCTGAAGTGGATGGTGGCGGCGACCAGATCGCCGTTGCCCATGAGCGTGTGGATCTTGTCGATGGCGAAGGTGCCGCCGCTGGTCTCCATCATGCTGCCGAGCATCTGGAAGACCGCGTCCCGGCCCTTGCGCTCGCCGGAGAACTGGTTGGCGCCGGGCTGGTGCCAGACGATGTCGGCGTGCAGGAGCTCGCCGAGCGTGGCCATGTCTCCCGTCTGGACGGCCTGGAAGTAGGCGCGGGCGATGTCGGTGTTCGTGCTGGTCATGTTCCTTGCTCCACGGGTTCTCGTACGGGGGCGGTGGTCAACGGGCGAAGTCGAGGCGGTCGGCCAGGCCGGCTTCGGTGAACGCGGTCTCGATCTCGTGTCGGCCTTCCTTGAAGTGGGCCCAGCTGTCGAAGTGAGCGGGGACGACCCGGCGGGCGCCGAGCAAGCGCGCGGCTTCGGCGCCCTGGGCGCTGTCGAGGGTGAGCAGGGCGCCGTCGAAGGCGAAGGCCATACGGGCGCCGCCCAGGAAGAGGATCGCGGTGTCGACGGGAGCGAACCTCTCGGCGATCTCCTTGACGTGCTCCAGAGCGGCGTTGTCACCGCTGACGTAGACCGAGGGCAGGTCGGCGGAGGTGAGCAGGAAGCCGACGACGTCGCCGGTGACCGGTTCGCAGCCGACCGGGCCGTGCCGGGCGGGCAGGCCGGTGACGGTCACGGTGGCGCCGTCGGGGCGCTTGAGCTCGGCGCTCTGCCAGAAGTCCAGCCCCTGCGCGTTGCCGCCCAGACGGCCGGCGCCGGTGACCGTGGTGAAGACGACGGGTGCCTCCGGCAGGAAGGCGCGACCGGAGTTGTCCAGGTTGTCGTCGTGCTCGTCGTGGGAGAGCAGGACGGCGTCGATGGGGCCCAGCTCGGCGGCGGTCACCGGTGACGGCTCGGTCTTGACGAGCTTGTGGTCGCCGGGGAGCGGCATGGGGTACTCGCCGGGCGGGTCGAAGGTGGGGTCGGTGACGAACCGGAGCCCGCCGTACTCGATCACGGTGGTCGGACCGCCGTAGACGCGGACGGGGACCTTTTCGCTGGTGGCGCTGGCGCCGGACATCGGAGAACCTCCAGGCGGTGAACAGTGCGGACGCTGCCCTGGCGGCCCCCCCACGCCGCCGTCGGCTGCCGCCAGCCAACCATTTATATTCCAAGGAATCAACTTCCTGGGATTATTGTTCCGCGTTGCAGAGAGAGTGGGACCGCCCCGGACGCGGGCGGCCGACAGGAGGACGGAGCACCGCCGTGGAACCGGTCGAGATCGAGGCCAAGACCCTGATCCAGAAGTCGAAGACCCCGTCGAACGACTACGTGATCAACTCCTACACCGGCTGCGTGCTGGGCTGCGCGTACTGCTTCGCCTCCTTCGCGGGGCGGCAGTTCGGCCGGTCGGTCACGGAGTGGGGCGACTACCTGTACGTGAAGAAGAACGCCGTCGAGCTGGCCCGCGCGGAACTGGCCAGGATGCCCGAGCACAAGCGGCACGGCACGATGCTGCTCAGCTCGGTCACCGACCCCTACCAGGGCCACGAGACGACGTACCGGCTGACCCGCGGCATCCTGCGTGAGCTGACGGCGATCGAGTACCCGGGCCAGGTCCGCGTCCTGACGAAGTCGCCGGTCGTCACCCGTGACATCGACCTGCTCACCAGCCTGCCCCGGGCGGAGGTCGGCATGACCGTGACCACCGCGGACGACCAGCTCAGCCGCTGGCTGGAGGTACGCGCCCCGCTCGCCTCACGTCGCCTGCGCACCCTCGTGGAGCTGCGCGAGGCCGGCATCCCCACCTTCGCCTTCGTCGGCCCGCTCCTGCCCCACTTCGCCGCGCGGCCCGAACTCCTGGACCACCTCTTCGGGCAGCTCGCCGACGCGGGTGTCACCGAGGTGTTCATGGAACACATCAACCTCAAGCGGTACATCCGCGAGCGCATGGACCAGGTCCTCGCCGGAGAACCCGACGAGGTGCGCGAGGCGTACGTCCAGGCCCGCACCAAGGAACACCGCGAACAGCTGGACGTGATCGTCGCCGGCCTACTCACCCGGCACGGGCTGCGGCTGCGCTTCGACGAGGTCGTCCACCATGACGACAATGACGCCCTGCGCCGGAGGCTGGCGGGCCCGGCGTGAGCGGGGCGCGTCGGCGGGGGGCCCGAACGCGGGCCCGAGGGTGTGGAGGTGCTCCCCTGCGGTGACGGCGCCTCGGTGGGACCGCGGCACATAAAATGGGGCCTGTTCGTACGCCCTCCGATCCTGCGAGGTTCTCCGTGACCAAGCCCGTGGCCCGCGAGCCGCTGCGCCGTAATTCGCGGTCCAACCGGGCGCGCATCCTGGCCACGGCCCGTGAGGAGCTGGGGCGGAACCCCGATGTCACGCTGGAGGAGCTGGCGCGGGCCGCCGGGGTCGTCCGGCGCACCCTCTTCGGTCACTTCCCGGGGCGGGCGGCGCTGCTGGAGGCGCTCGCCGAGGAAGCCGCCGAGACGTTGCGGAAGACGGTGGAGGCCGGGCCGGAGGCGGCGGAGTCGGCCGAGTGGGCTTTGGCGCGGTTCGTGCTCCGGATGTGGTCCGTGGGCGACCGTTACCGGATGCTGCTGTCACTGGCCCGGCGGGACCTCGGCTCCGAGCGCGTCGCCGAGGTGCTCGCGCCGGCCCGTGCGGCCGTCACCGGCATCCTGGAGCGCGGGCAGCGGGACGGGGTCTTCCACTCCCCTCTGCCACCGGCCGTGCAGAGCGCCGGCCTGGAGGCGATGCACGTCGCTCTCCTGGAGTGCGTCAACACCGGTGCGCTGGAGGACGACGGGACGCGGGTCGCCACGGCCACCCTCATCGCGGCCGGCGTGGCGGAGAAGCGGGCCAGTGCGGTGGTCGAGGAGGTCGCGTCGGCGGTGCGCGCGGCCCCGACCGACGACGTCTGACCCGGCGTACCGCCCGTTCCGTGCGGTTCGACCGCCCGTAGCCGTAGCCGTAGCCGTAGACCTGGACCTGGACGTCGGGCCGGGCGGGCGTGTCCTGCCCTCCTTGAGCGCCCCGGCCGTACGGGACTCGATGCGTGGGCTCCTCCAAAAAGCCTTGAGGCAGGAGGAGTTCGGGCGGGAATTCGGGGGAGTGCGGCAGGGGCCCGGGGTTTCAGAAGGGACTTGAGGGCGACCCGGTCCTCCGTACGTGATCGACCTTCGCGGCGGCGGTGTCGGGGGTGACTCCGGCGGAGATCAGGGCGGCGGTCGCGGCGCCGGTGCCGTCGTCGGACCAGATGCCTTGGTTGACGCAGTCGAGCAGGGTCAGCAGATGGGCCTCGATGGCTCGGCTGAGCGGGGCGGGCGGGACGGTGGCCTGGAAGACGCCCTGTCGGCGGCCACGGGCGAGGACTTCCCTGATCAAGTGGCGGGCGGGGTCCAGTAGTTCGTCGAGGCGGGCGGGGAGGAGGTCCTGGCCGCGGGCCAGCCGGATGAGGGTGCGGTAGCGGTCGCCGACGGGCCACACCGTGAGGACGAATCGCGCCAGGTCGGCGGCGGCGTCGGAGCTCGCGGCGGGGGCGCTCGTGACCGCGCGCCGGATGGCGTCAGCGGCCTCGGCGGCCAGGCCCTGCACGAGCGCGGCCCGGCCGGCGAAGTGGCCGTACACGGTGCGCCGGGCCACACCGGCGGCACCGGCGATGTCCTCCAGGCGGCTGTCGGGATCGCGGGCCAGTTCCCGCCGAGCCGCCTCAAGGATCCGGGCCCGGGTGGCGCGCGCGTCCCGACGCTGTGCCGGAGCGAGAGAGGGAGACGGAGTGGGACTGGGAGGCGCAGGCGCAGGTGTTGGTGCTGGTCGGCTGGTCACATCGGCACCTCGGGAGCGGGTGAGGGGAGGGGGTCACCGCGATAGTTGCACAGTGGTGGGCAATAAACTAGTCTGCACACCGATGGGCAATTAAGTGATGACGCTCGTCCTCTCGTCCCCTTAGGAGCTTCCGATGCCCTTCCTCGCGAACACCCCCGTGGAGAAGATGACCGGGCCGTACGCGCGGCGCTGGTGGGCACTGCTGGTGCTGTGCCTGAGCCTGCTGATCGTGGTGATGGCGAACACGTCGCTGATCGTCGCCGCCCCCGACATGACCACCGACCTGGGCCTGAGCAGCAGTGATCTGCAGTGGGTCGTCGACGGCTACACCGTTCCGTACGCGGCGCTGATGCTGGTGCTGGGCTCGATCGGCGACAAGTACAGCCGGCGCGGCGCGCTGCTCCTGGGTCTGCTGATCTTCGCGGGCGGTTCGGTGATGGGGAGCATGGTCGACTCGACCTCGCTGGTCATCGCGGCCCGCGCGATCATGGGCGTCGGTGCCGCGGTCGTGATGCCGGCCACGCTGTCCCTGCTGGTCGCGACCTTCCCCCGGAGCGAGCGGGTCAAGGCCATCACCGCCTGGACCGCGACCTCCGGCCTGGCGATAGCCGTCGGCCCGCTGGTCGCCGGCTGGCTGCTGGAGGACCACGCCTGGGGCTCGACCTTCCTGATCAACGTGCCGATCGCCGTGGCCGCCGTCATCGGCGCGCTCGCCCTGGTGCCGCCGTCCCGGGCGGAGGGCATGGGCCGCATCGACTACGTCGGTGGTCTGCTGTCGATCGTCTCCGTCGGCTCCCTGGTCTACGCCGCCATCGAGGGCCCGCACTTCGGCTGGGGCGCCGGCCCCGTCACCGCGGCCGTCGTCGCCGGAGTCGGACTGGCCGCCTTCGTCGCCTGGGAGCTGCGGCACCCGCACCCGATGCTGGACGTCCGCAAGTTCACGCAGCGGCCCTTCAGCGGCTCGATGCTCGCGGTGCTGTTCTTCTTCTTCGGCACGTTCGGCGCGATCTACTACGCGACGCAGTTCCTGCAGTTCGTCCTCGGCCACGACGCGCTGGAAACGGGTGTACGGCTGCTGCCGCTGGCCGGTGCGGTGTTCCTCGGTGCCGTGGTGACCGGGAGGCTGACCCCGAAGCTGGGCGTCAAGGCGATGGTCGTGACCGGCATGGTCGTCGGCACGGCGGGCGTGTTCCTGCTCACCCAGATCGACAAGGGTTCGACGTACGGCGACTTCCTCGCGCCGATGATGATGCTGGGCTTCGCGATCGGGCTGAGCGTCTCCCCGGCGACCGACACGATCATGGATTCCTTCCCCGAGTCCGAGCTGGGCGTCGGCGGTGGTGCCAACGACACCGCGCTGGAGCTGGGCGGGGCGCTGGGTATCGCGGTGCTGGGCTCGCTGCTCGGCACCGCCTACCGGGACGAGCTGACCGACCTGGTCGGCAACCGCCTCCCGGCCGAGGCGATGGAGACGGCCAAGGACTCGGTCGGCGGTGGCCTGGCCGTCGCCGAGCGCGTGGCGCAGGACCCCTCCGCCGGCCCCCAGCAGGCCCAGGCCGTCGTGGACGCCGTCCACGAGGCGTTCGCGCACGGCGTCGCCCAGACCAGTCTCGTCGGCGGGATCATCATGGCCGCCGGAACGCTGATCGTCCTCGCGGTCCTGCCGGGCCGACGCGGGTTCGCGAAGAAGGACGCCGAGCCGGAAGCCGGGACGGCCGCGGGCGAGGCGGGTGTGCGGGAGCACGCCGACTCCACCGCCTAGCTTGCCCCGCCCTCTCGCGTCCTGTGCCCCTTCAGAGCCTCGTTCCCCCTTCCCTCTCGGGCCCCGTGCCCCTTCAGGCCGAGGGCGTGAGTCCCAGGGCCACGGCCGACTGACGGAGGGCCTCGACCACGGCCGAGGTCCGAGGCTGCGGGCCGGACGGCGCGGCGGGCCAGACGGCCGCGATGCGGCGGTGGCCCGCCACCGGGACCGTGGGCAGGGCCACGGTTTCCGGTGGGGCGTCGGTGAGGGCGAGGGTGGGGACCACGGCCGCGCCGAGACCCGCCCGTACCAGGGCCAGGGCGGTCGGGAACTCCAGGGCGGTGTGGGCGCGGTTCGGGGTGAAGGCGTACTGCGCGGAGACGCGCGCGAGGGCGCGGCCGCACGCCGTGCCGGGCGGGGCGGTGACCCAGGGGCGGTCGGCGAGGTCCCGGACCGAGCGGGGCGGCGGTGACCAGTCGGCGGGGGTGACCACGCGGTACTCGTCGTCGGCGACCGGTGCGGACGCCAGGTCGCGCCACTGCTCGTGCGGATCGGGATCGTCGCCGTCGTACTCGACGACGAGCAGGTCCAGGCCGCCGGTGCGCAACTCGCGCAGCGCCCCGGGGCCCTCCGCCTCCACCACCCTCGGCTCCAGTTCCGGGTGGGTGCGGGCGAGGGCGGCGAGGGCCGGGACGAGCAGATGGCACACCGCCGAGGAGAACGCGGCGACCGTCACCGGCCCCGACGAACGGCCGGTCAGCTCGGCGAGTTCACGGCGGGCCTCCGCCAACTCCCGCTCGATCCGCTCCGCCCGCGCCGCCAGCAACCGCCCCGCCGGGGTCAGCCCGGCCCGACGCCGCGACCGGTCCACCAGCGGCTGCCCCACCTCCCGCTCCAACTGCGCGAGATGCTGCGACACGGCCGAGGGCGTCAGATGCAGCACCTTCGCCGCGTCCACCACACCACCGCGCAACGCCACCGCGCGCAGGACGCGCAGTCGGCGGGGATCCAGTTCCATAAGCCGCACTGTAGTGCCGCTTCAGTAAATCTTTCTTGTGGTGAAGTGGCACTACAGGGAGGATGCGGGGCATGAGCAGCAAGCAACGGCGGATCGTCGACCTCAGCCACCCCATCCGGCACGGAATGATCACGTACCCCGGACTCCCCGGCCCCGAGATCGGCGAACACCTCACCCGGGAGGCCTCGCGGAAGATCTACGCGCCCGGCACCGAGTTCGCCATGGGCCGTATCTCGATGGTGTCCAACACCGGCACCTACGTCGACAGCCCCCACCACCGCTTCGACGACGGCCAGGATCTCGCGGGGCTGCCGCTCGACCGGCTGACCGACCTCGACGGCGTCGTCGTGCGCGTCGAGGGTGTCGCCGACCGCGGCCGGGCCGTCGACCGGGCGGCGCTGCTGCCGTACGAGGTGACCGGCCGGGCGGTGCTGGTCCACACGGGCTGGGACCGGCACTGGGGCACCGACCGCTACGGCCACGGCCACCCCTACCTCACCGCCGACGCGGTGGCCTGGCTGGTCGAGCAGGGCGCCGTCCTCGTCGGGATGGACACCCTCAACATCGACGACACCGACGACGGCACGCGCCCGGCCCACACCGGCCTCCTCGCCGCCGGCATCCCCGTCGTCGAACACCTGCGGGGCCTGGAGCGACTGCCCCCGGAGGGCTTCCGTTTCCACGCCGCGCCGCCGGCCGTCGAGGGCATGGGCACGTTCCCGGTGCGGGCGTACGCGCTCCTCCACGAAGGTGACGCCGACGCCGACGCCGAGCGGGCGCTGTGACCGGCCTCGACATCAAGCGGGTGGACGGTGCGGCCGGGGACGAGGGACTGGAGGCCTGGCGGCACGTCCACAACACGATCATCCCGACCCACCTCCTCTCCCTCGACGACGTCCGCGAGCGGGCGGTACGCCACCACCTCGAACTCGCGTACGTCGACGGCGTCCTCGTCGGCAACTCCACCGTCCGTCCGCCCGAGGGGGACGGCGCCACGGCCACGGTGATCGCGCGCGTACTCGCCGAACACCGGCGTCGGGGGTTCGGCGAGCGGCTGTACGGGCGGGCGGTGCGGCGGGCGCGGGAACTGGGCGCCCGGGTGATCGAGACGTGCGTGCTGTCCTCGAACGAGGACGGCCTGCGGTTCGCGCTCGCCCACGGTTTCGTGGAGACCGAGCGCTATCTGCTGGACGGCGACACGATCCCCTGGATCGACCTGAGGCTCGACGACCCGGGCGCCGCTACCTAGCACCGCGGCGCTGGCGCCGCGGCACCAGTCCCGCGGCGCTAGAGCTTTCCGGCGATGTCCAGCGCGGCCACGTACCCGAAGGTCATCGCCGGCCCGATCGTCGAGCCGGCGCCCGCGTAACTGCGGCCCATCACGGCGGCGCTGGCGTTGCCCGCCGCGTAGAGGCCGGGGATCACCGTGCCGTCCGGGCGCAGGACACGGGCGCGGGCGTCGGTGAGGAGCCCGCCCTTGGTGCCGAGGTCGCCGGGGACGATGCGCAGGGCGTAGTAGGGCGGCAGCCACAGGGGCGCCAGGCAGGAGTTGGGGAGCACGGACGGGTCCGTGTAGTAGTGGTCGTACACGCTGTCGCCGCGCCCGAAGTCGGTGTCGTCGCCCTGCCGGGCGAGGGAGTTGAAGCGGTCGACGGTGGAGCGGAGGGCTGCGGCGGGTACGCCGATCGCGCCGGCCAGCGCGTCGAGCGTCCACGCCTTGTGGACGGCGCCCGCGTCGTACCACTCGTCGGGGAACGGGAAGGTCGGCGCGATGTCCTTGAACAGGTACCGGTTGCGGTAGTTCTGGTCGACGATCAGCCAGGCCGGGATGTGGGAGGCGGACGAGGTGTCCTTCTCGTACATCGTGTGGACGACATCGCTGTACGGGCCCGCCTCGTTGACGAACCGCGCCCCGGCCCCGTTGACCAACAGCCCACCCGGCAGCGTGCGTTCGGCGAGGCAGAACCAGGCCTGGCCCGGGGTGTCGATGGCCGGCCCCCACCAGGCGTCGTCCATCAGCGCGAGATCGGCACCGGCGCGCTGACCGGCCCGTATCCCGTCCCCGGTGTTCTCCTTGGCCCCCACCGACCACTGGGTCCCGATGGGCTGCTCCTGGTACCGCGCCCGCATGGCCGCGTTGTGCTCGAAGCCGCCGGAGCCGACGATCACGCCCCGGCGGGCGCGGACGAGACCGGCGGAACCGTTCCGGGTGACGACCGCTCCCGTCACCGCCCCGTTCTCCAAGTACAGGTCGGTCAAAGGGGAGTTGAGCCACACCGGCACATTCGCGCCGAGCAGTCCGGCCCGCAGCCCGCCCGCCAGCGCCTGCCCCATCGTGAGCGGCTTCTGCCCGAGCAGCGCGGCCTTGGTGCCCCGGGCGAGGCACTCGGTGGCGACGGCCAGCCCTTTCGCGCTCACGGCGGTCAGCGCGAGCCACTTGTAGTCGGCGCTGAACACCACCATCCCGGCCGGCGTGGCCAGATAGGCGGGATTCAGCCGCGCCAGCTCGTCCCCCAGCAGGTTCCCGTCGAACTGGTCCGGCTCGATGGACCGCCCGTTCGGCAGCCCGCCCGGCAGCTCGGGGTAGTAGTCGCTGTACCCCTCCATCCAGCGGAACCTGAGCGGGCTGTTCGCCATGACGAACGACAGCATGCCGGGCCCGTGATCGAGGAACGCCTTCTGCCGGTCGGCCGGCACGTCGTCCCCGACCACGGCGGCGAGGTACTGGGCCGCCTTGGCCGGGGTGTCCGGCACCCCCGCCGCCTTGATCACGCTGTTGTTCGGCAGCCAGATCCCGGCGCCCGAGCGCGCCGCCGACCCCCCGAACGTCGGCGCCTTCTCCACGACGACACAACTCAGCCCCTGCTTCGCCGCCGTGAGCGCGGCGGTCATCCCGGCCGCGCCGGAGCCGACGACGACCACGTCGTAGGTGCCGAGGAGGGGCGGAGCGGCGGCGACGGCGGTCCCCGCGAGCCCGCCCCCCGCGGCGATCGCGGCGCCCGCTCCCGCGGCCGTCCCCAGCACCCGCCGCCGACTCGGGCCCCCCTCGGCCCCCGGACGTCTCTCAGGATCCGCGCTCTTGGACATGCGGGACGCTCCAGCCTCGCGTAGGGACGGGTGGCGGTGCTGATCCCCCGGCGGCAACGCGGCAACGCTCCCGTACGCCCCGGGCTGTGTGCGGAGCCTCGAATCTGACGTGAAGGCATGGTGAAGTCAAGACACGTGTAGGGCATGGTGGCCGCAGACCGCGGCGAGTTGTCGGCCCCTCCCTGTCCGGTGCGGGAGGGGTGGCTCGGCTGTCGTGCGAGAAGGCCCCGTCAGGCACGGCCGTACGCCCTGAGAACGTAAGTTCAGGCATGCCGCCAATCGGGGTGCGGTCGGCTACGTTGGCATCAACAAGGTGGCGTTGACTGGACGCACGGGACGAGTTCCGGCAGCGTGGTCCCGGTCGGCGGGACCAGGAGAGGGGAAGCGCTGTGCAGGACCTGGTGCCGACGCTGGACCGTGTCCGGACGCCGGACGGGCGGCTGTTGCGGGTCGAATGCTCCGGCGACCCGCGTGGGCGACCGGTCTTCCTGCTGCATGGCATGCCCGGTAGCCGGGTGGGCCCCCGTCCTCGCTCCATGTTCCTGTACCAGCGCGGCGTCCACATGATCAGTTACGACCGCCCGGGCTACGGCGGCTCCGGTCGGCTGCCCGGGCGCCGGGTCGTGGACGTGGCCGAGGACGTCACAGCGATCGCCGATGCGCTGGGCGTGGACCGGTTCGCCGTGGTGGGCCGTTCCGGCGGTGGCCCGCACGCACTCGCCTGCGCGGCTCGATTGCCGCACAGGGTCACCAGAGCAGCCGCACTCGTCACACTCGCCCCCCGCGACGCGGAGGGGCTGGATTGGTACGAGGGGATGTCGGCCTTCAACGTCGACGAATTCCGCTTGGCGTTCAAGGACCCCGAGCGTTTCGTGGCCCAGCTCATCCCGCGGTCCAAGGCGATCCGCTCCGACCCGGCCAAGCTACTGGAACAGATCCGGCACGATCTGACCGCTGACGATCGCAGGATCGTCTCGGACAATGGCATCCGCTCCATGCTGATGCGCAATTACATCGAGGCACTGCGCACGTCGCCGTACGGCTGGATCGATGACGCGCTCGCCCTGGCCGGGCCTTGGGGGTTCGATCCAGCTGACATCCGCACGCCCGTGCGGCTCTGGCACGGTGTGCAGGATGTCTTCTCACCGCCCGCGCACTCATCGTGGTTGGCCGCGCGCATTCCCCAGGCCACGATCGTCCTTGAGCAGGGTGCGGCGCATTTCGGTGCCCTGCGCGCCCTGCCGGACATGCTTGGCTGGCTTCTGGAGGACACCCCGGTGCGAGAGGGGTCGGCGACAAGCGGCGAAGGCAGTCCTTCCTCGTTCTCGGTCGCTCACACTGCCAGTGGTTCCAGGTCCCGGTAGACCCGTTGTTTCTGGCTGACCTGCTGCAGGATCGCGTTGCTGTGCCCCAACACCGCTGTCTGCTGTCCCAGCGCGGTCAGCACCTCCGTGCTCATCTGTTCCGCCTCCGCAGTCCGCCCCAGCGTCTGCAGCGTCAGCGCCAAATTGCTGCCCACAGCCAGAGTCTCCGGATGCTGGGCGCCCAGGACCTGCCTCAAGTCGTTGAGTGCAGCCTCCTCCAACAGCCGCGCTTCCTCCAGATGCCCCTGTTCGGCGAGGACATTGGCGTGGTTGGCGCGGCAGAAGACGGTGTGAGGGTGGCGTTCGCCCAGGACGTCCGCCATGAACTCGTGCGCCCGCCGAAAGGCGGACTCCGCTTCGCGCTCTCCGCAGCTCCACTGGTAGATGGCCAGGTTGTTCAGCGCTGCCAAGGTGTACGGGTGCCGCTCTCCCGGTACCTTCATGTACTCCGTCAGCGCTAGGTGCGCCTCGCGCCGAGCCTTCTCGTTCTTGCCCGAGGCGTACAGGTCGGCTGCCCAGTTCAGGTCGCAGGCCAGCGAGTCGGGCGTAGGCGCGTCGTACTGCGCCCGGTACTCGGCCTGGGTCGCCGTGGTGAGCCGCTCCGCCTCCTCGAACCGCCCGGCCCGACGCAGTGACACGGCCAGCGCCTTGGCACAGCTCAACGTGCCCGGGAAGGTCTTGGTCAGAGTGTCCTTGTGCGATGCATAGGCCTCCTCCAGGAGCCTCACCGAGTCTGTGTAGCGGCCCACTTCCCTGAGGTCACGGCCCAGGCTGGACGCTGACGAGAGCGTGTAGGGGTGGTAAGGCCCCAGGACTTCCTTGCGGCGATCGTAGGTGTCCTGGTCGATGTCCCTGGCCTCGCTGTACCGGCCGACCATACGCAGCGCCAGGGCGAGGTTGTTCGCCGCGTTGAGAGTCCGCGGGTGGGAGTCGTGGAAGATCTGCCCGTATCCGTCGTAGGCCTCACGGGCCTGCTCGACCGCCGACCGGTACTCCCCGAGAGCTGCGAGATCGCCGCTCAGACCTGACATCGTCATATAGGTGTGCGGATGGGTCGGGCCGAGAACTCGGCGCTGTCGGTCCAGGACGTCCTCGTCGGTCTCCCTGGCCTCCATGTATCGGCCCTGTGACCGCCGTACGTTGGCGAGCTGGGCGCGAAGGTACAGGTACTGCATGTGATCCTCGCCGAGTGTCGGCTTCCAGAGCTGCAGTATTTCTTCGGCGAGTTGTGCCGCATCGGTGAGCACTCCGCGCTTCCACAGATACCTGACGCGGTCGATGAGCAGGCGACGGGGTTCGGACTCGCGGCACTCCCATGCGTTGGACGCCTGCAGGTGGGGCCAGATGATTTCCAGGCGGGGCCAGCCCTCGGGATTGTCCGTGGGCTCGTCGTCCTGTGGCCGCGCGCCGGCGAGCACCAGATGGACGACATGCCTGGCCTGCCGCTGTTCCTCGCTCGAAAGCTGTGAGCGAATCACGGCCTGAACCAGACGATGGATCTGGATGCTGTTGTTGACCTGGTCGACCTGCGCGAGAGCCAGGCGGCTGATCTCGCGGACGACCCGGCCGAGCAACAGTCTTTCCTGGAGGGTCGCGTCCACCGACCTGAGTTCGTCGAGCATCTCCTTGCTGTAGAGCAGATCCGACGAGATCGGCTCCGGTCCCATGAACGCGCACACTTGCAGCAGCCGCACGGACGCCGGTGAGCGTTCTTGCAGCCGGGCGATGGACACCAGCCAGGTCGCGGCCACCGTGTGCGGGTAATCGGCCGCCTGGTTGAGGTCCAACACATTCGAGGTCTGTTCGGACAGCAGACGTAGATACTCCTCGACAGGCGTCGCCGTCTCGGCGAGCCACGCCGCCGCCTGCTCCACGGCGAGCGGCAGGTCCCCGACCGCCTCCGCCACCCGATCGGCCTCCTGCGCGCTCAGCCCGGGCGCGCGTCGGGACAGGTGCTCGACGCTCTCCTCGCGGGTGAACACGGCGACGGGCAAAGGCTCACCCCGCTCCCCCCAGGCCTGGTTGCGCGAGGTCACCAGGATGTGCCCGCTGCCGCCTTCAGGGATGAACCCCTCCAGGGCGGCGGGGTCGTCGGCGTTGTCGAACACGAGGAGCCAGCGCTTCGTCTTCGCATCGCCGGAGAGCAGGCGTACCGCCTCACGACTGACCTGGTTGATGTCATCACCACCTTGGGCGCCCATCCGCGCGCCCAGTTCGGCCAGGGAGGCGACGACGTTCTCGGTCTCCTCGGCGGAGATCCACCAGATGAGGTCGTAGTCGGCCATGAACCGGTGCACGTACTCCAACGCGACCTGTGTCTTGCCCACACCGCCCAGTCCGAACAGCGCCTGAGGCTTCGGCGCGGCCAGGGGCGTGTCCTCCCGAAGTTGATCACGGAGTTGATCGAGAACAGATGCCCGGCCGGTGAAGGTGGTGTTGCGGCCGGGCATGTTCCAGATATCGGGTGTGCGTCCGGGGAAGCTCGGGTCCATCGGCCCGCTCGCCAGAGTTTCCGCCCGCAGGTCCAAGGCCCCGAGCAGGGCCGCGATGCACTGGGTCTCGTCCAGTCCGAGCAGCGTGGGCGTGGAACTCCGGTAGGTCCCGCTGAGCCGAACCTCGTCGACGCGGAACGCGACACCAGGGGCGTGGGTCTGATCCGAAGTGCCCTCCATCAGCAGGCGCCACGTGGCGTGCGCGTTGCGGGAGCTGATGAAGGGGCCCGACAGCAGGAGCACCGCGCGGGTTCCGGCGTCCGGTTGGGTCGGCGCGTGGCTCGTGACGTCGTGCAGGGTCACGTCGCACCCTGCGCGCTTGAAGGCCGACTTCGCCCACTCGGCCCACAGACGATTCTCCGCCGCGTACACGATCAGGATGTCCGGCTGTGTCGGTCGCGGTGTCCGACGAGTGAATGCGTCCAGGCAGCGTGATCGCACCGGTTCGGGGATGGGGGGAAGGTGTGTCACCTCGCCATTGGTGATCTCCGCGGTGAGTCGTTCGAAGGCGGACAGCATGGAGTTCGGCATTCCACTCTTGTCGCCGACGGTCGCGAGAGTCTCCTCGTAGGCGTAGAACGGGCGGTACGGGATCTCGACCGCGCCCCAGTACGCGTCGAGCTGCTCCGGCGTTCGATTCTCACCACCGAGGGTCTTCGGTAGACCCGCGAACCGCATTCGAGCCAGTGCCCGCCCCGCCTCGACCTTCTGTTTCTCGCCTTCATCGACGCGCATGGGTACGGGCAGGACCCGGATGCGTCGCTTGCGGTAGCCCTCCTCAACGCTTTTGGCCACAACGGCCGTGCCGTCCAGGGCCTGGCCACTGAGGGTGAAGCAGGCGACCACCACATCGGGCATCTGCATGGTGCAGATGTCCGCGTTGTCCGTGAGGCCGGTGCGGCTGTCGATCAGGACGTAGTCGTACTTGGCCCTCATGTCGTCGCGCAGGGCGTCCAGGAAGAGGCCCCCTCCCAGGCGCTCGTAGAAGTTGTCCCACTCGAAGGACGACACGGTCGCTGAGTACTCACGGTTCTGCCTGCCCGCTGAGAGGAAGTCGAGGGAGCCACCGTGCGGAAAGGACAGGCCGTGCTGCTCGGTCGTGAGTGACACGGCGTGGTCCTCGACCCGTGCGTAGCCGAGGTGCCACGGGCCACTACGCGGGCCGCCGGTCGTCGCCGCCCAGCTGTACTCGGTGATGATGTCGATCACGCCGCTGGTGGCGGCGAGCGCGTTGGGGTCGAGGAAAGGATCGAAGAACCGGTGCAGGCCCGGCGCCTCCAGGTCCCAGTCGACGGTCAGTACGCGCTTGCCGTTGGAGGCGAGAATCCACGCTGTGTTGGCGAGCGCCATCGTGCGGCCCGTACCACCTTTGTACGAGTAGAAGGTGATGATGCGTCCGCCCGTGGCCGTCATGATTCTCCTCCTGCGTCGTTCCCTGTCGCGGGATACGAGGTGTACGTCGGACCCGTGAGCCGGGGGCGAGGCACATGTGGGCCGGGGGGTGGATGGGCCTCTGCGTGTTTGAAGTACTGCCGTGTCGTATGGGCCACGACGGCAGGGAGTATGTCGGTGAACGCCTTGAGGGTGGGAACGCCCATGACCGCGATGCGGCAGTCCGTGCGCCTGCCTCGTTCCAGGATCAGGGGCAATGTGCGGTCCAGCTCCGCGGTCAGTTGCCGACCCTCCTCGCCGTGGCACTGCGGGTCGGCCCGGTTCCAGGGGACGATCGCACTGATCCACGGGCGTGAGTTGTCATCGAGTGCCTTGAGTCTGCGCCTGCGCTCCTCGTCCGAGAGGGCCCAGCGGTCGATGAGGAGGATTCCCGGATGCCTGGCCAAGACCTTCTCGTCCCCCGTGCCGGGGTCCGACTCGAGCGTGCCGAAACCAGCCCATTCCCAAGGGTCGTTGTCGAAATCGGAGACTGTGATCCGGTAGTCCAGTGACCGGATCATCTCCTCCGCGAGCGCCGGCAGCGGCCGGGCCGACTCACCGTGGTATGGGTTCCAATCCTGAGCTTCCTCGCCGTACGGGCGGTCGTCCCGGTGCTCCGGCTTGCTGCTCCGGGTGGGCGCGACCACCGTCAGATGTATGCGGCGGGGGCCCTCGCCGCGAGGTTTGAACGCACTGGGTGTCGAGTCGTAGGGGCGCGGTCGGCTTGTCGGCAGGGGGGATTCCTGGGCGACACGCACGATCCGTTGGGCGAGCGTCATCACCGCTTCTTCGTATTCGTCTCTCAGCCTCTTGAGTTTGATCAGTCCGTAGATTCCGTGTGCCAGGTAGCGGGCGCCGAACGAGGAGTGGTCGATATGGATGTGCCGCACCGAATCAGGGAGGAGGTCGAAGTTCACATGGGTCCAGAGCGCCGGCACGATGGCGGGCAGATCCAACGCCCCAGAGGCTGCCTTGGCCTGCACGATCCGTTCGTTGAAGGCGTACCACTCCCGTCCGCACATCTCGCTGGTGAAGTAGCGGGGTGAGAAGAGGGGGACGAACACGCGGCAGGTAGCCAGGTTCTCGCTCAGCTGTTCCGGCCAGCCCTGCCCGGAACGCAGCTCCCGGTCCATGAAACCGGCGGGTGCTCCCGCCGGCAGATCGGTGAGTGCCATGACGTGGTTGCACAGGTCCTTGAAAAGCGTGTGCACCCAGTGATCGGGGTCGCCCCCGTCCGGCCCCCAGGTCGGGGTGTGGGCGTAACTCAGGAAGAAATAGGGCCGGTTGTCGATCGGGCCCCATCCCCGTCGAGGTGCCACCACATGCCCCCTGTTGCTGATGACCTGGTATGTACTTGGATGAGCCGCGCCGTCCGGCTCACGCCGGTGACGGGTCGGCCCCGCTTCCGCCGACGGGACGCTCGTGAGATCTCATGCTCTGTCGATATCGAGACATCTCGACTCGGACGGCGTCCACAGTGTCTCGCATGGAGAAGAGACGCACCTCCCTTCCGGCGAATTCCGCCTCGGAGAACAGCACACGTGGTAGCCGTGCGCCGAGCTCAGGGAAATCGCTGTCGTCGAGCACGGCGTCCTCGTAGGAGATCCAGTTGCCCTTTCGCCCCACCACGCAGCGATAGGTGCGGAGGGGTGGCGGTGGAATCATCCGATATTCGGCGAGATGGAACGCGGTGCAGGCCGCGAAGCCGACCCGGAGGAGGAGCACCTGGGCGTCGGCGGAGTAGAGGCGAGCCAGCGGGGAGCGTTCTCCGAGATGGCAGTGAGGGTCGTGGTCGTCGAGGAGTTCCGCGGCCCTGGGGCCGATCGCGGCGAAGGACGTCTGCGGATGGGCGCTTCGCACGGCGCCCGGCGTCGTCCGTATGTGCTCGGCCAGCGCGCCCATCGTGGGGCAGGGAGTGGCGCCCTCCTCGAAGGGCTGCATGGACCTGTGGAACTCGGCTCTCTCCCGTTCCGTCATTCCCCTGGTCAGATTTCGGTAGGCGGGCGACGTGTCCGAGTTCTCCGGCGTGAAAGCCGGCACGACGAGTGTGCCTTCGGGACCCAGCAGGTCGCGCAGAACGGAACTCACCGCGGCGGGTGAGAGACCTGTACCGCTGAGGGACGCGTGCACCATGAGGATGCCACTGCGATGGATGCCCAACTCCTGCAACGTACGGTGAAGCCGGGTGCTGTCAGTCATGGAGAGCCGTCCACTCCGATCTCAGTTCGTCTGCCAGGTACGCACCGGTCTCGGTGAGATCCGAGGCCGGCAGCGCGGCCAGTTCCTCCAGAGCGCGGCCCGCGCGATGCCACGCCTCGGCGGCACGGGAGGTAGAGGGTACGGCCCAGCCCATGTCGTCGCTGACGAGATCGAGCAACTGTCCGGCACGGTTGCCCGGCACGCTCAGCTCAGCGACCTGGCGCAGGGCCATGAGCCTCGCACGGCGCCCCAGTCGGAGCAGTTCACGGACGAATACCTCGGGATCGAAGTCGACAGCCACTCCGAGGGCCTTCAGGCCCCCTCTTCCCAGGTGCAGGCCCGCGCCGGCGCGAAGCGGTGTGATGGTGCTGGTGATCGGCGCGTTGATGCCCTCGCGCCAATCGGGAACGCGTTCGGTGAGGAGCGCGTACGCGGTCCGCAGACGCTCCCGGAAGGCGTCCGCGTCGGACGAGCCCAGGGGTGGGGTGGGAGACGTCGGATAGCAGTCGCGGTAGGGGTCCGCGTCGTCGAGCAGGAGCGGCGGCCCGCCGGGGAGGACCAACGATGCCAACGGGCGCCATCGGGCGTCGACTTCGGCGCCGGCGACCTGATTGCCCTGCTCCTTCTGCTGCGCGGACGGGCCCTGCAGTACCTCGAAGCCGTCGGCGCTCACGCGGAACTCGACCCGGCCGGGCCGTGAGAGGCCTACGGTGCCCAGCGTCGGCAGATGCACGGAGAGGTCGGTGTGGTCCCACGCCAGGGTCGCCTCGACTCGGGCGCGCACGGCGGCTGCGACGGCCGCTCCCATGAGGTGGGGGAGATCAACCGGACCGAGCCGGGACTGGAGCAACGATGGCCTGAGGTAGGGATGAGCGAGGACCGTGTCCAGCTGCTCCGTTGTCGCCACGTCGGAGTCCAGGCTGGTCAGGAGCCTCCAGGCCGTGTCCCATTCGGGGGACCCCCTGAGGATCATGTTCATTTCGGCCAGCAGGGTGCGGTCCAACTCCAGTTGCGCCAGTTCCAGTTCGTCTCGGCTGGTGACCGCCGGAGCAAGCGGGCGGTGCGTGATCCGTTCCGCGACCCCTTCGACGAAGGAGCGCAGGTCTGCGCAGTAGACGGACGGGTTGTCGAATCCCCGTTCGGCGCTGTATCGGTGGGCGTAGAGACCTCCGCCGCAGGACTTGACGACCGGGCATCTCCGACAAGTCTCACTGACCCCTTTGATGCCGGCCTGGCGAGCGAGCACACCGGGGTGCCGCGCGAACTCCGCGAAACCGTGGCGGAAGACGTCGTAACCGGTCGCGGCGGCACCGTGGAACGCAGTTTTCAGGGAGTCGGCCTGTTCGAAGGTGCCGTCGGTTTCGATGACCGCGAGGTCCGCCGGGCCCAGTCCCATCGATTCGGTCAAGGCAGGGCCGCCGCGCAGTGTGCTGAGAACGGAGGAGAAGACACGGACCTGCATCGGCCGTCCCTGTTCCTCCCAGCGATCGAACACGGTCAGCAGCCAGTCCGCGTAGGGCGTGGACGTCTCGCCACTGCCCGGGGGCGGGGTCTGCCAGGTGGCATGCGGAAGCAGGTAGTCGAGACTCGGCGGGGCGAGGGCGGTGAGGGCGTCGTGCACTGCCACAGGGTCGTTGGCCACGTCCACCGTGCACAGCAGCCCCTGGTAGAGGTGCCGATATTCAGGCAGACGGAGAAGCTCCAGTGCCTTCAACACCCGTTCGTGGCTGCTGCGTCCCCTGCGGTCCCGCCTGTGGCGGTCGTTGGCCGCGCGGTCGCCGTCGAGAGAGACTCCGACCTTGACCTGGAATTCCGCGAGGACGTCCAGGTGTTGCCGGTCCAGCCGTACGCCGTTGGTGTGGATACGCAGGTCCAGTTCGGCGACCGGGGCCAGGGCGCGAGTGAGTTCCGCGCAGATGCGGCGGAGCCGCGCCGGCCCCACGAGAAGGGGTTCACCGCCGTGCAGGATCACCCCCACAGAGGTCAAGTCGCTCTCGGTGACGTACGCGGCCAAACGGCGGGCGACCTGCCTGAGGGTCTCTTCCGAGATGACGGGCGGACGCCCGCGCCAGCTCTGGTCTGCGTGTTCGTACACATAGCAGTGGTCGCAGGCCAGATCGCATCTGCTGTGGATCTTGAGGACGACTTCCCGGATCGGCATGTCCGGCACCCCACTCCTAGCTGCCTGTCTCCCTGCACCGCCGCGGTGATTCATCGGTCGGAGTCCCGGATTCCGCAGTGGTGCAGCGGGAGTGGAGCTTTGGCGCGTGCGAGGCTAGATACTCGAATTGAAGGAAGCGTGAGGCTTGACCTCCGCTCCCTGCGCGTCGGCAACTCGCGCGATGATTCTCTTGGTTGTGGTCGCATCGGGGGACATCGCCAAAAGGCGTGTTGTCCTCCTGGGGGTCGACGCAGTGGCGGCCGGCCCGTGTGTGGTGTTCCTGTCCGGCGAAATCATCTCTATTTGCTTCACCTTGGTTCGAGGCCGGGGGTCTGGCGCCTTCGGCGCAGAGGTCCGGCGCTGGAGTCAGGGGTGGTGCAGGACGAGGGTGCGACAAGCGCAAGGCCGCACGGTCATCTTCTCAGCCTCTCGGTGGGGTGGGCAATGTGTATCGCATGGTGTCCGGGCCCACCTTTGTGCCGCGCGTCAGCGGTGTCGACCGACCGCCCGGCGGCCGAGGTCGTACAGCATGGCGCTGACGGACAACGTGACCAGAGGCCAGGCCACGTGCGACGGAATGTACCCGGTGCCGATGGCGATCATGAGGCCAGCGCCGCCTCCGGCGGCGGTGATGGCCGTGCTGTCCACAAGTTCTGAGGGGCCGAGCGGCTAGGCGCGTGGCGGTTTTCGAGGTTCTGTCGTGCGCGCGGCTCGCGCACGCCTCCGAAGGCAAAGGGCGCCTGTCCTCCGCCGTGTTCCCCGACAGGCGGCCTGGCGCGAATTCAAGATTGACGAGAGCATGACCGTTCCGTTGACTTCCCGGCATCCGTATGAGGTCTGCATGGCTGCGACGCCCGGCCCCAGCACGACGGTGAGTGATCGAGATCTGCCCCCGTTGTTCCAGGTGTGCGATGAGAAGGCGGTGACCCATCAGGGTGAGTCGTTCAAGGTCGTCCGTCTGCAACTGGTCGCCCTGCTGCTCGCCACCGCCACCGCCTCTCTCGCGGAGCGGGTCGGCAGTCGGGTGCCCTCGGCCGTCGCGGCCGTGCTGTACGCCCTGACCATAGGGATCGGCGTCTATGTGTCCCGTCGCCGTGCGCGGGCCCAGTGGCAGGCGCACAGGGCGGCCGCCGAGGTGGTCAAGTCGCTGGCCTGGCAGTTCATGGTCCACGGCGGACCCTTCCCCTCACGGCTCGTCAACCCCGAGGCACGGTTCGCCGAACGGCTGGAGGAGCGGCTCAGCGAACTGCGCAAGGTGGGGTGGGAGGACCCGCGCGAGTCCGTCACCGAACTCGGGCTCGGGCAGATCACGACGACGATGCGTGAGGTGCGCGCCAAGGCCTTCGCGGCGCGGCGCGACATCTATCTCCGCGACCGGGTTCTGAACCAGCTGGCCTGGTACGGCGGCAAGGCCGGGCAGGCGCACCAGGCGTCCGTGCGCTGGTCGGGCGTCACCACCACCCTGACCGCGCTGGCCCTGGTCACCGCCGTAGCCCGGGCCTCGGGCGTCATCGGTAGCCGTTGGGACCCGACCGGTGTCCTCAGCGCCGCCGCCGCGGCCGGTGTCGCCTGGCAGGAGGTACGACGGCACCGCCCGCTCACGTACGCCCACAAGCTCGTCGAACAGGACCTCGACACCCTGCGCGTCACCATGACCACCACCGTCACCGAGGACGGGTGGGCCGACGCGGTCGCGGAGGCGGAGCGGCTGGTCTCGCCGCAGCACACGGACTGGCTGGTGCGGTTCGGGACCTGACGGGGCGGCGGACACGTCGGGCAGGAGGGTCAGGCGCGGCGTACGCCCGGACTCCACAGCACCGTCACCGGGACGCCCGTGAGACGTGCGTAGTCGACGATGTCGGCCGTGCCGCCCCGGCCGCGGGCGGGGGCGCCGTCCCAGACGGCGATCATGCGGTCGGTGTGGTCGACGATGTAGCGGCCGGCGGCGTAGTACGCCTCCTCGTGGGTGCGTTCGTACGGCAGTTGCTCGCGTGCGGCGCAGCATTTGAGGAGACGACGGTAGGCGGCGCGGACCTGGTCGTCGCCGAGGTGGGTCTCGTAGTCCATGCCGGGGATGACGGCCGTCAGTTGCAGCCCGCTCTCCAGGGCGATCTCCGCGAAGAGCTGGTCGGCGCCGGCGGCGAGGCTGCTGAGGGCCCGGGTGGTGGAGGGGCGGCCGCGTAACTCCGCCCGGATGCCCGAGCGGACGGCGGACAGGGCGGCTTCCGGGATCTCCCGGTGTCCGGTGATACCGATCCGGGTCACGGGCCCTGGCATCCGTGCGCTCACCTCCGTGGCCGTGTTCCTCCAAGTAACCCTAGCGGCGGGGGACTTGCGCGAGAACGACACGTACGGGCGTTCGGTGGGGCGTCACGGGCTCACGGACTCATGCGAGCGACCGCGAGGAGACCGTCGTGGTGGCGACCGCCCTCGCGTGCTCCGGGTGCCGCCACTCGTGGGCATGTTCGGAGAAGTGTTCGTAGGGGGTGGCGGCGAGACGGCCTCGGGCGCGGGCCGGTTCGGGCGCGCCGGGGCGACCGCGGGCGCGTCGGTCAGTCGCCCACCGGGTCCAGGCTGATGGGTTCGATCCGGCCGTCCAGCATGGCGCCGACGCCGAGTGCGGCACAGACGTCGGGACGTTCGGCGATGTGGACCGGCATGCCGGTGGCGTGCCGGAGCATCTGGTCGAAACCGGGGAGCAGGGCGCTGCCCCCGACCATCATGATGCCGCGGTCGGCGAGGTCGGCCACCAGATCGGGCGGGCAGTCGCGGAGCACCTTGCCGATGCCGTCGACCACGGCGGTGAGGGGGGTCTGGATGGCGTCCCGTACGGCGGCGGTGTCCACCTGCACGGAACGGGCCAGCCCCGTCGCCACGTCCAGGCCGTGGATCTCGGTGGAGGTGGGGCCGTGGGGGGTGAGGCCGTTGCCGGACAGGGCCAGCTGGAGCGGCCGTACGGACTGGCTCGGCAGCGTCAGTTCGTGGCGCAGGCGCAGGTGCTGCACGATCGCGTGGTCGATGGTCTCGCCGCCGACGGGGATGCGTACCGCGCTGACGACCGAGCCGAGCGAGAGGACGGCGAGTTCGGTGGCCCCCGCCCCGCACACCATGATCATGGTGGCCTCGGGCTGCTCCACCGGCAGACCACAGCCGACGGCCGCCGCGATGAGGGTGTCCACCAGCTCCACCCGACGGGCGCCGAGGCCCACCAGGGTCTCGATGGTGGCGCGTTGGGCGAGCGGGTCCGCGCCGTGCGGGGTGCAGGCGGCGGCACGCAGCACGGGCTTGCGGCGCAGAGTGCGGCGGACGCGGTCGCCCAGCAGCTGACGCAGCATGCGCTGGGCCATCTCGATGTCGACCACGGTCCCGCCGGCGACGGGCCGGACGACCCGGATGTAGTCGGGCGTACGGCCCGTCATCTTCTCCGCGAACTCCCCGACCGCGATCAGCGCGCCCGTCCGGGTGTTCACGGCGGCGACGCTCGGCTGGTCCACGACCAGGCCCGCGCCCTTCACATACACCCGGGTCCGCGCGGCCCCGAGGTCGACGCCGAAGTGGCAGCGGCGCAGCTGCTCCAGACTGGCGGTCATCGCGGTCATTGCGGATCCTCCCGAGAGCACGGACCGAACGGACCGCCGCCGGTCGGCGGTTCCCTGGTTCCCTTTGCATCGTGCGGGGGCTGGGAGCGGGGTGCCTGTTGGGGTGGGCCGGGTGGGGGTGCGGCCGGACGGGTGGTTCGGTGGGAGGGGTGAGGAGAAAGCTGGACGGGATGTGCTAAGTCGCTTCGAGGGAGCAGTACCAGGCGAGGGGACGGGCGGTCGGTTCCGCTCCGTGGAGGGGGCGGAAGAGAGACGCGTCGACCAGCGTGCCACCGGCTGTGAGCTCCTCGTGGAGGAGGGGGGAGAGGACCACGACGACGGAACCCGGGACATGCTCGAGGGCGGTCCGTATGTCGGAAGGTGGCACTGGGCGGGTGGTACCGGGGGCCCGCCAGAACGTCACGCGGACCGTTGGCGGATCCGACAGCTCTGCAAGATCTCGCGGAAGCCGCCGCATGACCGGATCGAGCGCCGATAGGACGGATGCCGCCGAGGCGTCGGTCTCGGCCCGGATCAGATAAGCGTCTTCCCGACCGAGGACCTCGTACTGATCCGGAGCGAGTCCGCTCAGCGAGAGCAGCCGCGGCAGCGTGTCGGCCAGGGCGGAAAGGGTGCGCGGATGTTCGTGTGGAGGGGAGATCTCCAAAGTGATCAAAGTGCGCCCCTGTGCGTCGAGCAGTTCCCGGTACAGCGTCTCCAGCGCTGCGCTCGGCTCCCCGTGCAGCTCGTGTTCCTGGTACTCCACGTATTCCTCGTACGACCTGACCGCGTCGCCGACTCGGCCTTCGTGGCGCAGGGCGAGCATGTGCAGGCGGCGGAAGTCCTCCCGTTCCGGGTAGGCGTGCACGAGCGCGCTCAGCTTGGATTCTGCCTGTGCGAAGTCGCCGTTCTCCAGGTCGAGTTCGGCCCGCAAGGCCCACAGGTCGAACCGGAGCGCGCGCAGGCGGATGCGGGCCTCCTCTGCGGCGGGGCCGGGTACGTCTTCCAGCGGTTCGCCCTGCCACAGGTCCAGGGCGTACTGGACGAGGTCACGTGCCGTCGCGGTCTCACCGTCCTCCCGGCGGAATCTCGCCCGGTCGGCGAGCTCTTCGCACTGGTGCATGTCCACGGTGCGCGGGGTCGCGTAGAGGGCGTAGCCGCCGGCGGTGGTGGCGAGGATCCCGGGGCCCAGAGAGCTCCGCAACCGGTTGACGTGGCGAGCGAGTCCCCGGTACGCCCGGCGCTCCGGGAATCGTTCGATCCCCAAGCCTTCGGCCAGGTCGAGGTGCGACACGGTTCTGCCGCTCTTCTGCAGGAGCATGCACAGCAAAGCCTGTTCCTCGGGAGGAAGGACAGGCAGAGGGCGACCGTCCCGGGTGACCCGCACCGGGCCTAGGAGCTGGTAACCGTAGGGGTCGTTCGCGGCCACGTTCTGATTGTCGCGGTTGGCCGACATACAGAGTTCCCGACCATGCCGCTGCCTGTCGAGATCGGTGGAGAGGAGGTGGTCCACCGCGTCGGTGAACCTCTCCCAGAAGGCGCGGCGGGCTCGGGGCGGCCCGGTGCCCTCCGGGTCGTGCTGTTCGGGGAGGACGGGCCCGCCGAGCAGCTCCGACAGCAGGCGCCCCAGGTCGCTGAGGTCCTTCGACTCGCTGGTGTGCCCGTCCCGTGTCAGCGTGAACCGGGTGACCTTGACGGTGCCGTCGGGACAGAGCAAGACACAGTTGGGGGAGAGCCGACCGTGGGTCAGACCCCGGCCGTGTACGACACCGAGGCATCGCGCGACCTGGGCCGCCACAGAGGTCAGCATCCAGTACGGCAGCCGGACGCCTCCTTCGCCGGTGAGCTCGGCCAAGGTCACGCCTTCCACGAAGTCGGTGACGAGCCATGCGCCGCCGTTCCAGAATCCGAAATCCCGGACTCCGACCACATGGGGATGCCGCACATCGGCGAGCGCTCGCGCCTGCTGAAGGAACGTCCTGCGGTCATTCGGGGCGACCTCGTACCGGTACGCGGCGACGGACTGTCCATGGCGTGCGTCCACCGCCTTCCACACGCCCGAGCCGGGTGCCAGCTCTCCCGCCAGCCGGTACGTGTCCAGCAACAGCCGCGAGGATTCCGCCGCCGGGCCGCCCATCAGCCGCACACTTTCCTCGCGAACCACGGCGATCGGCCCCCCGTCCGGGGTGACGTCCGTGCCGCCAGGAGCCGCCACCTGGAACGTCCCGGGTGTGACGCCCGCCCGTTCGTCTATCAACTCGCCTACGCGTAGCAGCAGTTCGGCGGTGAGGTAATGGGCTGACCTGGGCAGTGTGCGCAGCAGCACCTCCCGGACTCCAGGCCGGAAGGCATATGACCCCGGAGGGCCGGGGGCCCTGGTCAACATGCCGCTGAGGATCACTTCCGCCAGGTGCTGCGGATGTGGGTCCCGTTCGATGGCAGCCTGTACCAGGCGCATCACGGGTAGGCGTGGTTCCCCGACCGCGAGGTGGCCTGCCAGCCGGAAGGCCTCCGGCGAGGCGAGTGAACGGAATCGCAGCAGTAGTTCCTCCGGGGAAAGGCGGCCCACGTCCCCGCGGCCCTGCTCGTCGACGGGTGACGGCGGCGGGGCTTTGCCGAGCAGGCCGACCGAACCAGGGAACCGGCCCGCATGGGCGACCAACCGGGACCAGTTCCCCAGCCAGGGGGCCGACGTCTCCAGGAACGGCACCGGGAACGCGCCACGCTCTGTGCTCTCCAGAGCGTAGGTCTCCACGTCGTACGACGAGTTGGGTGCGGCGGGCCAGGACGCGCTGATCCTGGCGGTCTCGGCGGGAAGGGCCGTCGTGCGCCAGAGGCGCTCGGGCAGCGGCTGAACGACCGCGACCGGCATACGAGCGCACCAACGGCGCAGCGTCCGGTACCAGCGGTTCCCCGGAATCCCGCTCCGCCACTGCGGCCCCATGCAGTCGCTGATCAGCAGCGTGACCGTGCGCCCGTCGCCGAAGGAATCCCGCTGGCCAACGCGGCACAGTGTGCCTTCGGCGGTCAGCCGGTTCAGCGTCACCGTGCGGAAGATGCCGGACTGGGCCAGCATGGCGTGGAGTTCACCGACGAGAGGGCGCCAGATCGGCATCGTGGGGCCGGTGTCGTACACGAGTCGCAAAGACAACCAGCGCTCCGTCACGGGCCGGAGCACAGGTGGCCACCATCGCGGTGGCACCCCGAGGCGGGCGACGAGGCGGGCGGTGGCCACCTCGTCCAACTCCTGGCCCATCGGGGCCGGAACCCGACGCCTGAGGGGCCGCAGCGCGCGTTGCAGGCTGAGGGGGTGGGGTAGCAGCGGTGGAGCGGGAGCAAGCAAGGGTGTGTGTGTCCCGGTGCCGGCGTCGGGCGGTGGAGGGGATCCCGGTAGGTGCAGGGGAATCCGAGGCGTCGTACGCCACAGGGAGCTGGGCGGGGAGGGAGCGTGCCGTGCACGCGTAGTCGTCGCGTCGGACCTCGACTCGGTCGGCCCAGGCGCGTCCCGCTCCACGGTTTGGGGCGTCTCGGCAGTGACAGGAACGGGGCTTGAGACGGACCCGGGTGTGCCGTCCGGCTGGATGTACCGCGAAAGCCAGAAGACTTCCGCCAGCTCGATGGAGGTCAGAAGTTGGCTCGATCCCTTGTTCGCCCGGATCAGCACCTCAGCCAGGTGCCCGACGCCTGTGGTCGGACGGTTCAGCGAATCACCCGGCGCTCCTTCCCCGCCCGCTGGCATGTCCTTCATGGCCCCGCTCCCGATGTTTCCCGTCGCTCCGCCACTCAGCCTCCGAGATCGTCCATGGTGTCTCGGGTGCGGCTCAGATACGGCATCAACTGCTCGGCCAACTCGTCTCGGGAGGACGCCTCGATTCCAGAGACCCCCGTCAGATAGATGGCGTTCAGCAACTGGTCTGTCGCCAGCTCCCCGTCCGTACCCCTGTCGAGGAAGCGCCCCATCAACTCTCGTGCGTACGAGTCCGGTTCACCCAGGTGTGCCTGCACGATCTCCTCAAGATGGGTACCTCGCGGTTGGGGTAGTTCCAGGCGTACACACCGCCGTAGGAACGCGGGCGGGAACTCCCGTTCTCCGTTGCTGGTCATGACGACGAACGGGAAGGCCCTGCATCGCACCCGACCTCGTGTCACTGCCACGCGTGCGTCAGTCCCGTCGACCATCACCTGGGCCGAAGGGATGTGCTGGGCGGCGCGCACCAGCTCCGGTATCTCGTACTCCCCCTCCTCCAGGATGTGCAGCAGATCATTGGGCAGGTCCAGATCGCTCTTGTCGATCTCGTCGATCAGCAGGGCACGAGGCCGGGTGTACGGGAGGAGTGCCGTCCCCAGTGGCCCCAGCCGGAGATGGTCTTGGAGTTCGCCGTCCTGTGGGCGTGTCTTCGACCCGCTACGGCCGGCGGCATAGAGCCGTGAGAGAGGGTCGTACTGGTAGAGGCCGTCGTGGAGCGTGGTGCGGCTGGTGATGTTCCAGCGGAGCACCGGGCCGAGGCGTAGCTCATGTGCCACGGCGTACGGCAGGCTGGACTTGCCGCTGCCGGGCGGGCCTGTCACCAGCAGCGGGCGACGCAGGTACAGGGCCGCGTTGACGAGCTGCACGGCCCGGTCGGTGGCGCGGTAGGTGAGCGCCCGGTGCCTGCGGTCGGGTGAGGTGGCCGAGATGTCGTCGTCTTCGCTGGGGGTCGCCAGCTCGGGCCCGCCGTCAAAGGCACGCCATGGCGGCGGCGCGGGGAGGCGGTCGACGCCGTCGTGGGGCTCACCGGTACCCGTGTAGACAGGCCACAGGGACATACGTGTCTCCTCGCGCAGGCTGGAGGGGATCAGACCGGAAGTTCCTGGAAACTGTCCGGGTCGGGAAGACAACGGGGGTCCTCCCACATCAACGTCAGGTCGTGCGCCCAATGCCTTTCGGTGGCTCTGGAGTCGGACCCGTCCTCAACCGAGCAGGCAGCCTCGCGCAGTTCGTGGATGTAGGCCGGAAGATCTCGTAAGGGCCGCCCCGCCAGTTGTTCGTCGAGGTGGTTCAGAAAGGCCGTTCCCTGGCAGTCGTCGTGTGGCGCGGCCCCGCCCTTGCAGTTGTTTCGCGGCCAGAGGATCGCGGGTGCGGGGGCGTTCAAGGTCGCGCGAAGCAGCTGACGGACGCCTTCCGCGCGGGGCGGGGTGCCGAAGCCGACCATGTCGGTGCTGCGGTGCAGTCCGATGGTCAGGCTCTTCGGGCTCTGTCTCAGGGACGCACAGCCGATGCGGTGCAACTGTGCCATCGGGTGCGTGTCCAGCCGTGCCCACTTCTGCCTGAGCTTGTGCTGGAGACCGAAGCTACGTCGCCGTTCCAGGCTGATGACGACGAGCGGCGCGAAGGAGCCGAGTGGGCTGTCGTCGTCGGGGCTGCGCTGCCATCGTGCGACGTCCAGGTTGAGGTAGCGCAGTGGCAACACGAAGGCGATCAACTCACGTGCTTCCGGTTCCAGTACGTGATACGCCTCGTCTATGCGTTCCAGGGCGTATGCGCGGATGTCCTCGACGGGGAGTCTGTTGGACCCCACCACCAGGCGGTCCTGGCCGTTGTACGCGGACACCTCGACAAGGAAATGATTGTTGCCGCGACCGCTGGGCGCTATCTCGACCAGGATGGGCGACCAGTCAGGAGCCCGGCTCGTCCGGGGCGGGGCAACCGATCCGTTTCCTGCTTGGGACCACGCCCGTAATCCCCTTCGGGTTCCGAGATCGTCGATGAAGATCGCGAGCCGTCCCGTGAACCGGGCTATGGCGCGCGGGTCGGGCACCTCGAACAGGAGGTACCACGCCGCATCCCATAGGGTGTTCAAGCCGTTCGGCGGCGGCGGCCCTATACCCACGGCGTCGCGGTAGAGCCGCTCGGGGCTGCACTGCAGTTTGTCCTGCTTGGACGCCTCCTCGATCAGCTCCCGTAAACGCCGTAACTGACTCGGGCTGTACACGGGATGCGGTATCAGCTCAGCCAAGGGAGACCAGTAGCGGGCCACGACATGGGCGGGCAGCATCCTGCCGTCCCGGATCCCGGGATCCTTCGCGGCCGACGTGACCAAACCGACAACTCTGCCGTCCGTCAGGGTCAGTGCTGCTCCGCTGAAACCCGGAGCCAGAGGCTGACCGTAAGTTTTCCATGCCTCCAGCTGAATCCATTCGCTGTCGAGCAACTGGTCGGCGGTGGTGCGGTACTCGGTGAGGGTCCCCCGTCGGTTGTGTCTGGGGAAGCCGTGAGCCAGCAGCTTCGGCGGCGGGTCCCCGAACGCGTCGGAGGGGGCCGCGAAGCGCGCAGGTGTGAGGTTCGCCGGACGAACCAGTTCGAGCACGGCGACGTCACCTTGCGAGGTCGGTGTGCCGTCCCAGTCGCCCCGAGCCACCACGCGGCCGGCGTGCTGCATGTCGTCACCACCCGCGAAGGTGACGCTCACCTGATGCCGGTCGCTGTCCTTGACGACATGCGCGCACGTAAGAACATGATGAGCATTGATCAGGAAGCCGGCCCCGATACTTCCCCCACACTCGATCCTTGCGTTCCAGGAAGCGCTCCTCATCAGTTCACAGGAGTTCCGGGCGAGCCGGCTGCGTGAGCCGGGGACCAGGTGAGCCTGACCACGAGATGGGCTTCGACCGTGCTCTTGGCGATCACCGCACCCGCCTCGGCACTCAGTTTCACTCCGAACTCGAGCTCCACGGAATCGGGCGCGAGCGAGTCGTCCCGCAGGACCCGGAGCGCCGACTGGGCGGCGGTACGGACGTGGCCGAGGGCGTTCTCGAAGGTGCGGGCGGCCCGGACCGTCCCTCCGTCGTGGTCCGCGACGAGCTGTGAACCGGACAGGTCCTCGGCAGGCTCCACAATGATCATGGAGCCGTCTTCGGTCTCGAACTCCACCAAGCCATCCATGACGCCCCCCGTTGTCCGTGACTCTCGCCGACACACATTGTTACGGACGGTACTCGAGGTTGTCCCGGTTTCCGCTACCCGTATGTATCCGTGATGCCCCGTACGACCCCGAGCTCCACCAAATCCTGTGGTCTCACACGGAGTTGATCGGCGGTCGAGCGCACGTTGTTCTCCGGCCGCTTCAGGATCGCGGCCGCCAGTTCCGGGGCGATCACCGAGAAGTAGGAGTCGGGGGTGGCCCAGGTGCGGTCGGGGGCGGCGAGGGCGAGGGCTCCGCCGGAGCCGCCCTCGCCGATGAGGAGGGTCGTCACGGGGGTGCGGGCGGTGGCGACGGCGGTGAAGAGGGCGGCGATGGCGGGGCCCGCGCCCTCGCGTTCGGCGTCGGCGTCGTTCGCGGCGCCGGGGGTGTCGACCAAGGTCAGGACGGGGATGCCGAGGCGGTCGGCGAGGCGGATGAGGCGGGTGGCGGTGCGGTAGCCCGCCGGGCGGGTCGGGGTGCCGCACTGGGCCGCGTAGGCGACGGTGCGGCCCTCGTGTTCGCCGAAGCCGCAGAGCATGCCGGGGTCGGTGCCGCCGGCTCGGTCACCGCTGAGGGGCGCGCGGCGGGTGAAGTAGGCGTCCAGGTAGGCCTCGGCCCGGGGGCGGTGGGGGGAGCGGGCGCGTTCCACGGCTTCCCAGCCGGTGGCGGGGAGGGTGGCTGCATGGGGGCGGGGGCCCCGGAGCGCGTGAGGTGGGGGCGCGGGCTCCGGGGAAGGGCTGGTCAGGAGCGACAGCCACAGGGACAGCGTGTCGCGCAGGTCGTCCGGGTGCACCACCGCGTCCACGGAGCCGGCCGTGACCTGGGAGTCCGCCGTGTACGCCGCGGGGTCCGCGTCCGGGGGGCGGACGCGGGAGCCGGCGAAGCCGATCTGGGTGGCGGGGAGGGCCAGGGTGATGTCGGCGCCGGCGCCGAGGGTGGCCCAGCCGCCGCCGGTCGTCGGGTCGCGGAGGACCGCGACCCGGGGCAGACCCGCCCCGCTCGTCAGCGCCGACTCGCGTGCCACACGCTGGAGTTGGGTGAGGGCCCGCATGCCCTCCTGCATACGGCTGCCACCCGTCGCGACGACGGAGACCACCGGCAGGCGGTGGGCGCGGGCGTAGGTGTGCGCCGCCTCCAGACGGTCGCCGGTGCGTTCGCCCAGCGAGCCGCCCAGGAAGCCGAACTCGAAGGAGATCAGCACGGCCTGTGCGGTGCCGATCGCGGCCCGGCCCCACACCACCGACTCCTCCTCGCCGGTGCGCTCGGCGGCGCGGGCCCGTGCGGAGTCGTAGCCCTGCCAGGCGAGGGGGCCGTCGGGGGCGTACTCCCGCCGTGGGGTGGGGAGTTCGGTGAAGTCGTCCGTCAGGGCGGCGATGGCCTCGCGGGCCGAGAGGCGGCGGTCGGTCATCCGGCTTCGTCCGTCTTCAGCGCCCGCTTCATGATTTTGCCCATGTCGTTGCGGGGGAGCGCGGAGAGGTAGTGGACGGTCCGGGGGCGCTTGTGGGGGGAGAGGAGGGCGGCGACGTGAGACGCCAACTCCTCTGCCGGGGGCGGGGATTCGGGGTCCTGCGGGACGATCCAGGCCACCACGCGTTCGCCGAGGTCGGGGTCCGGTGCGCCGGTGACGGCCGCCTCCCGGACCCCCGGGTGTTCGAGGAGCGCGTTCTCGATCTCACCGGCGCCGATCTTGTAGCCGCCGCTCTTGATGAGGTCGGTGGCCTTGCGGCCGACGATGCGTACATAACCGTCGGGGTCGCGCACGGCCATGTCGCCGGTGCGGAACCAGCCGTCGGCGGTGAACGCGGCGGCGGTGGCGTCGGGGCGGTTGAGGTACTCGGTGAAGAGGTTCGGGCCGCGCACCTGGATCTCACCGACCGACTCGCCGTCGTACGCGGTGAGCGGGGTGCCGTCGTCCTCGACCAGCCTCAACTCCACGCCGGGCAGGGGGACTCCGACGGTGCCGGCGCGGGGTTCGCCGTCGGCGCGGACGCTGGTGTTCATGAGCGTCTCCGTCATGCCGTACCGCTCGATCACCCGGCGGCCGGTCGCCGCCGCGATCCGCTCGTGATCGTGCACCGGCAACGCGGCGGAGCCGGAGACGAGCAGGCGGGCGCGGCCGAGCGCCTTCGCCAGGTCCGGGTCGGCGGGCAGGGTCTCCGCGATGCGGTGGTACATCGTCGGGACGCCGAACAGCATCGTCGCGCCCGCCGACAGCTCCCGGGCCACCGCGGTCGTGTCGAACCTGCCGAGGTGGCGGACCGCGCCGCCGCGCCGCAGCGGGCCGAGGACGCCCAGGATCAGGCCGTGCACATGGAAGAGGGGCAGGGCGTGGACCAGTACGTCGTCGGCGGTCCACCGCCAGGCGTCGGCCAGCGCGTCCAGGGTGGTCGCGACGGCACGGCGGGGGATGACGGCGCCCTTGGGCGGGCCGGTGGTGCCGGAGGTGTAGACGATGAGGGCGGGGGCCTCGGGAGCCGGTTCGTCGGCGAGCGGCCGCCTTCCGCCCGGGTGCGCCGTCGAGCGGTCCGGTACGTCGATGTCCAGGCGCTCCACATCGGCCGGCGCCGAAGGGAGTTCGGCCTCGGGAGCGGTGAGGATCAGCGCCGGGGCGCTGTCCTTCAGGATGTGCCCCAGCTCGCTCTGGCCCGACTTCGGGTTGAGCGGTACGGCGGGGACGCCGGCCCGTAGCGCGGCCACGACGCCCACCGCCGTCTCCAGCGTCGGTGTCGCCCAGACGGCCACGCGGCCCGCGTCGCGGATCCGCGCGGCGAGCGTGTCCGTCACGGCCGCGAGTTCCCCGTAGGTCAGGGACCGGTCGCCGAAGCGCAGGGCGGGGCGTTCGAGGGTTCGGGCTTCGCCGGTGAGGGCCGGGAAGAGAGAGGACACGTTCTGGTACTCCTCGGTCGTCGGTCGTCGGTCGTCGGTCGTCGGTCGTCGGTCGTCGGTCGTCGGTCGGTGGGTCGTCGTCGGTCGGTCGTCGGTCGTCGTGGTTCGAGGTGCCGCACTGCACTTGGGGGCACCTGATCCACGGGGCTCCCCGGTGGGGTTACCCGAATCCCGGGACCACCAGCACCAGCCACACCACGGCGGGCACCACGGCCACCACGATCCCTCCGTAGATCATCAGCTGGCGGAAGAAACGCTCGCGGTCGACGTCCGGTGCGGCGGCCAGGACCAGCGCGCCGTTGGTGGAGAAGGGGCTGACGTCCACGACCGTCGCGGAGACGGCGAGTGCCGCGACCATGCCGACCGCGCCGATCTCGCCCTGGGCCAGGAACGGTACGGCCAGGGGGATCAGGGCACCCATGATGCCGACGGAGGAGGCGAAGGCCGAGACGACGGCACCGATGTAGCAGAGGAGTACGGCGGCGAGGAGGGGGATGCCGATGCCGCCGACGCCCTCACCGGCCCAGGTGATGGTGCCCATCTCGTCGAGTACGCCGACGTAGGTGAGGACACCGCAGATGAGGAGGACCGTGGACCAGGCGATCTGGGTCACGGCCTTGCGGCTGTCGTCCGGCCAGAGGGCGCTGAGAAGGGCGGCGAGGGTGACGGCGGTGAGGCCGGCGTCCAGGTCGAAGACGAGGACCGCGACGACCAGGGCGGCGAGGGAGGTGAGGGTGGCTGTGCGGGCGGGGGTGAGTGTGGGGGTGGTTTCGGCGAGGGTGGTGCCGGTTCCGGTTCCGGTGTCCGTCGCGGTGGCGGTGCCGGTGGGTTCGGGGTCCCCGGTGGTGGTGCCGGCCGGGGGGCGGGTCCCCTGCTCGGTGGGACGAGGTGTCGCCGCGCCCGCCCGTCCCGCGCCAGCGGCACCGTCGCCCGCAGCCGGGTGCGCGGGGGCCGAGGTCAGCTTCAGGCCGCCGAACAGGACGAACACCACTCCCGCGATCACCAGGTTGGCGATCAGGGACGCCAGGAAGAGGAACAGTTCGCTGCCGGGGAGGTCTTCGCGTTCGACGATGCCGTTGACGATCGTGCCGTAGATGCTGATGGGGGAGAAGCCGCCCCCCTGCGCGCCATGGACGACCATCGCGCCCATCAGCAGGGGACTGATGCCGTAGCGCGAGGCGAAGCTGAGGGCGATGGGGGCGACGATCGCGACCGCCGCCGGGCTGACCGCGCCGATCGCCGTGAGCGCGCCGGTGAGGAAGAACATCACCCAGGGGATCAGCGCCACCCGCCCCCGTACGAGCCGGATCGAGGCATGGACGAGCCAGTCGGTGGTGCCGTTGGCGCGGGCGATCGCGAAGAGATAGGTGACGCCGACGAGGACGACGAACAGGTCACCGGGGAAGCCGGCGAAGATGCCGTCCGCGTCGAGGTCGGCGACGAGTTCGCCCACTCCGAAGGCGGCGGCGAAGGCCAGCGCGCCCATGTTCACGGAACGGGTCGTGGCGATGACGAACACCACGGCCAGGACGAGGATCGAGATCAGTTCGGGGGACATACGGGCTCCCGTCGTTGGGTCCCGGAGCGGCAGAGGGGGAGAGTCGACAACTGGGCGAGTGAGTGGTCGAGTGGCTGAGCCACTTACGGTTGGTCAGCGTGGAGGCGCAGGGCGGTGACGTCAAGGGGGTGCGCGGAAATTGGTTCAGCCACTCGGCCATCGGGCCACTGTCTCCGACCGGTGTTACGCTCCCGACGAGCGACGCCGGACGAGCGGTTCCAGCGGTACAAGCAGTTCCAGCGGTACAAGCGGCACAAGCGGTACAAGCGCTCCAGCGGTACGAGCAGTACGAGGGGGAATCGTGAGCGACGCCCTGCGGCCCATGGCCAAGCAGCGGCTCTACGAGCAGGTCCTCGACCGGCTGCGTCAGTACGTGGCCGAGGGCGGTCTGAAGGCCGGTGACCGGCTGCCGCCCGAGCGGGACCTGGCCCAGCGGCTGGGCGTGAGCCGGGCCTCGGTCAAGCAGGCCATCGTCGTACTGGAGGTCCAGGGCCTGGTGGAGGCCCGCCACGGCGGCGGCACCTATCTCGTCCGGGACAGCCTGGACGTCGAGCCGGTCGAGCGGATGGTCGAGCGGCGTCGGCGGTTGCCCGACGTGCTGGAGGCCCGCGAGGCGTTGGAGACGAAGCTCGCCGAACTGGCCGCCGAGCGCCGTACGGAGGACGACCTGGCCGCGATGCGGGACGCGCTCACGCACATGGCCGGGGAGATCGAGCGGGACGGGCACGGCATCGAGGGCGACCGGCTGTTCCACGCGGCGGTCACGGCGGCCGCGCACAGCAGTCTGCTCGCCGAGTTCATGCGCTCCATCGCCGACCAGATCGCCGAGAGCCGCACCGAGTCGCTGCGTCAGCCCGGCCGGCCCGACCGTTCGCTCGCCCAGCACCAGGCGATCCTCGACGCCATCGCCGCCCGGCAGCCCAAGCAGGCGGCCACCGCGATGCGCCGCCATGTCCGCACGGTCGCGAAGGTCCGCCTGCTCGACTGGGACCCGGGCGACTCGCCCTCCTGAGCGCGGCCCGAGGCCGCCCGCCGCCGTGCCCGCCGTGCCCGCCGTTGTCAGTGGTGGTCGGTACAGTCGGCCACCGATGTATCGGCGGCCCGGCTGCACTGGGTCTTCGAGGCGGAGCCGGAGGAGCGCCCGCCGCATCTGGTGCTGCTCGACCTGGTGCGGGAACGGCCGGTCGCCGCGCCGGGGGTGGTGCTCGACGTGGGCGGCGCCCGGCCCGACGGCATCTGGACCTACACGGAGTACGAGACCCCCGGCACCCGTCTGATCATCCCCTGGACGGCGGAAGGCCTGCCGCCCGGCGAGGCGCGGCTGGACTTCGCCCGCGACGAGCGGCTCCCGGAGCTCCCCGTGTGGACGGCGATACCCCGTGCCGACGGCTCCGGCCGGACCGTCGTCCGCACCCCCGGCCCCGCCCTGTCCCTCGCCTGGAAGCTCCTGTGGCTGCACAGCGACTGCGCCTCCGAGGGCCGCGCGCAGGCCAAGGACCTCTACGACGCCGTCCTCCTCGCCGAGGCCGAGGTCACCCGGCTCTCCGCGCGGCTGCTCCACAGGGTCTTCCGCCGTGAGCCCGGCGCCGGCGCCCCGGCCCCCGCCGAGGCGCCGGCGCCCCGGCCCCCGCCGACCCCCTGCGCGTGGACACGCTCGTCCTGGACGCCGCGGACTGGGCGGACTTCCGCACCGCACACCCCCGGGTGCGGGGCACGGCCGAGGACTGGGTGAACCGCCTGGGCCGGGCGCTGGAACGGGTGCCGGGACCGCCGACGGCGCGGCGGAACGGCAGCGGACCTGTGGGCGGCGCCTCCTAGCGCTCCCCGCCGCCTAGCTGTTCTGTCCACGGAGGTTGGTGACGGCGATCACTGGAGAGTGATCTTGAACGAGTGAGGGCCTTCCGGGTTCGGTGTGGATTGCGACATCTCCACCGAACGACGAAAGGCCCTCGTGCCCC
>NZ_JAVRFJ010000045.1:0-92545 GCF_031845845.1 Streptomyces gottesmaniae
CCCCCCCCCCCCCCCCCGCCCCTCACCCACACCGCACAACGAAGGTCATCACGGGTTACGTTGGCTCAGGAACCGCAAGGAGCCGACCCGAACGGAGCCCGCGATGCCCTTCGCCCGACTGGCCGCAGCGACCACCCCCACCTGCCACATCGGCTTCGGTCTGGCCGCAGTCGCCCGCCCCGGCTACATCAACCTCGGCCGGGACGCCGACCTCGGTGAGAGCCGCACCGTCGAAGCCCTCCGCGCCCGCACCCACGAACTCCTCGACGCCGCCTACGCCCAGGGCGTCCGCTACTTCGACGCGGCCCGCTCCTACGGCCGCTCCGAGGAGTTCCTCGCCGACTGGCTCCGCACCCGGCCCGGCCTCGACGACGTGGTCGTCGGCAGCAAGTGGGGCTACACCTACACCGCCGACTGGACCATCGATGCCGAGCAGCACGAGGTCAAGGACCACAGCCTCCCGACGTACGAGCGGCAGCGCGCCGAGACCGCCGAGCTGCTCGGCGACCGGCTCGACCTCTATCAGATCCACTCGGTGACCCCGGACAGCCCGGCCCTCACCGACAAGGAACTCCACGCCAGGCTGGCGGAGGCGGCCGCCCAGGGCGTCACCGTCGGCTTCTCCACCAGCGGACCGGCCCAGGCGGACGCCATCCGCACCGCCCTCACCGTGACCGTCGACGGCGAACCCCTCTTCCGTACCGTCCAGTCGACGTACAACGCGCTGGAGACCTCCGCCGCCCCGGCCCTCGCCGAGGCGCACGACGCCGGTCTGACCGTGATCGTCAAGGAGGGCATGGCCAACGGCCGACTGGCGGGTCCACACGCTCCGGACGCGCTCAGGGACGTCGCCGAACGGACGGGCCTCGGCTGCGACGCGGTCGCCCTGGCGGTGGTCCTGCGGCAGCCCTGGGCCGGAGTCGTCCTCTCCGGCGCCGCCACCACCAACCAGCTCGCCTCCAACCTGCACGCGGCGGTCGTCGACCTCGACGACGACCAGCTGGCCCGCCTCGCGGACCTCGCCGAGGACCCGCGGACGTACTGGGAGAAGCGCGGCAGCCTGCCCTGGCACTGAGCGGAACGCGGCAGCCCGCGCCGCACCGAGCGAAGCCCTGTCCCGGCGCCTCAAAGCGCCGGGACAGGGCTACTGTCATGAGACACACATAGCCCGTGTGAGACAGGAATGTCTCACACGGGCTATGGTTGTCTCATGGCCGTCGATCGTGAACACGTGCTGCGCAGCGCAGCCGCCCTGCTGACCCGCAAGTCCACCGCGACCATGGACGAGGTCGCCAAGGCCGCCGGGATCAGCCGGGCCACGCTGCACCGCCACTTCGCCGGACGCGACGCGCTCGTACGGGCGCTGGAGGCGCTCGGCATCCAGGAGTGCGAGGCCGCGCTGGACGCGGCGCGCCCGGACGAGGGACCGGCGCGCGACGCCGTCCGCCGGCTCGTGCGCGAGATCGAACCCGCCGCGGGCCTGCTCGCCTTCCTCTACACCGAGAACCAGCTGTTCGAGGGGGAGGGGCAGCACGAGGGCTGGGCCCGGATCGACGACCGCGTCGCGGCCCTGTTCAAGCGCGGCCAGGCGGCCGGCGAGTTCCGCATCGACCTCACCCCGGCCTGGCTCACCGAGGCGCTCTACGGCCTGCTTGCCTCCGGCGCCTGGGCGGTCTCCGAAGGCCGTGTGGCAGCCAAGGACTTCACCTTCATGATCGTCGAGCTGCTGCTCGGCGGCGCCCTGCGTCATCCCGAACAACCGAGAGAGGAATCATGACCAGCACCCTGCGGCCGGCCCGCACCGTCGAGGCGGAGAAGAGGCCGGGCCGCTGGCTCGCGCTCGCCGTCCTGGTGCTCGCCGTGCTGCTGGTGGCCGTCGACGCGACCGTCCTCGGTCTCGCGACCCCCTACATCAGTGAGGACCTGAAGCCCTCGGGCACCCAGCTCCTGTGGATCGGCGACATCTACTCGTTCGTCATCGCGGGCCTGCTCGTCTCGGCCGGCAGCCTCGGCGACCGCATCGGCCGCAAGAAGCTGCTGCTGATCGGTGCCACGGCGTTCGGCGCGACCTCCGTGCTCAACGCCTACGCGACGACGCCCGAGATGATGATCGTCGCGCGAGCGCTGCTCGGTGTCGCGGGCGCGACCCTGATGCCCGCCACCCTCGCCCTGATCCGCAACCTCTTCCACGACCCGCGCGAGCGCAGCCTCGCCATCGGCGTCTGGGGCGCCACGGCCTCCGCCGGCACGGCCGTCGGACCGGTCGTCGGCGGTTTCCTGCTCGAACACTTCTGGTGGGGTTCGGTCTTCCTCATCAACCTGCCCGTGATGGCCGTCCTGGTCCTCGTCGGCATCAAGCTGCTCCCCGAGTCCCGCCACCCGAACCCGGGCCCGTGGGACATGCCCAGCGTCGGCCTGTCACTGGTCGGCATGATCGGGGTCGTGTACGCGGTGAAGGAGATCGCCACCCACGGCGTCGACGGCGACGCGCTCGCCGCCGGCCTCCTCGGCGTCGCCGGGCTGTTCTTCTTCGTACGCCGTCAGCTCACCCTGCCGCACCCGCTGCTGGACATGCGGCTGTTCCGCAACCGGGGCTTCTCCGGAGCCGTCCTCGCCGACCTGCTGACCATTCTCGGCCTGTCCGGTCTGGTCTTCTTCCTCTCCCAGTTCCTGCAACTGGTCCAGGACCGAGGCCCGTTGGAGGCGGGTCTCGCCGAGCTTCCGGCGGCGATCGGAGCGGTGGTCGCGGGCCTGCTCGCCGGAGCCGCGGCCCGCCGCTTCTCGGTCCGTTCCGTGGTGACGGGGGGTCTCGCGGCCATCGGCCTGGCCCTCGCCCTGCTCACCCTGGTCGACCGCTCCACCGGCTACCCCCTGATCGGCGTCGCCCTGCTGGTCGTCGGCGTCGGCGCCGGCTTCTCCTTCACCGTCACCGCCGACGTCATCCTCTCCAGCGTCCCCAAGGAGCAGGCGGGTTCGGCCTCGGCGGTCTCCGAAACGGCGTACGAGCTCGGCGCGGCCCTCGGCATCGCGGTCCTGGGCTCGATCGTGACAGGGGTCTACCGCGAGTTCACCGCCCCCGCGGGCACCCCGGCCGGGGCCCACGAGTCACTGGGCGGCGCGGTGGAGGCGGCGTCGGCCATGCCGGCCGACAGTGCCCGGGTGATGCTGTCGGCCGCGCGTGAGTCCTTCGTGGAGGGCCTCACGACCGCGGCGGGCGCGGGCGCGGTGGTCCTCCTGGCCACGGCGGCGGCGGCCTGGTTCATGCTGCGCGGGCAGCGCCTGGAGAGTGGCGCCTAGGGACAGACAGCACGGCACCCGCGGCGTAGTACGCGCCGCGGGTGCCGTCCGGCGGGTGCCGCGCCGCGAGGCTACGCCGCCTCTTTCGCCTTGGACGCGTACATGTCCACGTACTCCTGGCCCGACAACCGCATGACCTCGGCCATCACGGAGTCGGTCACCGCCCGCAGCACGTACCGGTCCCGATCCATCCCCTCGTACCGGGAGAACTCCATCGCCTCACCGAACCGCACGGTCACCCGATGCGGCCGCGGCAGCCCCGCGCCTCCCGGCTGGATCTTGTCCGTCCCGATCATCGCGAACGGCACGACCGGCGCCCCGGTCATCAGCGTCAGCCGGGCGATGCCGGTACGGCCCCGGTACAGCCGGCCGTCGGGCGACCGCGTGCCCTCGGGGTAGATGCCGAACACCTTGCCCTCGTCCAGGATCCGCCGGCCGGTCATCAGCGCCGCGACACCGCCCCGGCCGCCGTCGCGGTCGACGGGGATCATGCCGACGCCGGTGAAGAACCAGGCCATCAGACGGCCCTTGATCCCCTTGCCGGTGACGTACTCGTCCTTGCCGATGAAGAAGACCTGCCGGTCGCAGACCAGCGGCAGGATCATCGAGTCGATGAAGGTCAGATGGTTGCCGGCGAGGATCACCGGACCGTCGCCCGGAATGTGCTCCGCACCCTCCACCCGGGGGCGGAACATCAGGCGCATGATCGGTCCGAGCACTGCCTTGATGAGCGCGAAGCGGGACAACGGGCCCTCCCATGTCAAGCGTTCCGGTACAAGTCTGTGCAGGTGAGGACGATACTCCCGGCCCATGGGGCGGCGCACGTCGGGTTCACCGAGTGGATACCAACTGTTGACGCTGTTTTACCTGCGGTGACGCTGTGGTGGCGGGATGTCACCCGGGTGCGGCATGTGACGGACATCGCGTCACCGAACCGACACTCCGTCAAATTCCGCCTCTCGTGCGACACGAGGCGTCTTCCGCGTGTTCGGTCCCAGGTCTCCCGACGGTCACCTCGGGACACCTACGATCGTCCCGCTTTGACAGGTGCAGGGCATCACGGTGGAGGAGCCGGTCATGGGGACGCAGGAGTCGCGGCAGTCGCAGGACGCGAACGACCAGGGACGGGGAACGGGCCGACGGGCGCTGCTCGGTGCCGCGGTGCTCGGCGCGGGCGGAGCGGTCCTCGGACTGCCGGCCGCGGCGAGAGCCGACGAGGCGACGCCGGACGCCAAGGCGGCCGGCCACTCGGGCGGCGGCTACCGGAGCCTTCCGGTGCCGACGATCATCGCGCACCGAGGGGCCAGCGGCTACCGCCCGGAGCACACGCTCGGTTCGTACCAGCTCGCCCTCGACATGGGCGCGCACGTCATCGAGCAGGACCTCGTGCCCACCAAGGACGGCCATCTCGTATGCCGTCACGAGAACGACATCACCGGCACGACCGATGTCGCGGCACACCCCGAGTTCGCCGGCCGGAAGACCACGAAGGTCGTGGACGGCGTCACCTACACCGGCTGGTTCACCGAGGACTTCACCCTCGCCGAGCTGAAGACCCTGCGCGCCAAGGAGCGCATCCCGGGCAACCGCCAGGAGAACACCCTCTACGACGGCCGCTGGGAGATCCCCTCCTTCGAGGAGGTGCTGCGCTGGGCCGAGAAGGAGGGCCGGAAGCGGGGCAGGCGCGTCTGGCTGCACGTCGAGACCAAGCACCCCACCTACTTCCGCAAGCTGGGCCTCGGCCTGGAGGAGCCGCTCGCCAAGCTGCTGCGCAAGTACGACCGGCACCGGAAGAACTCGCCCGTCTTCCTGCAGTCCTTCGAGCCGAGCAGCATCCAGCGGCTGAACCGGCTGGTCGACAGCCCGCTCGTCGTCCTGCTCTCCGGAGCCGCCACCCGGCCCTGGGACTTCGTCGAGGCCGGCGACCCGCGCACCGTCGCCGACCTGGTCAAGCCGGCCGGACTCGCCTGGATCGCCTCGTTCGCGAACGGCGTCGGCCCCACGCTCGACCTGATCATCCCGCGCGACTCGGGCGGCAACCTGACCACGCCGACCACCCTCGTCGCCGACGCGCACGCCGAGGGGCTGATCCTGCACCCCTACACCCTGCGCAACGAGAACACCTTCCTGCCCGCGAACTTCCGCAAGGGCACGGACGCCAACGCCTACGGCGACTCCTTCGGCGCGCTCAAGGTGTACTTCGACACCGGCATCGACGGCATCTTCACCGACAACCCGGACACCGGTCTGCTGGCCCACGCGGACTTCGTCGGCGACTGAGCGAACGACACACGAGTTCGAACGTCAACGGCTGAGGCCCGGGCCCCGATTGGGGTGACGCGCGTCCGCCCCGGCAACCCGTGCCGGGGCGGCGGCGTCCCGGGGCGTATGACACACGACATGCTCGCCACCCTGCGCCCCCTGCTGGTCGCGGAGGTCTCGGCGGAGGCGTATGCGGCCGGGGCCGAGGCGGGAGACCTGGAACAGGCGGTCTGGCTGCGCCTGCTGGAACGGCTCGATGCCGACGGCCCGCCCGAGGACCCCGAGAGCTGGCTGCGCAGCGCCGTCCGCTTCGAGGCCCGACTCAGCCGTCGCGCGGCCCGATTCGAACGCCCCTACGCGGCCGAGCCCGCCGACGAGCACGCGCCTGGTCCCGAGCAGCAGGCGCTCACGGCGGCCCGTCGCCGCGCGCTGTACGCGGCCGTGCGCCGGCTCCCCGGGCGCTGCCCCCGGCTGCTCGCCGCCCTGCTCTCCCCGAAGGACCTCACCTACCGTGAGATCGCGGGCGAGTTGGGTATCTCACAGGGCAGCCTCGGCCCGGAACGTTCCCGATGTCTGGGATGTCTTCGGCGATTGCTGGCGGCGGAGGTTGCGGCACGCGAACCACGGGGATAGGAGTGAGGGACATCGGGTGAGCAGGTGAGCGGGAGGCGTGCACACATGGGCATGAGCGTGACCATCTCGGTGGCGACCGAGCAGGACGCCGAGCAGATCTTCAGGCTGCAGTACCTGTGCTTCCAGAGCGAGGCGGCACTGTACGGCAACTACCGCATCGATCCGCTCGTCCAGAGCCTCGACTCCGTCCGCGCGGAGGTCGCCACGGACTGCGTGTTCGTGGCCAGGCTGGGGGACGAGGTGGTCGGTTCCGTGCGCGGCGCCCTCGACGCCGACGGCACCGCCGCCATCGGCAAACTCTGCGTCCACCCGCGCCTCCAGGGGCACGGCATCGGCGCGAGGCTCCTGCGTGCCGCCGAGTCGGCCCTCGCCGAGGAGCGCGGCGCCACCAGGTTCCGCCTCAGCGCGGGCCACCGCAGCGAGGGCAACCTCCGGCTGTACCGCCGGGTGGGGTACGAGACGGTCGGCACCAGCCAGGGGCAGGACGGGGTCCCGATGGTGGTGCTGGAGAAGCCGGCGGAGGCGTACGCGGCGACGGCGTGAGGGAGCGAGCGTGAGGGTTTGCGCCCCTAACGGGGCGCCCGCGCACCCTTCTGCAGCCAGTACATCGCCGTGACCGGCAGGATCACGGGAATGAACAGATACCCGATCCCGTAGTCCGACCACACCGTCTTGTCCGGGAACGCCGACGGCTCCACCAGCGTCCACGTGCCCACGATCAGCACGCCGGCCAGTTCCACCGCACAGCAGATCCGCGCCGCCCTCCGGGCGAACTCCCCGCCCCGCACCAGCGAGTACGTGATGAACCCGTACACGACACCGGCGAGCGCGGACAGCGAGTAGGCGAGCGGCGCGTGCTCGAACTCCGTCGAGATCTGCACGACGGACCGCGAAACGGCCCCGACCACCATCACGCCGTACAGCCACACCAGCAGCATCCCCGGCCCACTGATGAGCCGCGCCCGCTTCTCCCGCTGCGGCACGTCGTCCGTGGCGGTCACGTCAGCCTCCCCAGATGTCGTAGAGCCGCACCTGCAGCACGGCGAGCACCACACCCCCGGCCGCGACGGTCACGCTGCCCCAGCGGGTGCGCTCCGCCAGCGACATGAATCCGGTGACGGGGACGCAGGCGAACGCCCCGAGAAGGTAGGAGACGAAGATCGTGGTCCCCTGCTCCGGCTTCTCCCCTCGCGCCAGCTGCACGATCCCGACGGCCAACTGGACGAGCGCCAGCACCGACACCACGGCCATGCCGATGAAGTGCCAGTCCTTGGTCGGCTGATCGCGGTACGCGGCCCAGCCGCACCACGCGGCGAGCAGAAGCGCGGCGACGGCGGTCGTCACCGTCAGGGCAACAAGCATGCCGCGACCCTATTACGGCCCAAAACTCCGCCGCGCCCGGCCCCGGGCCGGGGCACCCCCGGGGCGGGCAGCGTGGCCTTGGCCACAGCGCCGGATGACCACATGGTGAACCACCTGGTTCCTCACCTGCGGATATGCGCCTCAAGTCCGTCCGTTATACGGACAGCCCGCTCTCACCTGCTGCATACATCTGATTTACTGATCTCATGACCACGACGAGCTGCCGCACCCTTGCGACCGAGGCGACGATGACGCCCGGTGCTCGTTGTATGTGTCGAATGTGCGCCTTCTAGAAGGCCCCGCGCGCCGCAGCGCGTGACGGACGAAGCCTCCCCGCGCACAAGTTCTCCTCCGGTTCCATCGCCACCGCGAGAACCGTGTCGCGTCCCTGACCGCTTGCACCCGTGTCCGGGCACACCCACGCCCGCGCACTCGACAGTGACGGAAATCCAGTGATCACCACATCGGGCCTGACGAAGATCTATCGGGCCGACCGAGGTCGCGGCCGCGAGGTCACCGCCCTCGACGGCGTCGATCTCCACGTACGCGAGGGCGAGGTGTACGGCGTGATCGGCCAGTCCGGCGCCGGCAAGTCCTCGCTCATCCGCTGCGTCAACCTCCTCGAACGCCCCACCTCCGGAACGGTGACCGTCGCGGGCCGGGACCTGACCGCCCTGGCCGGCCGCGGCCCCCGCGCCGGTCGGCGACTGCGGCAGGCGCGCAGCGGGATCGGCATGGTCTTCCAGCACTTCAACCTGCTCTCCTCCCGCACGGTCCAGGACAACGTCGAGCTGCCCCTCGAGATCCTCGGCAGGTCCGGCCAGGAGCGCTCCCGCAAGGCCCTGGACCTGCTCGACCTCGTGGGCCTCGCCGACAAGGCCAAGGCCTACCCGGCCCAGCTCTCCGGCGGCCAGAAGCAGCGCGTCGGCATCGCCCGCGCACTGGCCGGCGAACCGAAGGTGCTCCTCTCCGACGAGGCCACCAGCGCCCTCGACCCGGAGACCACCCGATCGATCCTGACGCTGCTGCGCGACCTGAACCGGCAACTCGGCCTGACCGTCCTGCTCATCACGCACGAGATGGACGTCGTGAAGAGCGTCTGCGACTCCGCCGCCCTCATGGAGAAGGGGCGCATCGTCGAGTCCGGCACCGTCAGCGAACTGCTCGCCACCCCGGGCTCCGAACTGGCCGCCGCGCTCTTCCCGGTGGGTGGAGAGGCCACCGGGGACGACCGCACGGTCCTCGACGTCACCTTCCAGGGCGAGGCCGCGACCCAGCCGGTCGTCTCGCGGCTGTCCCGCACGTACAACATCGACATCTCGATCCTCGGCGCCGCCATCGACACCGTCGGCGGCCTCCAGATCGGCCGGATGCGCATCGAACTGCCCGGCCGCTACGAGGACAACGTGGTTCCCGTCGGCTTCCTGCGCGAACAGGGCCTGCAGATCGAGGTGGTCGGCCGGGACGTACCGACGCCCGCGCCCACGTCCACGCCGGTGAAGGAAGGTGCCAAGTGACCTGGGCCGATTTCTCGACGAGGCTGCCCCTGCTGGAGCAGGCCTGTTGGGACACCCTCTACATGGTGGGCTGGTCCACGGTCGTCGCCGTCGTCGGCGGACTTCCGCTCGGCATCGTGCTCGTCCTCACGGACCGGGGCGGCCTGCTGCAGAACGTCCTCGCCAACAGGATCGTCGGGCAGATCGTGAACGTCGCCCGCTCCATGCCCTTCATCATCCTGATGGTCGCGCTGATGGGCTTCACCCGCTGGGTCACCGGCTCGACCATCGGCCGTGAGGCCGCCATCGTGCCGCTCGCGGTCGGCGCCGTCCCGTTCTTCGCGCGCCTCGTCGAGACGGCCGTCCGCGAAGTGGACCACGGGCTGGTCGAGGCCGTACAGGCCATGGGCGGCAACACCTGGACCGTCGTCCGCAGCGTCCTCGTCCCCGAGTCCCTGCCGTCGCTGATCTCGTCCACCACGACGACCGTGGTCACCCTCATCGGCTACTCGGCCATGGCCGGCACCGTGGGCGCGGGCGGCCTCGGCGACATCGCCATCCGCTACGGCTACCAGCGCTTCGAGACCGAACTGATGTGGATCACCGTGGCGGTCCTGGCCGTCGCCATCTCCGCCATCCAGTTCGCCGGCGACTACGCGGCCCGCGCCCTGCACCGACGCGGCGGCCGGTCCGGCCCCGCACCCGCACTCCGGCTGCTGAGGGCCAGGTCCGAACCCACCGCGGCCGACGCCACCAAGGCCTGACCCCCTTCTCGGGCATCCACAGATCTCCCGTCCCACCCATGACGGGACCGCTCCACCCAAAAGGAAAGGCACTTTTCGTGCGTAACACCGCCAAGCTCACCACCGCCGTGCTCGCCGCCGGAGCCCTCACCCTCGGGCTCACCGCGTGCGGCGCGGGCGGCGACTCCGCCTCCGACACCAGCGGTCCGCTGGTCGTCGCAGCGAGCCCCACCCCGCACGCCGAGATCCTCGGCTTCGTCAAGGACAACCTGGCGAAGGACGCGGGCCTGGACCTGGAGGTCAAGGAGTTCACCGACTACGTCCTGCCGAACACGGCGACCGAGGACGGCTCCGTGGACGCCAACTACTTCCAGAACCAGCCCTACCTCGACTCCTTCAACAAGGAGCGGGGCACCCACATCGTGCCCGTCGTCACCGTGCACCTGGAGCCGCTCGGCCTCTACTCGAACAAGGTCAAGAGCAAGGACGACCTCAAGAGCGGCGCGACCGTCGCCGTCCCGAACGACACGGTCAACGAGGCGCGTGCCCTCAAGCTCCTCGACTCCGCCGGGATCATCACCCTCAAGGACGGCGTCGGCACCGACGCGACCCCCGCCGACATCACCGAGAACCCGAAGAAGCTCAAGTTCAAGGAGTTGGAGGCCGCCCAGACCCCCCGCTCCCTGGACGACGTCGACGCCGCGGTGATCAACGGGAACTACGCCCTGGAGGCCGACCTCTCGCCCGCCGACGACGCCCTCGCCGTCGAACCCGCCAAGGACAATCCGAACGGCAACTTCCTCGCCGTCAAGGAGGGCGGCGAGGACGACCCGCGCGTCAAGAAGCTCGCCGAGCTCCTCACCTCGGACGAGGTCAGGAAGTTCATCGAGGACGAGTGGAGCAACGGCTCCGTCCTCCCGTCCTTCTGACCGCACGTATACGGCGTATCACCACGCATGGGGTCCGCTCCCTCACGGGGAGTGGACCGTGTGGTGCGATTCAGTGCTTTCATGCTGCATGCTGGGCAGTTCAGCCAGGCCCTCAAAGTTTTCGAAGGTTACGGAGCGGCGCATGACGAGCACCTTTCCCGACATCTCCATCAGCACGGATCGGTTGGTTCTGCGCCCGTTCGACGAGGACGACACCCAGGCGTTCACCGAGATGATGAACGACGAGCAGGTGATGGCCTGGACCGACGTCCCGCAGCCCTTCACCGAACGTGAGGCGCGTACCTGGATCACCGAGTACGCGCCCACCGAACGCACCTCGGGACGCGGCCTCGACCTCGCGGTCACCGAGTTCCTCACCCAGCGGCTGGTCGGCGTCATCCAACTGACCAGGACCGACTGGCACGTGCGGGCCACGGAGCTGTCGTACGTCGTGGCCCCCTGGGCGCGCGGCGAGGGCTACGCCTCCGAAGCCGCCCTCGCGACCGCCCAATGGCTGTTCCGCGAGCAGAAGTTCGAACGCATCGAGCTGCGCACCGCCGCCGACAACACCGCCTCCCAGCAGGTCGCGCAGAAGATCGGCTGTATCAGCGAGGGAGTGCTGCGCAACGCCTGCATAGCGCGGGCCCGCACCGCCGAGGACGGCTGGACCGAGATCCGCACGGACTTCATCGTCTGGAGCCTGCTCCCCGAGGACATCGAGGGCGTCAGCGAGGAACTGGCCGACAGCGGTGGTTTCAGCTCCTACTCGGACTGGAACTGAACAACCCACGGGTACGCGCGAGGCCGCCGCCCGGCCGCCGGGGCCCACCCCGTCACCAGGTACTCTCACGGGACCCCGAGCGGGTAAACCGACGACCTGCGAAGACCCTCTGGAGACTGACGACGATGGCCGACCGGGTCACGGTGATCGGCTGGGACGGCTCCCCCCTGACCGCCGCGGCGCGCTCCGCCCTCGCCGCCGCCACCCTGGTGGCCGGCGCGGCCCACCACCTCGCCCTGCCCGAGGTGCCCCCGGCCGCCGAACGCATCCGCCTCGGCAGTGTCGCCCTCGCCGCCCGCCGCATCGCGGGCCACCGGGGCACCGCCGTGGTCCTCGCCGACGGCGACCCTGGCTTCTTCGGCGTCGTCCGCACCCTCAGGTCCCCCGAGTTCGGCCTGGAGGTCGAGGTCGTCCCCGGCGTCTCCTCCGTGGCCGCCGCCTTCGCCCGCGCGGGCATGCCCTGGGACGACGCCCAGGTGGTCGTCGCCCACCGCCGTACGCTGCGCCGCGCGGTCAACGTGTGCCGCGCCCACACCAAGGTCGCCGTCCTCACCTCACCCGGCGCCGGCCCCGCCGAACTCGGCCTCCTCCTCGAGGGAGTTCACCGCACCTTCGTGATCTGCGAGGAACTCGGCACCGCACGCGAACGCGTCACCGTCGTCACCTCCGACAAGGCCGTCGACCACACCTGGCGCGACCCCAACCTCGTCATCGTCATCGGCGGCCCCGCCACCGCGGCCGAGGGGGGCGGCTGGCTCGCCGGACGCGACCCCTCCACCGGGCCACGCGGCTGGGCGCTGCCCTCCGGTGTCTACGGCGCCGCCATGGGCGAGGGCGAGGGCGAACTGCTGCGCTCCGCCCAACTGGCCCGCCTGGGCCCGCGCGTGGGCGACCTCGTCTGGGACATCGGCTCCGGCAGCGGCGCCTTCGCCACCGAGGCCGCCCGCTGCGGCGCCGCCGTCATCGCCGTCGACCGCGACCCCGAGGCCTGCGGCCGTACGACCCTCGCCGCCCGCCGCTTCGGCGTGCAGCTCCAAGTGGTCCACGGCGCCGCCCCGCACGTCCTGGAGAACCTCTCCGAACCCGATGTCGTCCGCGTCGGCGGCGGGGGCGCGACGGTGGTCTCCGCCGTCGCCGACCGCCGTCCCCAGCGCATCGTCACCCACGCGCTCACCCGCCCCGCCGCGGAACGCATCGGACGCGACCTGACCGAGCACGGCTATGAGGTCCGCTGCGAGTTCGTCCAGTCCGTCGAACTCGATACAAGGGCCTGGACGGAGAGGGAACGGAGCGTCGCGTTCCTGCTCAGCGGGACCCTGTCCGAACGTTCCCAGTGATCCGGTTGTCGTACCGGCGCGGTAGGCTGGCCGATCGTCGTACCGCACTTCGACACCCGGCACTTCGTCGGTCAATGTCCTGAAAGCGCGCCCGTTTTGGGAGCGTGTGTGGTACGGCGGAACGGGGAGGACGCGCAACGTGGCGCAGTCCACAGCGGACCGTCGCGGATCAAGCTGTCGCGACGGGGGAACGACCGCGACAATGGCCATTCAATGGCTTTGTCGACATGCAGGCGGGTCGTCACGTGCCGCTGGGCACGCACGCTCGTTCTCCACATCAGTGGGGCGGTAGGTGCGCCGTTCCCGGGCCAGCTGGCATGGAGGCACTAACCGATGGGCGAGGGGTACGCATGACCGACACCGGCCAGGTCCCGGCCGAGGGACAGCCGGAGAGCGCAGGCATGGTGGAGCAGCCGGGCGTCCCCGCGCCGGGTGCGTACACCTACCTCTCCGAGACCGCCGCCGAGGACGAGGACCTTCTGCTGCCGGGCGCCCAGGGCGCGTGGGGCAACGAGATGCCCCCGCCCGCCCCCGAGCCCGTCGTCCAGGTCGTCCACGAACCGGGCCCGCACGAGATGTCCGGCCGCGACAGCGGCGCGCACGACCTCAGCGCCGTCCGCACTCCCGTCGCCACCCCCGTCCCGCAGCCGCCGGTGGCCCGACGCCCGCTGCACCTGGGCCCGCCGACCCCCGACGCCTCCGCCAGCCCGGTCCGCTCCCTCGCCGACCGGGGCCCGGCGGGCGCCCCCGTACCGCCCGGCGCGGTACGCCACCCCGGTCCGGCCACCACCGGTCCGGAGTACCTCGACGTGCCCCCGCAGCCCGTGTCCCAGTGGGTCGGTGCCCCCGCCCAGGCCGCTCCCGCGCCGGGAGTCGCCGCAGGGGGAGCGGCTGCAGAAACGGTCGCTCCGCAGGAGGCGCAGGTCTCCGTGGTCGTGGCCGAGGCGCCCCTGGCAGCCGAGGGCCAGGAGGAGATCCAGGACCCCGAGGCCCTCCATCAGGCGCAGGACGCCGCCTACGCCCTGGCACAGGAGGCCGCGGTCGCGCAGTTCCGCGCCCCGGAGGCGGTCGGGACGCCGGTCGCGGCGCATGTCCAGCCCCCGGAGGTCGTGGAAGCGCCCGATGTCGTCGAGGAGCGACTTCCTGCGGCCGCCCAGGCGTCGGCCGTCGTCGAGGCCGAGGCCCCGCAGCCGGTCGAGGCGCCTGTCGCCGTCGAGCCCGTCGAGCACGCTCAGATGCCGGAGGCCGCCGAGGCGCCCGTAGCCGATCGGATCCCGGCCCCCGCCGAGACCGCCGCGGAGCCCACGGCGCCGGAGACGGCCGAGCCCGAGACCGTGACCGTGACCGCCGAGGAGGCCGCGCAGGTCCCGCAGCCCGCGACGCCGCAGCCCGAACCGGCCGCGACGACTCCCTCGGCCCAGGCCACTGAAGCCCAGGCCCCCGTGGCTCCTGAAGCCCCGGCCCCTGAGCAGGCCCCGTCTCCCGCCGAGGCCGCGCAGGCACCGGACGCGACGCCCTTCCCCCCGGCCGCCCAGGATGCCGAGCCGATCGAGGCGCAGACCGTCGCCGCGGCGCAGGACGTCCCCCAGGTCGCGCAGGAGGCGGAGACCGTCGCCCCTGTCGAGGACGCCGCACCGGCCCGGCCCGCCGAGGCGGCCCCGCCGACGCAGCCCGAGGCCGCTACCGCCGCACCCGCGCAGGCCGACCCGGCGGTGCCGTCGGCCGCGGCAGAGGGCCCCGAACAGGCCCCCGCCGCTCCCGAGCAGCAGGCGCCGTCCACCGTGGCCGAGGAGCAGGCCGCCACCGACGTACCGGACCCGCAGCCCGCGACCGCCGCCCCGAACGAGGAGCCCACCGCCGCGTCCCCGGCCGAGCAGACCGCCGAGGTCTCCCCGGTCACCGCCCCCGACACCGAGCCCGCGCCAGGCGTCCCGCAGTCGGACACCTCGGCCGCCGAGGAGCCCCGGCCAACGGAAGCGGCAGCGGACGCGGCTGAGGCCCGGACTCCGGAAACCCTCGCGACGGAGACCGCTCAGCCCCGGCCCGAGGCCGTCGCCGAGAGCGTCCAGCCGACGGAGACCGACCAGGCGGGACAGCCGGAACCGCACCCCACGGTCGAGGACCCGCAGGCCACCGAGCCGGACGCATCCGTCGCGGACCCGGTGGATCAGGCGCGGGGCCAGGACCACCACCACCTTCAGGCCTCCGCCCTGGACCAGGTCGTGGCGGCGCAGGCCACCGTGACCACCCCGCAGCCGGAGCCCTCGCAGCCCCTCACCCCCGACGCCGTCGTCGAGCCGGGGACCACGGAGGTGGACGCGACAGTCCAGCCGACCGACGCCGTGAACGCCCCGGAGCCCGCTCCCGCGGACGAGCCGACCGAAGAGGCCCCGCCTGCCGCGGAACAGGCCGAGCCGGCGGCCGACCCGGCGACGGTGGACCCCGCGTCCGTGGACCCGGCGACCGCGGCTCCGACGGCCGCAGAGCCCCCCGCCGCAGACGCCCCGTCGGCCCCGGCCACCCAGGTCGACGCCCCTCAGGGCGCCGTCATCCAGACCCCGGCCCCGACCCAGCTCGAGGCCGACGCCCCGCCCGTCGCGGTGACCTCCTCGGAGCCCACGCCCGCGCCCGAGGCCGACACCGACCAGTCGGCGGGCAGCTTCGTGCCCGCCGACGGCTCCGTGCCGACCGCCGCGCAGCCGGCCCCGACCCCGCCCCAGGGGATGGTGGCCCCGCCGCTCGCCGAGGACGCCGCACCGACGCCCGCCCCCGCCGAGTTCCCGGCGGCCGAGGGACAGACCGACGCGACCGAAGGCCGGACGGAGGCGGAGCGCGCGGGCGAGCCCGTCGCCATGGTCCCCGCCCCCCGGGGCTCCGAGACCGAGACGCTCGTCGTACCGCAGCCGCTCGCGGCGGCCGACACCCACCCGGACGTCGTCCAGAACGCCGAGGACCTCGACACCAGGGCCGCCGACCAGGAGGACGGTGAGCCGGCGGTGCCGGAAACAGACGCAGTGGAATCAGCAGCCGAAGAGAGCACGGCCCCGGTGGACGAAACACCCGAAGACGTGAGGGACGAAGTGCGGCAGCCCACAGGCCCGGCCGCACCCCCCTACGACGACGCCGAGCGCGAGGCCGTCCTGAAGGTCATGCGGGAGCGCCGCGACATCCGCAACGGCTTCCGCGGCGACCCGATCCCGCACGACGTGCTGCTCCGTGTCCTGGAGGCCGCCCACACGGCACCCTCCGTCGGCCACTCGCAGCCCTGGGACTTCGTGGTCATCCGCTCGGCCGACACCCGCCGCACGATGCACGAACTCGCCCAACGCCAGCGCGAGGCGTACGCGAAGTCGCTGCCGAAGGGCCGGGCGAAGCAGTTCAAGGAACTGAAGATCGAGGCGATCCTCGACACCCCGGTCAACATCGTCGTCACCGCCGACCCGACCCGCGGCGGCCGCCACACCCTGGGCCGTCACACCCAGCCGCAGATGGCCCCGTACTCCTCCGCCCTCGCGGTCGAGAACCTGTGGCTCGCGGCCCGCGCCGAGGGCCTCGGCGTCGGCTGGGTCAGCTTCTTCGACGAGCGCGAGATGGTCCGCGCCCTCGGACTGCCCGAACACCTGGAGGTCGTGGCGTACCTGTGCGTGGGCTACGTCGACGAGTTCCCGGAGGAGCCCGAGCTGATGCAGGCGGGCTGGGCCAAGCGCCGCCCCCTGTCCTGGGTCGTCCACGAGGAGACGTACGGCCGCCGCGCCCTGCCCGGCGCCGAGCCGCACGACCTGCTCGCCGAGACCGTCGCCGGGATCCGCCCGCTGGACGCCAAGGCGCTCGGCGAGGCGTGGGAGCGCCAGAAGCGCATGACCAAGCCGGCGGGCGCCCTCGGCATGCTGGAGATCATCTCCGCCCAGCTGTCCGGCCTGTCCCGACAGTGCCCGCCGCCGATCCCGGAGCCCGCGGCCGTCGCGATCTTCGCCGGTGACCACGGTGTCCACGCCCAGGGCGTCACCCCGTGGCCGCAGGAGGTGACGGCCCAGATGGTCGCCAACTTCCTGGGCGGGGGAGCCGTCTGCAACGCCTTCGCCGCCCAGGTGGGCGCCGAGGTCTGCGTCGTCGACGTGGGCGTGGCGAGCGACCTCCCGGCGACCCCGGGACTGCTGCCCCGCAAGGTCCGTGCCGGCACGTCCGACATGACCACCGGGCCCGCGATGACCCGCGAGGAGGCCAAGCAGGCCATCGAGGTCGGCATCGAGACGGCCCGCGACCTGGTCGCGGCCGGCAACAAGGCCCTGCTCACGGGCGAGATGGGCATCGCCAACACCACGGCCTCCGCCGCCCTGATCGCCGTCTTCACCGGCGCCGACCCCGCCGAGGTCACCGGCCGGGGCACCGGCATCAACGACGAGACCCTCGCCCGCAAGACCGAGGTCGTGCGCCGGGCCATCGAACTCCACCAGCCGGACCCCGCCGACCCCATCGGCGTCCTCGCGGCCATCGGCGGCTTCGAGCACGCCGCCATCGTCGGCCTCCTCCTCGGCGGCGCCTCCCTGCGTACGCCGGTGATCCTCGACGGCGTCAGCGCCGGCGCCGCCGCCCTGGTGGCCCGCGCCATCGCCCCCGAGGTCCTCGCCGCGTGCATCGCGGGCCACCGCAGCGCCGAACCGGGCCACGTCGCCGCCCTCCAGAAGCTCGGCCTGCGCCCCTTGGTCGACCTCGACCTCCGCCTCGGCGAGGGCACCGGCGCCCTGCTCGCCCTCCCGGTCGTGCAGAGCGCGGCCAGAGCGATGCACGAGGTGGCGACTTTCGACTCGGCGGGGGTCACCGAGAAGTAGGAGCAGAAGGCAGGTGAGCGGAGGCCGGGCGTCCTTCCGACCCGGCTGAGCTGTGGGCGGTCGTTCGCAGGGCGGGGGAGTGGGCACAGCCCCACCCCCTCCCGCACCCGGCGGCGACGCCCAGCCCATGAGCCTGCTGAGCCGCCCACCCCACCCGCCCCTTAGAATCCGCACATCCGCACATCCGCACATCCGCACGTCAGGGCCCCTCCAAAGCCGCAGTGGCCCGCCTCGCACGCCGCCAGCCCGAGGAGCCGCACCCTCATGGCCGAACACCCCGCCTACCCCGTAGGCCTCCGCCTCGCCGGCCGCCGAGTGGTCGTCATCGGCGGCGGCCAGGTCGCCCAACGTCGTCTGCCCGCCCTCATCGCGGCCGGTGCCGACATCGTCCTCGTCTCGCCGAGCGCCACTCCCTCCGTGGAGGCGATGGTGGACGCGGGCGAGCTGACCTGGGAGAAGCGCCGCTACACGGAGGGCGACCTCGCCGAGGCCTGGTACGTCCTCATCGCCACCGGCGACCCGGAGGCGAACACCCGCGCGTCCGCCGAGGCGGAGCGCCACCGCATCTGGTGCGTACGCTCCGACAGCGCCGAGGAGGCCACCGCCTGGACCCCGGCGACCGGCCACAGTGAGGGCGTCACGGTCGCCGTCCTCACCGCCCGCGCCGAGGGGCGCGACCCCCGCCACACCGCCGCCATCCGCGACGCGGTCGTCGAGGGCCTGCGCGACGGCACCCTCGTCGCCCCTCACCACCGCACCCGCACCCCGGGCGTCTCCCTCGTCGGCGGCGGCCCCGGTGACCCGGACCTCATCACCGTGCGCGGCCGCCGCCTCCTCGCCGAGGCCGATGTGGTCATCGCCGACCGCCTCGGCCCCCGCGACCTCCTCGCCGAACTCCCGCCGCACGTCGAGGTGATCGACGCCGCGAAGATCCCGTACGGCCGCTTCATGGCGCAGGAGGCCATCAACAACGCGCTGATCGAGCACGCCAAGCAGGGCAAGTCGGTCGTCCGCCTCAAGGGCGGTGACCCGTACGTCTTCGGTCGCGGCATGGAGGAGCTCCAGGCCCTGGCCGAGGCCGGCATCCCCTGCACGGTCGTCCCCGGCATCTCCAGCTCGATCTCCGTCCCGAGCGCGGCCGGCATCCCGGTCACCCACCGGGGCGTCGCCCACGAGTTCACCGTCGTCAGCGGCCATGTGGCCCCCGACGACGAGCGGTCCCTGGTGGACTGGCCCGCCCTCGCCCGCCTCACCGGCACCCTCGTGATCCTCATGGGCGTCGACAAGATCGGGCGGATCGCCGAGACCCTGGTGGCGAACGGCAAGTCCCCGGACACCCCGGTCGCCCTAATCCAGGAGGGCACCACGGCCGCCCAGCGCCGGGTCGACGCGACCCTCGCCACCGTCGCCGAGACCGTGCTGACGAGGGAGGTCAAGCCGCCGGCGGTCATCGTCATCGGCGAGGTCGTCAAGGTGGGCCCCGAGCCGGACGCCTGATCACGGCGGTGGCCCCGGGGCGAACGCCCGACCGTGCGGGCGGGCCCGAAGTGAACGTCTGATTCCGGTGCGGCCCGGGGCCCCACACCGTAACCACGGGTAACCCAACCCGTCCCAAGCCGTTGGCACCACACCCAGGACAAGGCAGTATCACCCTGTGGCCGATCTCATCACCGTCGAGGACCCGAACGATCCGCGCCTGCGCGACTACACCGGCCTGACCGACGTGGAGCTGCGCCGCAGGCGCGAACCCGCCGAGGGCCTGTTCATCGCCGAGGGCGAGAAGGTCATCAGACGGGCCAAGGAAGCCGGCTACGAGATGCGCTCGATGCTGCTCTCCGCCAAGTGGGTCGACGTCATGCGCGACGTCATCGACGAACTCCCGGCCCCTGTCTACGCGGTCAGCCCCGAGCTCGCCGAACAGGTCACCGGCTACCACGTGCACCGGGGCGCCCTCGCCTCCATGCAGCGAAAGCCCCTCCCGACGGCCGACCAGCTCCTGGGCGCCGCCCGCCGGGTCGTGATCATGGAGTCGGTCAACGACCACACCAACATCGGCGCGATCTTCCGCTCGGCCGCAGCCCTCGGCATGGACGCGGTCCTGCTCTCCCCGGACTGCGCCGACCCGCTCTACCGCCGCAGCGTCAAGGTCTCCATGGGCGCGGTCTTCTCCGTCCCGTACGCCCGTCTCGACGCCTGGCCCAAGGGCCTCGACGCCGTACGCGACGCCGGCTTCACGCTTCTCGCCCTCACTCCGGACGAGAAGGCGAAGTCCCTCGACGAGGCTGCCCCGCACCGTATGGACCGCGTGGCCCTCATGCTCGGTGCCGAGGGCGACGGCCTCTCCACCAAGGCCCTGATGTCCGCCGACGAATGGGTCCGTATCCCCATGGCCCACGGGGTCGACTCCCTCAACGTGGGCGCGGCGGCGGCCGTCGCCTTCTACGCGGTGGCGACGGGCCGCCCGCAGAACTGACTCGGAGAGGGGCGCGTGGCGAACTGCCCCGCCCCACCAGCGACGCGGGGAACCGCGCGACCGGCCTCTCGGAACCGCGACGAACGACCGAGCCGCAGGCCCGAACCCCGTCCTTCGGGGCCATGGCGCCGTTCGGCGGTCAGTCGCCGTCCGGCTCCGCGAGCAACCGCTCCTGCCGGAGGCCGTCCCCGCCGAGCCCCCGCGACGGCCCCTGGCACCCCTGTGCCGTGGCGATCCCGAGCGCGGCCAGCAACGTCACCACGACGAAGACGACGAGCCGCTGCCGCAACAACCGGGGATTGGCGGGCCGCCGCCCGGTGCCGTTGGTCCGCGGCCCCGGTCGCCCCGCACCACTGCGCGGCGCGGGCCGCTTCCCCGACCCGGAGGTGTTGCGGGACGGCACGGGCCGGCCCCCCGACCGCGATCCGCCACCGGTCCTCGCTCCTCCACCACCCGTACGAGAACCGTTCCGGGGCGGTGGCGTCCCGGGCGCACCCGGCCTTCCCGGCTGGGTGCCACGGGGCTCCGGCTGGCGCAACGTCCGCTGCTCGACGTACTGCTCCGCGAGCCGCCCCGAGGGCCGGTCCGGATCGCCGCGCGGCGCGGGCGGCCGGACATCGGCCAGGCCCTGCGCCTCGCGTGCGGCGATCTCCTTGAGTCGCAGGGACAGTTGCAGAGTGCTGGGCCGCTCGTCCGGGTCCTTCGCCAGACAGGCGCGGACGAGCGGGGCGAGCGCGTCGGGCACCCCGCGCAGCTGCGGCTCCTCGTGCACCACCCGGTAGAGCATGACCTCCGAACTGCCTTGTCCGAAGGGGGAGTCGGAGGTCGCCGCGTAGGCGAGCGTGGCCCCGAGGGAGAAGACGTCCGTGGCCGGTGTGACCGCGGCCCCGCGCACCTGCTCGGGCGCGAGGAACCCGGGCGACCCCACGGCCGTGCCGACATGGGTCAGGGTGGATGCCCCGGTCGCCCAGGCGATGCCGAAGTCGATGATCCGCGGCCCCTTCGGGGACAGCAGGATGTTGGACGGCTTCAGATCCCGGTGCACGACCCCGGCCTCGTGCACGGCCACCAGCCCCTCGGAGAGGGCGGCGCCGACGGCGGCCACGTCGGCGGCCGACATGGGTCCCTCCTCGGCGACCTTGTCGTGCAGCGAGGGCCCCGGTACGTACTGCGTGGCGAACCACGGACGGTCCGCCTCCAGATCGGCGGCGACCAGCCGGGCGGTGCACCCGCCCCGGATCCGCCGCGCCGCGGACACCTCACGCGCGAACCGCGACCGGAACTCCTGGTCCTCCGCCAGATCAGGCCGGATCACCTTGAGCGCGACGCGCTGTCCACGCCGGTCGGAGCCCAGGTAGACGACGCCCATTCCACCCGCGCCGAGCCGTCTGTGGATCCTGAACGAGCCGACGACGCGCGGGTCCTCGCGCCTCAGGCGCATCATCGCCATGTTCATCCCCGCTGCCCGTTCCGTCTGACGAGCCACAGCTTACGTTTCCACGGCCGGGCGTGCGCAGAGGCCGCGCCCTCACGACCCGATCGATTGTCAGTGCCGGGTGGGAAACTTGAAGGGTGGTCAGGGAACAGGAGTTCGGGCCGGTGTTGGGCTGCCTGTGATCCCAACCACCCGCCACAGAAGGGGGATTGAACCCGTGAAGGGTGACCGTGTGGAGATAGTCGTCGACGCCGGGGACACGACGCGCACGTACGAGGTGATCGCGAGCAGGGCGGGCCGCCGGGTGGAGACGGCGGTACGCCGAGGTGTAGTGGAAGTGAGCGAAGTCACCCGCAACGGCTCGGTCGTACGAACGGCCAGGTTCATGGCGAACAGGGTCCTGGCCCTCGTCGAACAACCGGTGCCCCGCGAGGACGGCTCGGAGCGAACGGCGTGACAACACGGCGTGACAACAGGGGGCAGACCGGACGTCCCTTCCGGGAAGACCCCGAGACGTAGGACCCCGTCTCCACCCTGGGGAGTACGTCGCAGGTCACCGCTCATCCTCGGGGAGGCCCGGCAATCGGTACGAGGGCATGACGACCCGGACCCGCCGCACGCCTAGATTTGAGGTCAAGCGGCGGGTGCAGCACTCGTCCCCCGAGGTCAGACACCCGCCGCTGCCAACGGCACAGCGAGACCCGAACCAACAGAGCCAGACCTACGAGAAGTCAGAGGAGGGACCATGGCCCACACGGCACCGCGGACCGCGATCCGCGCACGGGAGCGCAAGATGTTCACCGCCGACCGCCGTCCGGGCCGTCGCCACCCCTTGGTCGCGACCGCGATGGTCCTCCCCCTGGCGGCCCTGCTCGTGTACGCCTTCGGCGGCTGGGAAGCAGTGGTCACACAAGCGTCGTCCGTGGGTGTGATGCTGGGGCGCTGAGCGGCGACTCCAGGCCCGGAAGAGCGGTCCGGGCGGGGACATCCATCCATGAAACCCCGTGGGGACGGGGGTGCGGCGGACGGCAAATAAACGCCCGCGCAGCTGGGGAGCTGCGCGGGCGTTGTCTTGCCCGGCGCAGCCGGCATGGGGGCGCGGGCGGCGCCCGTCACCTCCGAGCCGCGAGACTTCCCACCGAACCCCGCCTCACCAGGGCGTCCCCGAAACGTAGGCTCAGCGCCAGCGCCGCACGACATCCGCAGGGGGACCCATGACCGCCACAGCCGACGCCGACGTACTCCCCGCTCTCCGGGCCAGGGTGCGCAGCGCGGCCCACCCCCACTTGGCCCCCTGCGCCCACCCCGACACGGTCCTCGCGGAACGCGCCGACGGCACGGTCGTCCGCCACGCGGACACCGTCGCGAAGGCCCACGCCCCCGACACGGACCCCACCCACCTGGCCCTCCGTCTGACCGTCGCCGCCGCCCACCCCGACACCCTCCTGGCACCCGTCGACACCGTCCCCACCCCCCTCCACGGCCGCCTGGTCACGTTCTGGCCGTACGGGACTCCGGTGGACCCCGACACCCCGCAGGCCGCCCCGTGGGAGGAGGCGGCCACCCTCCTCGCCCGTCTCCACCGGCAAGCCGCGCCCCCCGGCCTGCCGCCCATGCGCGGCCCGGCCAAGGCCGCCCGGGCCATCGCCCGCCTCGAGGCCGCGGCACCCCACCACCCGGCCACGGCACCGGTGCTCCGCGCCTGGCGCACCCTCCCCGCCTGGGCCAGGTCCGAGGCGCCCATGCCGGACACGACCACCCTCTGCCACGGCGATCTGCACCTCGGCCAACTGGTCCGCCACCCCGCGACCACCGGCCCCTGGCGCCTCATCGACGTCGACGACCTGGGCGTGGGCGTCCCCGCCTGGGACCTCGCCCGCCCGGCCGCCTGGTACGCCTGCGGCCTCCTGCACCCCGACGAGTGGACCCGCTTCCTCACCGCGTACCGGACGGCCTCGGGTCCCGCGGTCCCCGCCGACGGCGATCCCTGGCCCTCACTGGAAGTACCGGCCCGCGCACTCACCGTGCAGACCGCCGCCCTGGCGATCGCGAAGTCCACCGGTGCCGGACGCCCCCTCGACGACGCGCAGCAGTCCGTTGTGGACGCATGTGACCGAATGGGAAGCATCCCGCCTGAGTTGGTGGAGCCTTTCCCGAAGTAGGGTGCAACCGACCGCAGCCGGACAGTGTCTGTCCTGGCGTAACGCGAAGCAGGACCGAACGGCGAGGAGTTGAGCCGAACCATGCACATGCAGTGTCCGAAGTGTCATGCGCCGATGCACACCTACAACCGCAGTGGCGTGCAGATCGAGCAGTGCAGCGGCTGCCGCGGGATCTTCCTCGACTACGGCGAGCTGGAGGCCCTGACCCGCCTGGAGGGCCAGTGGGCCGGCGGCCCGGCCGTGCCTCCGCCGCCGGCCGCCCCGCAGTACCCGGCGGGCGGCGGTCACAACGCCCCGGCCTGGGGCGCCCCACAGGGCGGTCACCATGGTGGGCACCACGGCGGCCACCACGGGGGTCACCACAACCGAGGCTTCGGCCACATGCTCTTCTCCAGCTGAGGCGCGGGGCGCATTCGCGCCCTCCGCTCACCCGCACACGACGAAGCCCCCGGCCGTACGAGATGGCCGGGGGCTCGGTGCGTGTGGACGATACTGGGATTGAACCAGTGACCTCTTCCGTGTCAGGGAAGCGCTCTCCCGCTGAGCTAATCGTCCTCGGGATCACAGCCCGGGGGCCGTGGATCTTGCGTGCGCGATACTGGGATTGAACCAGTGACCTCTTCCGTGTCAGGGAAGCGCTCTCCCGCTGAGCTAATCGCGCGGGGTGAAGCCCTGTGGCTCCGGAAGCCCTCAGGCCTCAGTGGACGATACTGGGATTGAACCAGTGACCTCTTCCGTGTCAGGGAAGCGCTCTCCCGCTGAGCTAATCGTCCTTGGAGGTGGAGACGGGATTTGAACCCGTGTAGACGGCTTTGCAGGCCGTTGCCTCGCCTCTCGGCCACTCCACCAGGAGTGCGGGGGGTCGGGTGGATCCCCCACGTTCCTGCGAGCGGACGACCAGGTTCGAACTGGCGACCTCAACCTTGGCAAGGTTGCGCTCTACCAACTGAGCTACGTCCGCTTGTCGTTTCCGCTCCGCTCACGCGTCCCGGCGACGAGTTGAACTCTAGCGGATTCCGGGGCCAGTACAAAAACGCGTTTGTGCAGCGTGCTGCGGTGCGTCCAGTCCGGGACCCGGCCGGGCCCGGCCGTGGGGCACCCGTCCTAGACTCGACTGCGTGCCCGACCTCCCTCCGCTCGCTCGCTTCGGCAACCTCGTGGCCACCGGTCTCACCGATGTGACCAGCGACGCCGCCGCCCTGGACTCCTCCGGCTTCTGGGCCGTGTGCGCGGACTACGAGGGCGGTCTGGTGTGCGCGCGCTTCCGTGACGTACGTCGCGAAAACGCGCCCGCCCCCGTCCCGGGGGAGTGGCACGGGCCGCGCCTCGACGACTGGACCTCCTCGCTCGACCGCGCCGCGTACACGGCGGGGGTGCGCCGCATCCGTGAGCACATCGCCGCCGGTGAGGTGTACCAGGCGAACCTCTGCCGGGTGCTGTCGGCGCCCGTCGCGCCGGACGCCGACGTGGACGCCCTCACCGCCCTGCTGGCCCGCGGGAACCCGGCCCCATTTGCAGGAACGATTCGCCTTCCGGGGCACGGCGTCGAGATCGCCACCGCCTCCCCCGAGCTCTTCCTGCGCCGCGACGGCAGGGTCGTCGAGTCCGGCCCGATCAAGGGCACCGGAGCCACCGAGGCGGACCTCCTGGAGAAGGACTACGCCGAGAACGTGATGATCGTCGACCTCGTCCGCAACGACATCGGGCAGGTCTGCGCCACCGGCACCGTGACCGTCCCCGACCTCTGCGCCGTGGAGAAGCATCCTGGTCTGGTGCATCTGGTGTCGTTGGTCCGCGGTGAACTGCGCGACCACGCCGGCTGGCCCGAACTGCTCGCCGCCGCCTTCCCGCCCGGCTCCGTCACCGGGGCGCCCAAGTCGAGCGCCCTGCGGATCATCGACACCCTGGAGACCGCCCCGCGCGGCCCGTACTGCGGCGGCGTCGGCTGGGTCGACGCCGACCGGGGCACCGCGGAGCTGGCCGTCGGCATCCGCACCTTCTGGATCGACCGGGCGGCGGGCGAGCTGCGCTTCGGCACCGGTGCGGGCATCACCTGGGGGTCGGACCCCGAGGCGGAGTGGCGCGAGACCGAGCTGAAGGCCGCCCGGCTGCTCGCGGTAGCGTCGGGAACGTACGAGGCGAGTGGGAGGACCCTTACGTGAAGATCTGGCTCGACGGCGGACTGCAGGACATCGACTCCGCCCGTGTCTCCGTCCTCGACCACGGACTGACCGTGGGCGACGGCGTCTTCGAGACCGTGAAGGCGGTCGGGGGCCGGCCGTTCGCGCTGACCCGCCACCTCGACCGGCTCACCCTCTCGGCCCGCGGACTCGGTCTGCCCGAGCCGGACCTGGACGAGGTGCGCCGCGCCTGTTCCGCCGTCCTGGCGGCCGAACCGGTCGCGCTCGGCCGACTGCGCATCACCTACACCGGCGGCCTCTCCCCGCTCGGCTCCGACCGCGGCGACCACGGCCCCACCCTCGTCGTCGCCCTCGGCGAGACCGCACGGCGCGCCGACTCCACCGCCGCGATCACCGTCCCCTGGACCCGCAACGAGCGCGGCGCCCTCACCGGCCTGAAGACCACCTCGTACGCCGAGAACGTCGTCGCTCTCGCCCGCGCCCACGAACAGGGCGCCACCGAGGCGCTGTTCGCCAACACGGTGGGGCAGCTCTGCGAGGGCACCGGCTCCAACGTCTTCGTCGTCCTCGACGGCGAGCTGCACACCCCGCCGGTCGCCTCCGGCTGCCTCGCGGGCATCACCCGCGCCCTCGTCGTCGAGTGGACCGGCGCCCGCGAGACCGACCTGCCGCTGGACGTCCTGGACCGCGCCGACGAGGTCTTCCTGACGTCGAGCCTGCGCGACGTGCAGTCGGTGCACCGTGTGGACGCCCGCGAGCTGTCGGCCACCCCGGGCCCGGTGACGGCCAAGGCGATGCGGGTCTTCGACGAGCGGTCCGGCGACGACCTGGATCCGTGAGCACCGCCGAGGGAGGTCCCGGACGAAAGCTCGGGATATTCGGCTGCCCCGGCGGTCCGGAGCGGGTAGAACACCCCTGATGACCACCACCCTGCGGCCCATCGAGCCGCTTCAGCACGCCGCCGACGGGACGCGCTCGCGTCGCTACCAGGTGTGTGTCAACAGCCGTCCCGTCGGCGGGATACACCTCGGCACGCGCCCCGACCCCGGGTCGACGGCCGCGCGGATCCTGGATCTGCGGATCGACGAACCGGACCGGCGGCGTGGCCGGGCCACGGTGGCGGCGCTCGCCGCCGAGGAGGTGGCCCGCGGCTGGGGCTGTCGGCGGATCGAGGTGTCCGTCCCGGCCGGCGCCGAGCCCGCCCTGCGGCTGACCCAGGCGCTCGGCTACGTCCTGCGCAACCGTGGCATGAGCAAGGCCCTCGGCGACACTCCACCCGAACTGCCCGAGGGCAGCAGGGGCCGGCCCATGACCGAGGCCGAGTACGGGCCGTGGAAGGAGGCCGGTCTGGAGGGCTATGCCCAGGACTGGATCACCCGTGGCATGCCGGAGGCGGAGGCGTACGCGAAGGCCGCCCTGGACTACGAGCGCTGTCTGCCGCAGGGAGTGGCCTCCGCGAACAACCTGTGCAGCGTGCTGGAGCACGACGGCACGAGAGTCGGGACGCTCTGGCTGTGGCTGAGCGAGGACAGGGCCTTCGTGTACGACGTGGAGGCGGACGCCGCCCACCGGGGCAGGGGACACGGCCGTACGCTGATGCTCCTGGCCGAGGCCCAGGCGATGGCGGCCGGGAAGCCCGTCATCGCGCTCAACGTCTTCGCGGGAAACTTCCGGGCCGAGTGCCTCTACGAGTCCCTCGGCTACGAGACGACCGCCTACCACCTCTCCAAGCCGCTGCTCTGACGGCTCCGGAGTGCGTGCCTCTCCGACAGCTCCGGAGCGCGGGGATCACCGGTGGCTGCGGGTGTGCGGCTCCGCGTGCCCGTCGGCGGAGACGCCCGCCGAGGTGGGCGGCCGCCGAGGTGGGCGGCGCCGCCGACGGTCCCGGTGGTCAGGCGCCCTCGGCCAGCAGCCGGTCGGCGATCTCCTCGATGCGCTCGCGCAGCCCCGCCTGACTCTTGCCGCCGTCGAGACGCTCGCCGCCGATGACGTAGGTGGGCGTGCCGGTCACGCCGATCGCCTTGCCCTCGGCCTGGTCGGCGTCGACGATCAGGATGTGCCGGCCGTCGATCAGCGCCGTGTCGAACTCCTCGTCGTCCAGACCGAGTTCACGGGCCGCATCCACCAGGAACGGCTCCCCGGCGCGGCCCAGTTCCTCGACCCGGCCGAGTACGGCCTCGACGTACGGCCACGCCTGTCCCTGCTCCGCGGCCTCCTCGGCGGCCTGCGCGGCGGCGAAGGCGTGCTGGTGCTTCTCCAACGGGAAGTGCCGCAGCCGTACGTCGAGACGGTCGCCGTAGCGGGCTCGCAGCGCTCGGATGTCGTCGAGGGCGCTGCGGCAGTCGGGGCACTGGAGTTCGCACCAGACGTCCAGGACGACGGCGGACGGCACGGGTGAGGAGTCGCTCATGGGATCAGTCTCCCAGTTTCCTGGCCCGTGCCGGGTGTGGGCCGGATCCACCCCGGGGAGGGCACCGACCCCGAGACGACCCGGAGATGTCCCTGAGGTCTCCCCGGACCATGGCATATCGGACGCGTGGCGGTGCAGGATGGAAGGGACGCAACACGAACGCCCGACCGAGCACCGCCTGGAGGACCGGATGATTGCCGAGACAGTGTGTGCCGCCGTCTCAGCGGCAGGCCTGGGCATCGCCGCGCTCACGGCGTATCGGAAGCGTTTCCTGCGGGCGACCCGCATCGCCGCCTACTCGCTCGTCCCGCTCGGTCTGGTGATGACCGGAGTCGTCGAGTGGGTGGCCGACACCGCGTTCAGCCCGACGGCGTGGGCCGGTTTCGGTGTGCTCGGCGCCGCCTGGTTCCTGTTCATGACCACCCGCGCCGTGGAGCGGCGCCGAGGGGTCACCGGCAAGGAGCGCAAGGAGGCCAAGGCCTCCCGGACCGAGGCGATAGCCCCGGCGGCCTCGGCCCCCTCGCTGGGCCAGGGCGCACGGCCGGCGTCCCGCCCGGCGGCGACACCTCGGAAGGCGGGTTCCGGCGCGTCCGGTGCGTCCGGCGCGGACGACTTCAGCGACATCGAGGCGATCCTCAAGAAGCACGGCATCTGACCGCGGCGACCACGGCCTCCGGCCCGTCCGAAGGGACGCGGACTGAAACGACACAGAAGGTCGGCCAGCGGCGCCGAAGTGATCAGGTTCGCTCCGTACATTGTGGATATTGGCGAACTCTCCGTCATTCCGGGTGGGTTGATCGCGCGGAGGGTCTCCGCTGCGTCATCATCGCGGCGAGATGCTGGACACAACACAGAGCGACACCACCGCCCCGCCAGAGGAGCGGCGAGGTTGTCTCTTCGCGCTCTCCCAGCCACCGCTGATGATCTTCCTAGCGGTGATCGGCTGCCTGCTGCTCATGGCGTCACTGCACGACCTGCTGATGCTGTGAGCTGTAAACGGAGCCCCTGACGTCACCCGTCGAGGGCTCCGTCAGCCCCCGTACGCGCACCCGGGCCGCGCCGGCCGGCGGCCCGTTTCAGCCCGCCGCCTCCTTGCGGCGTGCCCGGTAGGCGGCCACGTGCAGGCGGTTTCCGCAGGTGCGGCTGTCGCAGTAGCGGCGCGACCGGTTCCGGGAGAGGTCCACGAAAGCCCGTCTGCAGTCGGGGGCCTCGCAGCGGCGCAGCCGCTCCTGTTCTCCGGCGACCACGAAGAAGGCGAGCGCCATGCCGCAGTCGGCCGAGAGGTGGTCGGCCAGCGACGCGCCCGGCGCGAAGTAGTGCACATGCCAGTCGTACCCGTCGTGATCGGTGAGCCGGGGCGTGGTGCCCGCGGCGGCGATCAGGTCGTTGATCACGGCGGCGGCCGCGGCGGGGTCGGTGGCCGCGAAGACCTCCGCGAATCGGCCGCGGACCCTGCGTACGGCCGCGAGGTCGAGCTCCGACAACACTCCGACCTCGCTGACCTCGTGGTTTCGTACGAAGTCGGCGAGCGCCGCGACAGTCGCGAGCCCGTCGGTCGCCGTGTCGTTCTCCGGCGCGGTGTTCACCAGATCGACCACGGCGTCTAGGGAACACCGGGTGTCGTGGGTGATCAGCACGTTTCGCTCCCTGGCCTGCGAGGGTCGGGCGGGCGCCCGCCGATGCTGGCCGATGGTAATGGCCCGGCGAGGCGGCGGACCGGTGTGGACCGTCCTGGGGCACCCCTGCTGCACCCCTGGTACGAGCGGAACGGGCCAGGGGCCCGATTGGTGCCCGCCCCCGGTTCGTGGGGCCACGACACGGCGACGCCGCCGCGCGGAGGTCCGCGACGACGGCGTCGATGGGTCGGCCTGAAGCCGTATTCGGTTGTCTAGGCCCGAGCCGTCTCCCCGAGTGGACGGCGCCGGGCGGCTCTGTGGCCCTCGCCTCCTAGCTTTCCGCCAGGATGTGCGAGAGCTCCTGATCGAGGTCGAAGTGCCGGTGTTCCGTGCCGGGAGGCACGGCGGCGTCTGTGCGCTTCAGGAAGGACTCCAGGGCCCGCGCCGGAGCTTCGAGGAGGGCTTCGCCCTCCGGGGAGCTCAGGGCGATGCACACGACGCCCTGACCGTGGCTGCGCGACGGCCAGACACGGACGTCACCGGTACCGGTGGGCCGGTGCAGGCCCTCGGCGAGGAGGTCGCGGGCGAACACCCATTCGACCGTTTCCTCTGCTCCGGTGTGGAAGGTGGCGTGCACGGCGTAGGGATCGGCCGTGTCATACCGCAGTCCCGCGGGAACGGGCAGTGAGGACTCGCTCGACACAACGAGGCGCAGGTGCAGCTCGCAGCTGACCGTGGTGTTCATAAGCGCCAAGGCCTTTCGCTCAGTGTGCGCTCGGGGATTCGCACGTCGGCGAAATCGACATGCCACCTACGGTGCCGTTGTAAACCCCTCTGGGAGTTTTGCGTCGCTTTTGGTAGCTCATCCGGCCGAGACCGTCTTCTGTCGGTACGACCATTCCGGTGACCGGTTTCTCTCCGGTAGGGTTTGGCCGTATGGATACGGGGAGTTACGGAACGGGGGAGGTCGCCGTGGCGGCCGACGGAACGAAGAGTGACACCAACGTAGCGAACAGTGAGGCCGATGTGGCCAAGAACGAAGCGCCGCTCGGATCTCGTGCGCCGGAATTCGTCAGGGCGCGGCGGATGCTGCACCTGAGCTGGCAGGTGGCCATCTTCGTCGTCGGTCTGGCCGTCGTGGTCGCGGGTGTGATCATGCTCCCGCTGCCGGGCCCCGGCTGGGTCGTGATCTTCGGCGGTATGGCGATCTGGGCGACGGAATTCGTCTGGGCCCAGCTGGTGCTCCGCTGGACCAAGCGGAAGGTCACCGCGGCCACCCAGCGCGCCCTCGACCCCAAGGTGCGGCGCCGCAACATCATTCTGACGTCGATCGGCCTGGTGATCGTGGCCGGCCTCGTCGGTTTCTACGTCTGGAAGTTCGGCTTCGAGATGCCTTGGAACATCAAGAACCAGTGAGCCTCGACGGGACGGCGCGGGGGATTGCGCGTGTGGTCCGAGGCACCCCCTGACATGGGGTAATGTTCTTCCTGCGTCCGGGCGATTAGCTCAGTGGGAGAGCGCTTCGTTCACACCGAAGAGGTCACTGGTTCGAACCCAGTATCGCCCACCGGATGACGACGACCCGGTCCACGGAAACGTGGGCCGGGTCGTTTTTCGTGGTGGTGGTGCGGGGTGTTCGGTGTGACCGCCCGCATCCTCGGCCCCTGAGGTCGGGGGAGGGGGTCGCGGTCGGCGGTCTGTGGTGACGCGCTGCCGCGACGCCCCGGGGTTCTTCATCAGCTGGCCGGATCCCGTGCTTCTCGCCTCCGTGTGCGGCACTCGTGCGCGGTCGACCCGTCGTGCTCCGGAGGCGGTGCGGGGCGGTTCGGGGGCGGCGGACGGGCTGTGCCCCACTGACTCCTTTCAGTCTCGTCCGTCGGCCGCTCGACGGCCCTCGTGGCGTTCGGCCCGTCGACCGCAACTCGCCGACCTGCGCTTTCAGTTGACCGGCCGTCACCTGCGAGGCCGTCTCACCCGGCGCGGCGCCGACTCCGCTTTCCATCAATTCCTGTCCGAATCATTGACGTCTCCTGAGGCTCTCCGTACCTTGTGCCAGCAAGCGCTTACTTGAAACGATTCATGGCGCGGGACGCAGCGTCGCGGGGAGGCTCAACCATGCAGCAAAACAGGAACGTTGAGAGGCGGACGGTCCTCAAGGCGGCCGGAGCCTCATTGGCCGTCGCGGGACTGGGGGCGACGGCCACCGCCTGTGGCGGTGACAGTGGCGCGGGGGACGGGACGGTGACGATCCGTTACGCCTGGTGGGGCGCGGAGGACCGTGCCGAGCGCATCAAGAAGAGCATCGCGCTTTTCGAGAAGAAGTACCCGAAGATCAAGGTGAAGACGGACTTCCAGCCGTACCTCGACTTCTGGAAGAAGTTCAACACCCAGGCCTCCGGTGGAAATCCTCCGGATGTGTTCCAGAATGCCATCGGTTTCCTGCGGAAATACGATGCCAAGAATGTGCTGCTCGATCTCAGCCCACAGGTCGAGGCCGGCAACCTCTCCCTGGACGGCTTCAGAGCCGGCCTGGAGAAGTTCGGCGAGGTCGACGGAAAGCTGCTCGGGATCCCGGTCGGTTCCAACTCGATGGCCCTGGTGATCGACAAGCCCGTCTACACCAAGTCCGGTGTGAAGCCGGAACAGGGGTGGACCTGGGACGACTTCGACGCGGCGATGAAGAAGATCCGCGACAAGGCGGGGCGCGCCGGCGACAGTGGCATGTACGGCGTGATGTACCTCTACGACCTGTACCTGCGCCAGAACGGCAAGGCGTTCTTCACCGAGGACGGGCTCGGCTTCACCGAGGCGGACCTGAAGGCCTGGTGGTCGAAGGCCGAGAAGGGCATCGAGGAGGGCCTCTACGCCGACCCCAAGAAGGTCGCGCAGATCAAGCCCAAGTCGGCGGTCGCCGCCGAACTCGCCGCCGGTGAGTTCACCTGGGACAACTTCACCGTCCGCTACACCTCCGAGGGCAAGAGCGAATACGGCCTGGCGCCCATCCCGACCACCGACGGCAAGAAGACCGGCCAGTACCTCGGCTCGCTCATGCTCAGCGCGTCCAAGCGCACGCAGCACCCCAAGGAAGTCGCGCAGTTCATCAACTTCATGGTGCACGAGCCCGAGGTCGCCAAGATCATGGGCTACGACCGTGGAGTGCCCGCGACGCAGGCCCAGTACGACGCGTTCCAGCCGACCGACCCGGTCAACAAGGCCATCGCCGAGTACGAGGAGTCCCTCGTCGCGGCGGGCGTCCTGGAGCCCATCACCCCGCACCCGAACGGCGCGGACATCTGTGAGGCCGCCTTCCTGCGCATCGGTGAGGAACTCGGCCTCGGCACGCGCACGGTCGACGACGCCGTCAAGCAGTTCTTCACCGAGTCGAAGACGGCTCTCGGCACCTGATGGGAACCACCGTGACACACGCCCCTGCGACGGAGGGCCTGTCCAAGGACGAGCGCTCCGAGCCGCGGCACGGTCCGGCCGAAGCCCCGAGCCCCGCCACACTCAAGCGGCGGGGCCGCCGGGAGAACCTGGCCGGCTACCTCTTCATGTCGCCGTGGATCGCCGGATTCCTGCTGCTCACAGCGGGTCCGATGATCGCCTCGCTCTACTTCGCCTTCACCGACTACAACCTGTTCGACGCGCCCAAGTGGATCGGCCTGGACAACTTCTCCGAGATGTTCGCCGACCCGCGCTGGCGTCACTCGGTGCGGGTGACGCTGTGGTACGTCGTCGTCGGCACGCCCCTCAAGCTGCTGCTGGCCCTCGGTGTGGCGCTGCTGCTGGCCCAGAAGCGGCGTGGACAGGCCTTCTATCGGGCCGCCTTCTACGCGCCGTCGCTGATCGGGGCCAGCGTCTCCATCGCGATCGTCTGGAAGGCCATCTTCTCCGACGACGCGATCGTCGACCGTACGCAGAAGATCTTCGGCCTCGACGTCGGTGGCTGGACCGGCGATCCGGAAATGATCATCTACAGCCTGGTGGCGCTCACCGTCTGGCAGTTCGGCGCTCCCATGGTGATCTTCCTCGCCGGTCTCAAGCAGGTGCCCCGTGAGCTGTACGAGGCCGCCGAGGTCGACGGTGCCGGCAAGTGGCGGCGGTTCTGGAACATCACCCTGCCGATGATCTCCCCGGTCCTCTTCTTCAACGTCCTGCTGGAGACGATCCACTCGTTCCAGATCTTCAGCTCGGCGTACATCGTCGGCGGCGGTGCCGGAGGCAACGCCTGTGGTCCCGCGGACGGTTCGATGGTCTATACCTGCTATCTCTACGTCCAGGGCTTCGAGAACAGTCGGATGGGTCTGGCCTCCGCCATGGCCTGGCTGCTGCTGGTCGCGGTCGCGCTGGTGACGGCCGTGCTGTTCTGGTCCCAGAAGCGCTGGGTGCACTACGAGGAGGGTGCCTGATGAGCGCACAGGCCACCGAGATCACCCCGGCCCCGGCCCCGTCCGGGCGGGCGGGCGCGCTGCGGCGCGGACTGCCCGGTTCCCTCGCCTGGCACATCGGGTCGCTCGCGATCCTCGCCGTGATCCTCTATCCGGTGATCTGGGTCATCGGCGGCTCGTTCAAGAAGAGCGAGGACATCGTCGGCAGTCTGGACCTGCTGCCGAGCGACCCGATCATCTCCAACTACACCCGGCTCTCCGACGGCATCGCCGACATCCCGATCTCCACCTTCTTCGTCAACTCGCTCACGCTCGCGCTCGGTTCGGTGGTCGGGATCCTGGTGTCCTGCTCGCTGACCGCGTACGCCTTCTCGAAGATCAAGTTCGCGGGCCGCAATCTGCTCTTCACGCTGATGATCGGCACGCTCCTGTTGCCGTACCACGTCCTGCTGATTCCGCAGTACGTGCTGTTCCGCAACATGGACATGATCAACACCTACACCCCGCTGCTCCTGCCGAAGTACCTGGCCACGGAGGCGTTCTTCGTCTTCCTGATGGTGCAGTTCATGCGGAACCTGCCCAAGGAGCTCGACGAGGCGGCCCGCCTCGACGGCTGCGGGCACTTCCGGATCTACTGGTCGATCGTGCTGCCGCTGTGCCGGCCCGCGCTCATCACCAGCGCGATCTTCACCTTCATCAACTCATGGAACGACTTCATGGGGCCGCTGATCTATCTGAACGAGCCCGACAAATACACCGTGTCGCTCGGTCTGAAGATGTTCGTGGACCAGGACGCCGTGGCCAACTACGGCGGCATGATCGCGATGTCGCTGGTGGCCCTGCTGCCGGTGCTCGCCTTCTTCCTCGCCTTCCAGCGCTATCTGATCGACGGTATGGCCACCTCCGGTCTGAAGGGCTGAGGTGAACCGACCATGGCTCTCGCCCGCACCCGCACCCGCACCCGCACCCGTACCCGCGACCGTGCCAAGTCGGCCGCGCCCCGCGAGGAGTCCCCGCTCGCTGAGCGGTTCGCGCTGTTCGCCGAGTGTCTGCTCACCGGGGTGTGGATCGCGCTGGCCTCGCTGCCGCTGGTGACGTACCCCGCCGCCTTCGCCGCGGGCTCCCGGCATCTGCGACGCCGTACGGCTCATGAGGGCGGCGGCTGGCGGGAGTTCGTGGCCGACTTCCGGGCAGCGGTGCGCGGCGGCTGGCTCGTCGGGCTCGCCGGGTGGGCGGCCCTGGCGGCGGTCTGGGTGGATGTCCAGGCCGTACGCGCCGGCATCCCGGGCGGGCCGCTGGTCGGCGCGATCGGCGTCCTCGCCCTGATCGGCGCCGCCGTCGCCGGACTCCGCGGGGCGGCGCTCTGGCGGCCCGGAGCCACCTGGCGGGCCCTGCTGGGCGCGGCCGGTCGGCGGACCGTGCTCGACCCCGCCGGGTCCTTCCTGCTCGTCGGCGGACTGGCCGTGGTGGCCTGCTCCGCCTGGTTCGTCGCGCCGCTGGCGGTCCCGGTGCTCGGGGCCGTCGCCGCGGCGGCCCTCGCCGTGGAGGAGCGGTACCGGCGCCGCCGCTGACCGCAGGGGCGGCGCGCCGCACCCAGGTCGGCGCCCCCTCGGGGGCGCCGCGCCTCCCTCTGTCATGCCCCTGACTACCCGCACGCACGACTTCCCGTTCGGAAAGGAAAGGCCATGTCCCCCATCGACCGCAGGTCCCTTCTCAAGGCGGCCGCCGTCGCAGGAGCCGCAGCGCAGTTCAGCTGGGCGCTAGGGAGTTCGAACGCGCAGGCCGCGCCCAGAGCCGAGGCCGCGGAGGCGGACCCGGTGGTCCTGGACTGGCTGGAGGACGGCGGACTCGGCGCCGCTCCCGGTTCGACCGTGGGTGTGCCGTGGCCGAAGGGCGCCTACGAGAAGGAACAGTCGTTCTCCTTGAGGGACGCGGACGGCAAGGACATCCCGGTCCAGTCCTGGCCGATCGGCTACTGGCCGGACGGCTCCGTGAAGTGGACCGCGCACGCGGTGGGCGCGGGCGCCGGCTCCGGCAAGCTCACCCTCGCCGCCGGCGCGCCGGCCGCGCCGGAGAAGAAGGTCACCGTCGACAAGAGCGGCGGCACCATCGACGTCTCGACCGGCGTCATCACCGCCACGATCGGCAAGTCCGGCTCCACCCTCGTGAAGTCCGTACGGCGCGGCTCCACCGAGATCGCCCACACCGGTCGGCTGGTACTGCTCCGCCAGCCCGAGATCGAGGACGGCGACCAGGGCACCGAGAAGTACGAGCGCTTCGAGAGTGTCATCGACGAGGTCGAGGTCGAGCAGGAGGGCCCGGTCCGCGCGGTCGTCCGCATCGACGGCAAGCACCGCAAGGGAAGCCGCAGTTGGCTGCCCTTCTCCATCCGCCTCTACTTCTACGCGGGCGCCGAGTCGTTCCGCATGGTGCACACCATCACCTTCGACGGCACCCAGGAACCCGGAAAGGCCAGCGGCGACTTCATCCGCGGCATCGGCGTCCGCTTCAAGGTGCCGATGCGCGACGCCGCCTACGACCGCCACATCCGCATCGGCGGCGAGGGCACCGGTCTGCTGCGCGAGGCGGTCAAGGGCATCACCGGACTGCGCCGCGATCCCGGCGCGGCGGTGCGTACCGCCCAGTTCGAGGGCAAGAAGCTGCCCGACCCCTCGACGTGGGACCAGCGGGTCACCACCCGCCTGCAGTACATCCCCGAGTGGGGCGACTACACGCTCTCGCAGCTGTCCGCCGACGGCTTCGGTGTCCGCAAGCGCACCAAGAAGGGCCATGGCTGGATCCCGGCAGGCGGCGGCCGCAGGGCGAGCGGCTTCGGGTACGTCGGCGGCGCCTCCGGCGGGTTCGCCTTCGGCCTGCGCGACTTTTGGGAGAAGTTCCCCGCGCAGCTCGACATCCGCGACGCCCACACCGACACCGCCGAGATCACCCTCTGGCTCTGGTCGCCCGAGGCGCAGCCCATGGACCTGCGCTTCTACCACGACGGCATGGGCCAGGACACCTATCCCGAGCAGCTCGAAGGCCTCAACATCACCTACGAGGACTACGAGCCGGGGTTCGGCACCCCCTACGGCATCGCCCGCACCAGCGAACTGCTCTTCTGGGCCCACGAGTCCACGCCCGGCGCCGAGGACATGGCCAAGCAGGTCGAGGCCGTCCGCACACCCGCGCAGCTCGCCGCCCCGCCCAAGCAGCTCATCAAGGCGGGCGTCTTCGGCAAGCTGTTCTCCGAGCCCGACCGGTCCACCGCCGCCAAGGCGAAGATCGAGGACCACCTCGACTTCCTCTTCACCTACTACAAGGACCAGGTGGAGATGCGCCGGTGGTACGGCTTCTGGGACTACGGCGACATCATGCACAGCTACGACCCCAGCCGTCATCAGTGGTGCTACGACGTCGGCGGCTACGCCTGGGACAACTCCGAGCTCTCGCCCGACCTGTGGCTGTGGTTCGCGTACATGCGCTCCGGGCGCGCCGACATCTTCCGCTTCGCCGAGGCCATGACCCGCCACACCGGCGAGGTCGACGTGTACCACTTGGGGAAGTGGGCGGGCCTCGGCACCCGCCACGGTGTCCAGCACTACGCCGACAGCGCCAAGCAGCAGCGGATCGCCAACACCACCTACCGCCGCTACTACTACTTCCTCACCGCCGACGAACGCGTCGGCGACCTCATGCACGCCAACGTCGACTCCGACGAGACGTTCCTCGTCCTCGATCCCATCCGCAAGATCCGCACCGAGCCCTACACCCCTGACCGCAACGCCCTGTCGATCGGCTTCGGCACCGACTGGTCGGGGCTGGTGTCGGCGTGGCTGACCGAGTGGGAGCGACGCGGCCCCAAGTGGGAGAAGGCCAAGGCCCGCGTGCTGTCGACCATGGAGACCATCGCGGCCCAGCCCAACGGGTTCGTCCAGGGCACCGGGCTGTACGACCTCGACACGGGCAAGTTCGCCGTCGCGGACAAGCCGGTGGTCGGCGTCTCGCACCTGTCGGCGATGTTCGGCCTGGTCGAGATGTGCGCGGAGCTCCTCGACCAGATCGACATGCCCAAGTTCAAGGAGGCGTGGCTCGACTACTGCCGCTACTTCAACGCCACGAGGGCCGAGCAGACCGCCCGTTACGGCTCCCACTTCGGGACCCTGCTGCTCTTCCAGGGCCACTCGCGACAGGACGCGTACGCCGCCGTGCAGTTGAAGGACGACAAGCTCGCGGCCCGTGCGTGGCGGCAGTTCTACAACAGTGCCGACACCTGGGACTACAAGGAGTCGACCGACTGGTCCACCAAGAAGATCGAGGGTCCGACGGCGCTCGTGCCGGGCAGCGAGGCGGCGTGGGTGTCCACCAACGCGACCGCGCTGTACGGCCTGGCGGCCATCCAGAACCTGGCTCTGGTGGGCGACAAGATGCCGTGACGCTCCGCTCGGGGCGCCGCCTCGACGGGGCGCCAGGGAGGTGGGGGCGCCCGGGGTCGGTGGGGGACCGCGCATCGGTCGTGGCTGGTCGCGCGGTTCCCCGAGCCCCTTGCGGGGCGCTCCTCAGGCGTCTCACGTGAGCTTTCCGAGCACCTCCCGCACTCGGCGTGCGTCGCGCAGGCGCTGTTCGTAGGTGGCACCCGCCGCGAGCAGGGCAAGACCGGCGAGTGCGGGAGGTACCCAACGGGGGAGGGCGTCCACGACCTGGGCGATGTAGGGGGCCAGTTCGTGCAGGGCGACCAGGGCGAGGGTGGCGCCGCCGAGGAGCAGCGGGGCCTGGAGGCGGTGGCGGGCGCCCAGCAGGGTGACGGCCAGGGCGGCGACACCCAGCAGCAGGGGACGGAGCCAGTGGGTGTCGCCCCAGGCCGCGAAGAGGCTCGGGACGAGCGTGACGGCGAGTCCCGGGCCGTACGCCGTCCAGGACGAGACCGCCACGTCCCGGCGCCGGCGCAGTCGGCCGACGAGCAGGGCGGGGAGGGTCACCGGCAGGGTGTACGCCTCCGGTGAGCCGACCTCCCAGACCGCCAGCCGCACCCAGGACGCCGTCACGAGGAGCGTGGCGGCCAGATAGCCGAGGTGACGGCGGTCCGGTCGTACCGCTCTGCCCGTGACGATCACACCGCAGAGCGCGAGGGTGAGGGCCAGCAGCGGCGGGTGCACGGCCGAGAGGGCGATGGCCAGGAGGCCGGCCGCGGCGCCGGTCGCCTCGACCGGGATCGTCGTGGGCGAGTCGCCGAGACGTGCCGCGACCAGGGCCGCGATCGCCGGGACGGTCAGGACGAGCAGGGCGGTGTGCTGGGGCTCCCAGCCGGCGGACGCGCCGATCGCGCAGGTCAGGGCCGTGGCATGGACGAACGAGGCGGGCGCGGCGAGGACGCCGAGGTCGGTGCGCCACGCCGCCGCCGCGAACAGGACGGTCGAGGCCGCGAGGGCGATGAGGGTCGCGGGTTCGGTGGCCAGGGAGTGCAGGACCAGGCTCACGGAGGTGACCAGGGCCAGCAGGGTGCCGGTGAGCGGCAGAGGCGACCGGAGGCGGTCGGCCGCCGTGGACGGCTGAGGCCGCTCGGGCGCCGCCGACCGTGCGAGCCCGGCGAGGGCCAGGGTGACCACCACCAGAAGCCCCTGGGTCATCAGCCCGGCCGCGTACGGCAGTTCCAGGACCGCGGGGAGGACCAGGACCGTCGCCCAGGCGAGGACCGAGGCACCCACCAGGGCCGGGGTCCGCCACGGGGCGGTGCGTCCGGTCAGGGCCAGCACTCCGGCGACGGCGGCGAGCACGAGGGGGACGGTCGCCGTGTTCGGGGGCCAGGGAGCGTCGAGCGTCACCGCCGCCCGGGCGTCCGCGGGCGTGCCGGACCAGATCCGCTCCAGCAGGCTGACCGGGCCCAGCAGCACGATCGCCACCACCGGCACCGTGGTGGCCAGCGCGAGGCCTTGGACCACGGCGGAGGCGTGGACGAGACCGCGCCGTACGGGCTCGGGGGCCTGTGCCCGTACGGCTGTCAACAGGGCGAGCCCGCAGAGGAGATGGGCCGGGACCGTCCACATCTCGGGCAGCACCGCGCGGGCGATGCCGCCGAGGCCCGTCACCGCGAGAAGCCCGCCGGTGAGGGCGGCGCCCAGGGCCAGGGCGGGCTTCGGGGCGAGCCAGGCGGTCGTGAGGGCGATCGCCGCCGCGAGGGCGAGGAGCGCCGCCGCACGGGCGGCGGCGCTCGGGCCGGTGGCGGCCCACGAGAGCCACCCGGCCGTCGACACGCCCAAGGCACCCCAGCCGGCCGCGCCGACCACGGCGACGATCCGTACCGGCACGAGGGACACCCGGAGCGCGATCGCGGTGTCGGCCGCCGCTGTCACCAGCAGCAGGGCTGTGACCGTCTCCACGCTCGCGTTCACCGCGAACGACCAAAGGATGAGCGGGAGTTGAGCGGCGCACAGAGCGAGGGGAAGCGGCAGGCCCAGGGCGGAGCGGGGCACCGTCGACCCGGACTCCGCCGCCCCGGTCGGCAGCGCGCCGAGCCCCAGCCCGTACGCAGCCCACACCGTCGCGAGCACGGCCGCCGCGACCGCCGCGTACCCCGTGCCGTCCGCCCCCGTGAAGGCGACCTCGTACAGGGCGTAGGCGTCCAGGACGGTCAGGGCGAGGCCCAGGCCCGCCACCGCCTCGGCCGTCGAACGCAGGCCGCGTCGGAGGAGGAGCGCGGGAGCGCCGAGCGCGGCCACCGTGACCGCGCCGAGCACCAGCGCCCGCCCCGCGATGCCCATGTGCCCCCAGCTGACCAGCGTGAACGCGATCGCCGCGACGGTCAGCAGGACGCCACCGAGGACCAGCAGCACGTTCTGGACGCGCGGTACGGTCGCCTCCGGGCGCCGTACCGGCGGTGCCGCGGGCGTGGGCCCGGGCGCGGCGGCGTACAGGGCGCTGACCAGCCACGCGCGGCGGCTCAGCAGGAAGGTCCGGCGGGCGTCGAGGTGCCGCAGCTCGGCGTCGAGGACCCGCAACTCCTCGGCAGGGGACGGAAAGGACGTCATGCACCGGAGTGTGGTCCGCGTCACGGCGTACCACATGAGCGCTGATACTCAGGCCGTACTCAGATCCCGCACGAACCGGCCCTGTGCGGGCAGAATCCGACCATGGACTGGTGCCACTACCGCTTCCGCAGCCACTGGAACCTGCCCGCTCGCCCCACCGCCGTGTACGACGTGCTCCAGCGCGCCGACGACTACCCGCACTGGTGGCCGCAGGTCCGCGAGGTGACCCGGATCGACGAGACCACCGGCACCGTCCGGATCCGCTCGGTCCTTCCGTACGACCTCGCCTTCACCGCGCGCGAGGTACGGCGCGACCGGGTGGCCGGCGTCCTGGAGATCGAGCTGACCGGTGACCTGGACGGCTGGGCCCGTTGGACGCTCACCGCCGACGGGACCGGCACGCTCGCCCGGTACGACCAGGAGGTCGAGGTCTGCAAGAACCTGATGCGACGGCTCGCCGTACCGGGGCGTCCGGTGTTCCGCGCCAACCACGCGTTGATGATGCGGGCGGGACGGCGAGGGCTCACCGCGTACCTCACGACGGCTGGCCAAGCGGTTTGAACCAGACCCGTCGGGACCTGTATTGTTCAGTCCGTTCCCGGGCGATTAGCTCAGTGGGAGAGCGCTTCGTTCACACCGAAGAGGTCACTGGTTCGAACCCAGTATCGCCCACCCGGAAATACAGCAGTCCCTTCCCCGACGGGGAAGGGACTGCTGTCGTTCATGGACCCGGAGCGCCCGGACCGCCCCGTCGAGCCTGACGCACCGCACCGCACTGCTCAGGCCGCGGCCGGCAGATCCGGACGCAACGGCCAAGCCGGGTCCACCGCCTCCTCCGTGCCGCTGCGGGCGAACCAGGCCTGCAGACCGCGGGCCTGGGCCGCGTGCCAGACGGCCTGCAGCGTGTGCAGTTCGGCGGGGGAGAGGCGGGCGAGCCGGGTCGCGAAGCGGTGGCCCACCGCGCGTACGACGTCCATCGCCGCCTGCGCGTCGGCCGCCGCGTCGTGCGCGCCGTCCAGGGACACCTCGTAGTGCGCGCACAGATCGGTGAGCGTGCGCCGACCTTTGCGGTAGCGGTCCAGATGCTTGTCCAGGACCCGCGGATCGAGGACCCGCAACGGCGTCGTCTCGAACCAGTGGTCCAGCGACGAGGCGCGATGCCGTCGCAACTCGCGGTCCAGCAGGGTCAGATCGAACGGCGCGTTCATCACCACCAGCGGACGGCCGCGCACCGCCTGCTCGGCCAGCGCCCTGGCTATCTCCTCCATCACCGGCGCCGGCCAGCGGCCGTCGCGCTGCAACTGTTCGTCCGTCAGCCCGTGCACCGCCGTCGCCGCGGCGGGCACCGGCACGCCCGGGTTCACCAGCCACCGGGTCACCCGGGGGCGGGTGCCGGGCGCGTCCTGGACGACGACGGCGGCCGACACGATCCGGTCGGTCTCGACGTCCACGCCCGTGGTCTCCGTGTCGAACGCCGCCAAGGGCCCCTCGTACCAACACGTCATGTGTCCACAACTCCTCGTTCACCCACGGCAGCTGACGTCCCGTCTTCTGCCAGTTTGGTGATACCCGGGCTGTTTGCGCCGTACGCCGGACGGAGACAACAGAAGTACGGGTCTGCGCAGTTCAGGGGCCCGGCACGGGGAAACACCTGTAGGGGAAGGCTGTTGGTCATGGCCATTGCGCAGCCCGAGCGGGGCGGGCTGCTGCCCGAGCACGCGGCACCGCTCCGCGGCTCCCTCGCCACCACCGCCTGCATGGAGACCCTGCAGGTGGGATATCTGCACGCGGTGGCGGCCGCCGCCGGCTGCTCGCTGTCCCAGCCCTTTCCGGACAACGGCATCGACTGGCACGTCAGTCACGGCTCGCCCGGTCACACCGTCGACGACGAGGTGACCATCAAGGTGCAGCTCAAGGCCACCTACCAGCTGGCGCCGGACCCCCCGGGCCGCTTCTTCTCCTTCACCCTCGACAACGAGCACCTGGCGAAGCTCGCCCGCACACCCGTCTCGGTGCACAAGATCCTGGTCGTGATGATCGTCCCCAGGTCGCAGGAGCAGTGGCTGCGGGCCGGCCACGACCGCCTCGACCTGCGGCACTGCTGCTACTGGACCAATCTCGCCGGACACCCGATCACCGGTCGGCGCCGCACCACCGTGCGCGTCCCGACCTCGCGCATCTTCGACGACCGTGCGCTCTGCGAGATCATGACGCGGGTCGGAACGGGAGGCAGACCGTGACCCACGGCCCCATCGACGACGGCCCACGACCGCGGACCGCGGGCGCGTCCGCGCGCAGCCCCATCAACCAGCCCGTGGGTCCCGCGCGACCCCACCCCGTCGAACCCACCTGGACTCAGCCGCCCGACCCGGCGCAGGTGGACCCCGCCGTGCTGGGCGTCCTGCTGCGACGGCACGGGTGGCAGCGGCGCGGCGGAGCCACCGGGCGGTACGGGCGCTGGACCCCGCCCGAGCCGGCCGGGCGTGGCATGAGTCTGCTCGTGCCGGAGAACCGGGCCTTCCCCGACAGCGACGACCTGCTCGGCGAAGCGCTCACCGCGCTGTCCCGGAGCGGGTCGCCCGCCGCACGGGACGTGCTGATCGCCCTCACCGTGCCCAGCGACGAGATCCACTGGTGGCGCGACGTCCCCACCGGCCCGCTGGGCACCGCCTCCTGGGTCGTGGAGGACCAACTGCGCTCCGCCGCCCGCCAGATGCTCCTCGCGGCGGCCCTGGCCACCCGCGCACGAGCCGGCTACCACGGCGCCCGGCACCGTCTGCCCGCCGCCGCCTCGCTGGACGGTGTCCTCGTCGGCGCCGCCCCCGGAGGCCGTCGGCTGACCGCCTTCGTCCCCGTCGCCACCGGCCGCCCCTTGGCCTTACGACTCCACCAGGCCCTGTACGCCGCCCGCGAGGCCATCGACTACCAACGCGCCACCGGCGGCATGGACGCCTTCGACGGCGCCGTCGAGGCCGGGGTCAGCCACGAGCTGACCGAGGCCCTCGTCACTCTCGTCCGCGGCACCGAGGGCGCCCGCGTCGCCGTCGACTGGGCGCCCGCCGCCGGGGTCCCCGAGGGCGGTGCGACACCGGCCGACGCCGTCGAGTTCTCCCCGGGCGACCTGCCCGTGCTGCGCGAGGCAGGGGCCCGCTATCTCCGCGCGGAACCCCCGATGCCCGTACGGATCACCGGGGCGGTGGTGCGGATGCGCCGGTCGGCGGCGCGCGGCGAGGGCACGGTACGGCTGCGGGTCATCGCCGGCGCCGAGGTCCCGCACGTCCGCATGACCCTGGACGAGGAGTCGTACCGGATCGCGGGGCAGGCCCATCTCGTCGGTCTGCCGGTCCGGGTGCACGGCCGGCTGGAGAGCCGGGGCGGGTTCCGGCGGCTGACGAACGCCGACGGGATCGCGCCCGTGCAGGTCGACGAGGCCGAACGGGACCGGCTGATGAAGTCGCTCCAGGAGACCGCCGAGATCACGGCCTTCTTCGAGGAGGCGTGCGGAGGGGACTGACCGCGTCCGCCTTAACCGTTTAGCAGAGGGCACCCCCGGCTCGGTACGATTCGGGGACCACCCACGAAAATCCGTAGGTGGTCCCCTTCAGTCAGGAGAGACCGGTGTCCGACGTCCGTGTGATCATCCAACGCGATTCCGAGCGGGAAGAGCGCGTGGTGACGACGGGCACTACGGCCGCCGACCTCTTCGCCGGCGAGCGGACCGTCGTCGCGGCCCGTGTGGCCGGAGAGCTGAAGGACCTCGCGTACGAGGTGCGGGACGGCGAGACCGTCGAGAGCGTGGAGATCTCCTCCGAGGACGGCCTCAACATCCTGCGCCACTCCACCGCGCACGTCATGGCCCAGGCGGTGCAGGAGCTGTTCCCCGAGGCGAAGCTGGGCATCGGGCCGCCCGTCCGGGACGGGTTCTACTACGACTTCGACGTGGAGAAGCCGTTCACGCCCGAGGATCTCAAGGCCATCGAGAAGAAGATGCAGGAGATCCAGAAGCGCGGCCAGCGCTTCTCCCGCCGCGTGGTCACCGACGAGGCGGCCCGCGAGGAACTGGCGAACGAGCCGTACAAGCTGGAGCTGATCGGCCTCAAGGGTTCGGCGTCCTCCGACGACGGAGCGGACGTCGAGGTCGGCGCCGGCGAGCTGACGATCTACGACAACCTGGACGCCAAGACCGGTGACCTCTGCTGGAAGGACCTCTGCCGCGGTCCGCACCTGCCCACCACCCGCAACATCCCCGCGTTCAAGCTGATGCGCAACGCCGCCGCGTACTGGCGCGGCAGCGAGAAGAACCCGATGCTCCAGCGCATCTACGGCACCGCCTGGCCCTCCAAGGAGGAGCTGAAGGCCCACCTCGACTTCCTCGCCGAGGCCGAGAAGCGCGACCACCGCAAGCTGGGCAACGAACTCGACCTGTTCTCCATCCCGGACGAGATCGGCTCCGGCCTCGCCGTGTTCCACCCCAAGGGCGGCATCATCCGCCGGGTCATGGAGGACTACTCGCGCCGCCGGCACGAGGAGGAGGGCTACGAGTTCGTCTACACCCCGCACGCCACGAAGGGGAAGCTCTTCGAGGTCTCGGGCCACCTGGACTGGTACGCCGACGGCATGTACCCGCCCATGCAGCTCGACGAGGGCGTGGACTACTACCTCAAGCCCATGAACTGCCCGATGCACAACCTGATCTTCGACGCGCGCGGCCGCTCCTACCGTGAACTGCCGCTGCGCCTCTTCGAGTTCGGGACGGTGTACCGGTACGAGAAGTCGGGCGTCGTGCACGGTCTGACCCGGGCCCGCGGCTTCACCCAGGACGACGCGCACATCTACTGCACCCGCGAGCAGATGGCGGACGAGCTCGACAAGACGCTCACCTTCGTCCTCAACCTGCTGCGCGACTACGGCCTCACCGACTTCTACCTGGAGCTGTCCACCAAGGACCCGGAGAAGTTCGTCGGCTCGGACGAGGCGTGGGAGGAGGCGACCGAGACACTCCGCCAGGTCGCCGAGAAGCAGGGCCTCCCGCTGGTCCCGGACCCGGGCGGCGCCGCGTTCTACGGCCCGAAGATCTCCGTCCAGGCCAAGGACGCGATCGGCCGTACCTGGCAGATGTCCACGGTCCAGCTCGACTTCAACCTGCCCGAGCGCTTCGACCTGGAGTACACCGGCCCGGACGGGTCCAAGCAGCGTCCGGTCATGATCCACCGCGCCCTGTTCGGCTCGATCGAGCGCTTCTTTGCGGTGCTCCTGGAGCACTACGCGGGCGCCTTCCCGGCGTGGCTGGCGCCCGTCCAGGCGGTCGGCATCCCGATCGGCGACGCGCACGTGGAGTACCTGCAGAGGTTCGCCGCCGAGGCGAAGAAGAAGGGCCTCCGCGTCGACGTCGACGCCTCCTCCGACCGCATGCAGAAGAAGATCCGCAACGCCCAGAAGGCGAAGGTGCCCTTCATGGTCATCGCGGGCGACGAGGACATGGCCGCCGGTGCCGTCTCCTTCCGCTACCGCGACGGCTCGCAGGAGAACGGCATCCCCGTCGAGGAGGCCATCGCGAAGATCGCGCAGGTCGTGGCGGACCGCGTCCAGATCTGAGGCGTACCCGCGCCGAGGTCGAGGTGAGGCCCTCGGGGAGTTCAGCTCTCCGGGGGCCTCTGCTCGTCCTCCCGCGCGAACACCTGGAGCAGCCACGACCCGAACGACCCCGTCACCGTGCCGAGCAGGGCCAGACCGCACGCCATGAGGAAGACGGCGATCGTCCGGCCCATCGGGGTCACGGGGGTGACGTCCCCGTACCCCACCGTGGCGAGCGTCGCGCAGGTCCACCACACCGAGTCCCCGAACGTCACGATCGACGCGTCCGGGGCCGCGTGTTCCTGCTGGTAGACGGCGAGGGCGCCGGTGAAGCCGAGCAGGGTCACGGACAGACCCGCGTAGACGGCCACGCGCGCGTGCAGCGAGAGCCGGGGCCGGTCGTGGCGACGCCGCACGGCGTCGTGGATCTGCACGACGCGCAGGGGGCGCAGCAGCGGCAGCACGAGCACGACGGTGTCCAGCCAGTGGACGCGCACGAACCTCGCGCCCAGCCCGCTGAGCCGCCAGCGCACCGCGTAGTCGAGGACGAAGACCGCCCAGCACAGCATGGTCACCGCGAGGCAGAGGTCCAGCCACCCCTGGGGGAGGTCATGGGCCAGAACCCGTACCGCGTACGAGGCGAGGAAGAGGGCCGACGCCCCGGCGAGCACGCGTCCCGTGCGGCGTTCCCAGCGGAGCGCGCGGCTGTCGTGGTCCATCGCCTCAGCTTGGCCCCGGCCGTTCCGCGCCGGTACCCGGCGACACGCCGCGAACGGGCGAAGCCATATGCTGCACTGCATGACGAGTGAGCCGGAGCAGCAGATCGGAGTGGGGACGCAGGACGCGTTCCAGCGCCTGTGGACGCCCCATCGGATGGCGTACATCCAGGGCGAGAACAAGCCGACCGGCCCCGGCGCCGAAGACGGCTGTCCGTTCTGCTCGATCCCGGCCAAATCGGATGAGGACGGCCTGGTCATCAGGCGCGGGGAGCACGTCTACGCGGTCCTCAACCTCTACCCGTACAACGGCGGCCACCTCATGGTCGTGCCCTACCGGCACGTCGCGGACTACACGGACCTCACCGGGCCGGAGACCACCGAGCTGGCCGAGCTGACCAAGCAGTCCATGACCGCCCTGCGCACCGCCTCCGGCGCGCACGGCTTCAACATCGGCATGAACCAGGGGTCGGTCGCGGGAGCGGGCATCGCGGCCCACCTCCACCAGCACATCGTGCCGCGCTGGGGTGGCGACACCAACTTCATGCCGGTCGTCGGCCACACGAGGATTTTGCCGCAGCTCCTGGCCGACACGAGGAAGATGCTGGCCGACGCCTGGCCGACGGTGTAGCCAACGGGTCGGGTGCTTGTTCGTCCGCGGGCGTGGGGGCTGGTCGCGCAGTTCCCCCGCACCCACCCCTCACGCGTCCCCAGGCAGAGCCAGCGCAGCGATCACGCGTCGTAGAGGTCCGCCTTGCGCGGCGTCGGATCCTGCACCGCCCCGCTGAGGAACCCGGCCCGGGAACCGAACTTCTCGGTGTCCACGCCGTTCTCCTTGAGCACCTTGATCGCGGCGTTGTGCACCACGCGGAGCACCGGTGTGGCGGCGCGCAGCGCGTCGTCGGCCATGAAGCGGTGCCGCCACGGCTGGTCGGCCCAGGCGTGCCGCAGGCCGAACGGCTCGGGCAGGCCCATGGAGCCGCCGAGCCAGTTGAGCAGCGGCGGATACCAGGTCAGAGGGGCGCGCGCGGCGAGCCGTACGACCTCGTCGGCGTCGACGAGGGGGAGCTTGATCTTGCGCGTCTCCCAGAAGCGCAGCGACTTCTGGACTTCCTTCTCCTTGGCCGCGGGACCGGTCGTGAACAGTCCGTGCACCGGACCCAGGGCGTGCCCGGTCACCTCGATGCGGAGCGTCTGGTGCAGCACGGTGACCGTGACCAGCATGGTGATGATCAACTGCCCGTCCCAGAGGGTCCATTGGACGCCCAGGTAGTGGCGGTTGCCGCTGCCGAAGTGCTGCTTGTTGCAGATCTCCTGTATGGCGTGCGTCTTGTACTGGTACGCGTCCACGTCGGTGCTGTCGGGCCGGGCCACGGCGCCCGCGCCCTCGCCGATGGGGCTCACGATCCAGTGCTTGATGGAAGGGGCCGTGAAACCACCGGTGTTGAGGGGGGTGCGCTCCAGCATGCGCAGCTGGTCGTGGATGGCGCGTATGACGTCCCAGCTGCGGAACGGGTGGATCTCCCTGCCGGAGTCGGCCGGTACGAGGTCCTCGGCGAGCTGCCAGCTGCCCCAGCGGGTGCCCATGCCGAGGATGCCCTTGGGGCCGGCGTAGAAGACGAGGTTGGAGCGCTGCTCGGCGCTGAGCCGGGCCAGCTCCTTGCGCAACTGCTCGGCCTTGGTCTCGCCGGGGCTGCCGGGCACGGCCTCGGGGATCTTGGCGCCGATGCCACCGCCCGCCAGCAGGCCGGACCAGCGGTCCCGCAGGTCCTGCGCGGCCCGCTCGCAGATCTGCTTGGCCCAGAACCAGCCGACCACCGGAAGCACCACGCACGCACGCGCGTACCAGGCCCAGAAGCCGTCGAAGGGCATCTTGAGCAGGAAGATCACGGCGAGGGCGCCCACCGCGACCAGCAGGGTGGTGCCGAGCACGCCCGCCCGTTTGTCCTCACGCTTGGCGACCGTCGTACGGATCTGGAAGACCAGCAGCCACAGCAGGAGCCCGGGAAGGAAGAGCAGGCCGCACAGGACCATGATCGCCGACAGCCAGTTGTCGCGCTCCCGGCGGATGTTGTTCGCCGCGAGGCAGTGCTCGACGACGACCTGCGGCTCCATGCCGAAGGACTGGATGAGCGGTTTGCGGCCCGCGCCGACCATCCGGTCCCGCACCGCCAGGGAGAAGGCCTCCCCGAGGTTCGGCCGGAAGATGGTCGCCCACTTGCGGCCGGGTTTGACCGTGGACTTGTGCCAGTCGTTGTTGGCCTTGAGGATCTCCGCGATCTCGTTGTCCCGGTAGGCCGCGGATGCCAGGGCGTACGTCGCCGCGGTCTGGCCCGCGGCGCCCGTCAGTGGCACCTGTGCCCCGGGAGAGAAATCGAATTCGTCCGCCACCGCCGCCCCCATCGCCGCACACTCGCTCCTGCGGCTCTTCCCGACTTCCGTGCTCCGCACACCTGTTGATCAGGTCATAGCCTGATCTGGGCCTGATCGAGCCATACTTGTCGATCAGGTGATCAGCGTATCCGTAGCCGCGGACATCGCGCGGCGCCGGGAACGGACATTCACGGAACCCACCGGTGGACGGCCGTGGCCGTCCACCGTGAGGTCACCGCTGTCCTCTCGTCCGCCGGGTCCCGGACCCCTCCGGTCGGTTCTCCCTGTCAGTTCTCCCTGATCTGTTCCCGGAGCCTGTCGGCGACATGGGACGGCATCGGCTCGTGCCGCGTGTACCGGCGGCCGAAGCGCGCGGTGCCGTGGGAGAGCGACCGCAGATCGACGGCGTACCGGTCGATCTCGATCTCCGGTACCTCGGCCCGGACGAGGGTGCGTCCGCCGCCCGCCTGCTCGGTGCCCACGACCCGGCCGCGCCGGCCGGACAGATCGCTCATCACCGGGCCCACGTACGAGTCGCCGACCAGGACCGACACCTCGGCCACCGGCTCCAGCAGGTGGATCTTCGCGTCGGCGGCGGCCTCGCGCAGCGCCAGCGCGCCCGCCGTCTGGAACGCGGCGTCCGAGGAGTCCACCGAGTGCGCCTTGCCGTCGCGCAGCGTGATCCGTACGTCGATGAGCGGATAACCGGCCGCGACACCCTTCGCGGCCTGCGCCCGTACTCCCTTCTCGACGGACGGGATGAACTGCCGGGGCACCGCGCCGCCGACGACCTTGTCGACGAACTCGATGCCGGACCCGCCGGGCAGCGGCTCCACCTCGATCTCGCAGATCGCGTACTGCCCGTGTCCACCGGACTGCTTCACGTGCCGGCCCCGGCCCGCCGACCTGTCGGCGAACGTCTCCCGCAGGGAGACCCGGTGCGGTACGACGTCGACCTGGACGCCGTAGCGGCTGCGCAGCCGCTCCAGCGCCACGTCGGCGTGCGCCTCGCCCAGGCACCAGAGGACGACCTGGTGCGTGTCCTGGTTCTGTTCGAGCCGCATGGTCGGGTCCTCGGCGACCAGCCGGGCGAGGCCCTGGGAGAGCTTGTCCTCGTCGGCCTTGCTGTGTGCCTGGATGGCGAGCGGCAGCAACGGGTCGGGCATCTCCCACGGCTCCATGAGCAGCGGGTCGTCCTTGGCCGAGAGCGTGTCCCCGGTCTCCGCGCGGCTCAGTTTCGCCACACATGCCAGGTCACCCGCGATGCAGTGCGTGAGTGTCCGCTGCTGCTTGCCGAACGGGGTGGACAGGGCGCCGATCCGCTCGTCGACGTCGTGGTCCTCGTGCCCGCGGTCGGCCAGGCCGTGCCCGGAGACGTGCACCGTCTCGTCGGGGTGCAGCGTCCCGGAGAAGACCCGTACCAGGGATATCCGGCCCACGTAGGGGTCGCTGGCGGTCTTGACGACCTCGGCGACCAGTGGTCCGTCGGGGTCGCAGGCCGACGTGATCTCGCGGGGCCGGCCCTCGGGGGTGGTGACCGTGGGCGTCTCGCGCTCCAGGGGGGTGGGGAAGCCGCCGGTGATCAGTTCGAGGAGCTCGACCGTGCCGATGCCCTGCTTGGCGCCGTCGGCCGCCGGGGCGGCGGCCAGCACCGGGTGGAAGACCCCGCGCGCCACGGCCCGCTCCAGGTCGTCGACGAGCGTCCCGACGTCGATGGCCTCGCCGCCGAGATAGCGGTCCATGAGGGTCTCGTCCTCGCTCTCGGAGATGATCCCCTCGATGAGCCGGTCGCGGGCCTCCTCGATCGCGGGCAGCTGCTCCGGGCCGGGCTCGGACTCCTTGCGCTCGCCGGAGGAGTAGTCGTAGAGCTTCTGCGACAACAGTCCGGTCAGCCCGGTCACGGGCGCGTGCCCGTCCGGGCCCTGGGGGCCGTGCAGCGGCAGATAGAGCGGAAGGACGGCGTCCGGGTCGTCCCCGCCGAACGTCTCCGCACAGATCCGGGTCATCTCCTCGAAGTCCGACCGCGCGGCCTCCAGGTGCGTGATCACGATCGCCCGCGGCATGCCGACCGCCGCGCACTCCTCCCACACCATGCGGGTCGAGCCGTCGACGCCGTCCGAGGCCGAGACGACGAAAAGGGCCGCGTCCGCCGCTCGCAGACCGGCCCTGAGTTCCCCGACGAAGTCGGCGTATCCGGGGGTGTCCAACAGATTGATCTTGTACCCGCCCCATTCGACGGGGACGAGGGAGAGCTGCACCGAGCGTTGCTGCCGGTGTTCGATCTCGTCGTAGTCGGAGACGGTGCCGCCGTCCTCCACGCGGCCCGCCCGGTTCACCGCCCCCGCCGTCAGCGCGAGAGCCTCCACCAGAGTCGTCTTGCCCGAACCGGAGTGGCCGACCAGCACCACATTCCGTACGGACGCGGGGTGGTCGGCCGCCGTAGCCCTGCCGGCGGCTCCGGGATGTGCGTTCGCCTTGTCGCCCATGATCCTGCCTCCCGTGCACGGTGAGGTCACTGTGGGCGCGGACATGCGGATCCGCGTGCGGTGGCGGCTCCGATGACGCCCGCGGTGTCTTCGAGCTTTGCACTCGCGTCACGGTGCGTCCATACGAAGGACGTGATCCCTCCTCGCGACCCGGTCACGCCCGTGGGACACGGCGGGCTGGTGCCCGACGATCGCACACGCGCGCGCGTGGCTACGATGGGCCAGCCGGATGGCCAACAGGGGCCACGCGGCGACACCGACCCTCGGGAAGGCCATGCTGAACAAGTACGCGCGTGCATTCTTCACGCGTGTCCTCACACCGTTCGCCGCGTTTCTGATCCGCCGGGGCGTCAGCCCCGACACGGTCACCCTCATCGGCACCGCCGGAGTGATCGCGGGCGCGCTGGTCTTCTACCCCCGGGGCGAGTTCTTCTGGGGCACGATCGTCATCACGCTGTTCGTGTTCTCGGACCTCGTCGACGGCAACATGGCCCGTCAGATGGGCCGCTCCAGCCGCTGGGGGGCCTTCCTCGACTCCACGCTCGACCGGGTGGCCGACGGCGCGATCTTCGGCGGCTTCGCTCTCTGGTACGCGGGCAAGGGCGACGACCTCGCCCTGTGCGCCGTCTCGATCTTCTGCCTGGCGAGCGGCCAGGTGGTGTCGTACACCAAGGCGCGAGGCGAGTCGATCGGCCTGCCGGTGGCGGTCAACGGGCTGGTGGAGCGTGCCGAGCGCCTGGTGATCTCGCTGGTCGCGGCCGGACTCTCCGGACTGCACGCCTTCGGGGTGCCCGGCATCGACGTCCTGCTGCCCATCGCCCTGTGGATCGTCGCCGTCGGCAGCCTTGTCACGCTGATCCAGCGCGTGGTCACGGTCCGTCGCGAGTCCGCCGAGGCCGAGGCGGAGGCCGCTGCCGCGACCGAGCAGGAGAGCCCGGACACCGCCCACAACAGCGAGGCGACCCCGTGAGCGCTCTGCGGGACCGGCTGACGGACGGGCTGTACGGCCTGGGCTGGAGCACCGTGAAGAAGCTCCCCGAGCCCGTCGCCGTACGCCTCGGCCGGACGATCGCCGACGCCACCTGGAAGCGTCGCGGCCCCCTCGTGCGCCGCCTGGAGGCCAACTACGCGCGCGTGGTGCCCGACGCGGGCCCGGAGCGCCTGGCCGAGCTGTCCCGCGCGGGCATGCGCTCGTACCTGCGCTACTGGATGGAGTCCTTCCGGCTCCCCGCCTGGAGCGAGGAGCGGATCAGGAGCGGCGTCACCGTCGAGGACCTCCACCGCCTCACCGACGGCCTCGCCGCCGGCCGGGGCGTCGTCCTCGCGCTGCCGCACCTGGCCAACTGGGACCTCGCCGGCGCCTGGGTCACCACCGAGCTGAAGACACCGTTCACGACGGTCGCCGAACGCCTCAAGCCCGAGACGCTCTACGACCGCTTCGTCGCCTACCGCGAGGGCCTCGGCATGGAGGTCCTGCCGCACAGCGGCGGATCCACCTTCGGCACGCTGGCGCGGCGGCTGCGCGACGGCGGCCTGGTCTGCCTGGTCGCCGACCGCGACCTGTCCGCGTCGGGCGTCGAGGTCGACTTCTTCGGCGAACCCACCCGGATGCCCGGCGGACCGGCCCTCCTCGCCCAGCACACCGGCGCGCTGCTGCTGCCGGCGACGCTCTGGTTCGACGACTCGCCCGTCATGCGGGGACGCGTCCACGCCCCGATCGAGGTCCCCGGGACAGGCACCCGTGCCGAGAAGACGTCTGTCATGACACAGGCGCTGGCTGACGCCTTCGCCACCGGCATCGCCGACCACCTGGAGGACTGGCACATGCTCCAGCGCCTGTGGCTCGCGGACCTCGACCCCGTGAAGGGTCCCGAGAACCCAACGACACCCGCGCCGAGGCCGGCGACGGAACCCGTGACGGGTGGTTCCGCGACGGGTGCCGCGCGTGCTCCGCGGCCGGACACCGCGACGGACTCCGAGAAGGGACGCCCGTGAAGATCGGGATCGTCTGCCCGTACTCCTGGGACGTGCCCGGGGGAGTCCAGTTCCACATCCGCGACCTGGCCGACCACCTCATCCGCCTGGGCCACGAGGTGTCGGTGCTCGCCCCCGCCGACGACGACACACCGCTGCCGCCGTACGTCGTCTCGGCGGGCCGCGCGGTCCCGGTGCCCTACAACGGCTCGGTGGCCCGCCTGAACTTCGGGTTCCTGTCGGCGGCGAGGGTACGGCGCTGGCTGCACGACGGCACGTTCGACGTGATCCACATCCACGAGCCGGCCTCCCCGTCGCTCGGCCTGTTGGCCTGCTGGGCCGCGCAGGGCCCGATCGTGGCCACCTTCCACACCTCCAACCCGCGCTCCCGGGCGATGATCGCGGCCTACCCGATCCTCCAGCCCGCGCTGGAGAAGATCAGCGCGCGGATCGCGGTGAGCGAGTACGCCCGCCGCACCCTGGTCGAACACCTGGGCGGCGACGCGGTCGTCATCCCGAACGGCGTCGACGTCGACTTCTTCGCCCGCGCCAAGCCCAACCCCGACTGGCAGGGCGACACGCTCGGCTTCGTCGGCCGCATCGACGAACCCCGCAAGGGCCTGCCGGTCCTGATGAGGGCACTCCCGAAGATCCTCGCCGAGCGCCCCCGGACCCGGCTGCTGGTCGCCGGGCGCGGGGACGAGGAGGAGGCGGTCGAGACCCTGCCCGAGGAACTGCGCTCCCGCGTCGAGTTCCTCGGCATGGTCAGCGACGAGGACAAGGCCCGCTTCCTGCGCAGCGTCGACGTCTACGTCGCCCCCAACACCGGCGGCGAGAGCTTCGGCATCATCCTCGTCGAGGCCATGTCCGCCGGCGCCCCGGTCCTCGCCTCCGACCTCGACGCCTTCGCCCAGGTCCTCGACCAGGGCACCGCGGGCGAGCTCTTCGCCAACGAGGACGCCGACGCCCTCGCGACCGCCGCCGTGCGCCTCCTCGGCGACCCGGACCGCCGTGCCGAACTCCGCGAACGGGGCAGCGCCCACGTCCGCCGGTTCGACTGGTCCACCGTCGGCGCCGACATCCTCGGTGTCTACGAGACCGTCACGGAGGGCGCCGCGTCGGTCGCGGCGGACGAACGGGTCGGACTGCGGGCGCGGTTGGGACTGGCCCGGGAATGACTCCGGCGGGTGCGGGGGCCGGACGCGCGCTTCCCCCGCCCCGCGCGGAGCGCTGAACTCGGCCGTGGCGGTGGTGGGCACCGGTAGTAGCCTTGCCGCCCGTGACTTCCACACTCATCTGGATCGCGGTCGTCCTGTTCGCGATCGGCCTGTACCTGAGCTGGACCGCGGGACGCCTCGACCGGCTGCACGCGCGCATCGACGCCGCCCGTGCCGCGCTCGACGCGCAGCTGCTGCGCCGCGCGTCGGTCGCCCAGGAACTGGCCACGTCCGGGGTGCTGGACCCGGCTGCCTCGATCGTCCTCTACGAGGCGGCGCACGCGGCCCGGCAGGCCGAGGAGGAGCAGCGCGAGGTCGCCGAGAGCGAGCTGAGCCAGGCACTACGGGCCGTGTTCGCGGACGCGCAGCAGGTGGAGGTGGTGCGCGAGGCGCCGGGGGGTGAGGACGCGGCGAACGAACTGGCCCAGGCGGTTCGTCGGGTGCCGATGGCGCGACGCTTCCACAACGACGCGGTGCGGGCGGCGCGCGCGCTGCGTCGGCATCGCACGGTTCGATGGTTCCGGCTCGCCGGGCACGCGCCGTTCCCGATGGCCTTCGAGATGGACGACGAGCCGCCGGCTGCCTTGGCCGACCGGGCCACGGCCTGACTTCTGGGCGCCTTATGGCTCGGGGGTGCCGCTTCGGTCGGCAGGTGCGGGCCCGGTGGGGCTTCTCGCGCAGTTCCCCGCGCCCTGAAGCCCAGGCCCTGCCTTGCAGGGGCGCGGGGAACTGCGCGACCAGCCCCCACGCACCCGCACCCGCCGACGAAACCGGCACCCCACAAAACGATCCACCGCCTCCCCATTGGCCCTTGCCGTGGCCTGCTCCCCTCGCGTTTCCTCGGTGATTGCAGAAACCCCCTTCCCCGAGCGAGGTCAAACCCGTGTCCAGCACGCTCTCCAACTCCGCCGCCCAGACCCCCGAGACCGGCACCGCCCGCGTGAAGCGCGGCATGGCCGAGCAGCTCAAGGGTGGCGTGATCATGGACGTCGTCACCCCGGAGCAGGCCAAGATCGCCGAGGACGCGGGCGCGGTCGCCGTCATGGCCCTGGAGCGGGTCCCCGCCGACATCCGCAAGGACGGCGGCGTGGCCCGGATGTCCGACCCCGACATGATCGAGGGCATCATCGAGGCCGTCTCCATCCCGGTCATGGCCAAGTCCCGCATCGGCCACTTCGTCGAGGCCCAGGTCCTGCAGTCCCTCGGCGTCGACTACATCGACGAGTCCGAGGTCCTCACCCCGGCCGACGAGGTCAACCACTCCGACAAGTGGGCCTTCACCACCCCCTTCGTCTGCGGCGCCACCAACCTCGGCGAGGCCCTGCGCCGCATCGCCGAGGGCGCGGCGATGATCCGCTCCAAGGGCGAGGCCGGCACCGGAAACGTCGTCGAGGCCGTCCGCCACCTGCGCCAGATCAAGAACGAGATCGCCAAGCTGCGCGGCTTCGACAACAACGAGCTGTACGCCGCCGCCAAGGAGCTGCGCGCCCCGTACGAGCTGGTCAAGGAGGTCTCCGAGCTGGGCAAGCTCCCGGTGGTGCTGTTCTCCGCCGGTGGTGTGGCCACCCCGGCCGACGCCGCGCTGATGCGCCAGCTCGGGGCCGAGGGCGTCTTCGTGGGCTCCGGCATCTTCAAGTCCGGCGACCCGGCCAAGCGCGCCGCCGCCATCGTGAAGGCGACCACCTTCTACGACGACCCGAAGATCATCGCGGACGCCTCCCGCAACCTGGGCGAAGCCATGGTCGGCATCAACTGCGACACCCTCCCCGAGGCCGAGCGCTACGCGAACCGGGGCTGGTAAGCACCCATGAGCGACACCCCCGTCATAGGCGTCCTGGCACTCCAGGGCGACGTACGGGAGCACCTCGTCGCCCTGGCCGCGGCCGACGCCGTGGCCAGGCCGGTGCGGCGCCCCGAGGAACTCGCCGAGGTGGACGGCCTCGTCATCCCCGGCGGCGAGTCCACCACCATCTCCAAGCTCGCCGTCCTCTTCGGCGTGATGGAGCCCCTCCGCGCGCGCGTGCGCGACGGCATGCCCGTGTACGGCACCTGCGCCGGCCTGATCATGCTCGCCGACAAGATCCTCGACCCGCGCTCGGGCCAGGAGACCATCGGCGGCATCGACATGATCGTGCGCCGCAACGCCTTCGGGCGCCAGAACGAGTCCTTCGAAGCGACGGTCGACGTGGTGGGCGTCGAGGGCGATCCCGTGGAGGGCGTCTTCATCCGCGCCCCCTGGGTGGAGTCCGTGGGCGCGGAGACGGAGGTGCTGGCCGAGCACGACGGCCACATCGTCGCCGTACGCCAGGGCAACGCCCTCGCCACGTCCTTCCACCCGGAACTGACCGGCGACCACCGGCTGCACGCCCTCTTTGTCGACATGGTGCGCGCGAACCGGGCGGCGGAGTCCTTGTAGGATCTCTGGGGTTCGTACGGAGTTGGGTAACGCGAAGGAGACAGGCAGATGTCCGGCCACTCTAAATGGGCTACGACGAAGCACAAGAAGGCCGTGATCGACGCCAAGCGCGGCAAGCTCTTCGCGAAGCTGATCAAGAACATCGAGGTCGCCGCGCGGATGGGCGGCGTCGACCTCGAAGGCAACCCCACGCTCTACGACGCCGTGCAGAAGGCGAAGAAGCAGTCGGTTCCCAACAAGAACATCGACTCCGCGATCAAGCGTGGCGGCGGCCTGGAGGCCGGCGGCGCCGACTACGAGACGATCATGTACGAGGGCTACGGTCCCAACGGTGTCGCGGTGCTCATCGAGTGCCTCACCGACAACCGCAACCGCGCCGCCTCGGACGTCCGTGTCGCCATGACCCGCAACGGTGGCTCGATGGCCGACCCGGGCTCCGTCTCGTACCTCTTCAACCGCAAGGGTGTCGTGATCGTCCCCAAGGGCGAGCTGTCCGAGGACGACGTCCTGGAGGTCGTGCTCGACGCCGGCGCCGAGGAGGTCAATGACCTGGGCGAGTCCTTCGAGGTGCTCAGCGAGGCCACCGACCTGGTCGCGGTCCGCTCCTCCCTCCAGGAGGCCGGCATCGACTACGACTCCGCCGAGGCCAACTTCGTCCCGACCATGCAGGTCGAGCTGGACGAGGAGGGCGCCAAGAAGATCTTCAAGCTGATCGACGCCCTGGAGGACAGCGACGACGTCCAGAACGTCTTCGCCAACTTCGACGTCAGCGACGACGTGATGGCCAAGGTCGACGCGTAGCGCCGCCGGGAGCCGAGCGGGCTTCCCGGCCGACGGGCTTCAACGGGCCGACGGGACGACCCCGTCGGCCCGTCGCGTTGTCGGCCGTTGTCAGCGGCACCCGATAGCCTGCGGAAATCAGGAGATCGATGGGAGGGGCGCGTGCGCGTACTGGGGGTGGACCCGGGACTGACCCGTTGTGGTGTCGGGGTCGTGGAGGGCGTCGCCGGACGACCCCTCACCATGCTCGGCGTCGGTGTCGTCCGTACGCCCGCGGACGCGGAGTTGGGGCACCGCCTCGTCGCGATCGAGCAGGGCATCGAGCGGTGGCTCGACGAACACCGTCCCGAAGTCGTCGCCGTGGAACGGGTGTTCAGCCAGCACAACGTCCGGACGGTCATGGGCACCGCCCAGGCCAGCGCCGTGGCCATGCTGTGCGCCGCACGCCGCGGCATTCCCGTCGCCCTGCACACGCCCAGCGAGGTCAAGGCCGCCGTCACCGGCAGCGGCCGCGCCGACAAGGCCCAGGTCGGCGCCATGGTCACCCGTCTCCTCCGGCTCGACGCACCACCGAAACCGGCGGACGCCGCCGACGCCCTCGCCCTCGCCATCTGCCACATCTGGCGGGCCCCCGCCCAGAACCGCCTCCAGCAGGCCGTGGCCCTGCACGCATCGAAAGGCCGTACGTCATGATCGCCTTCGTCAGCGGCCCGGTCGCCGCCCTCGCCCCGGACTCCGCGGTGGTCGAGGTGGGCGGGATCGGCATCGCGGTCCAGTGCACGCCCAACACGTTGTCCGGACTCCGCATGGGGCAGCCGGCCAAGCTCGCCACCTCCCTGGTGGTCCGCGAGGACTCGCTCACGCTGTACGGCTTCGTCGACGACGACGAGCGCCAGGTCTTCGAACTGCTGCAGACCGCGAGCGGCGTGGGCCCGCGCCTGGCGCAGGCGATGCTCGCCGTGCACGCCCCGGACGCCCTGCGCCGAGCGGTGGCCACCGGTGACGAGAAGGCGCTGATCGCCGTCCCCGGCATCGGCAAGAAGGGTGCCCAGAAGCTGTTGTTGGAGCTGAAGGACCGCCTGGGCGAGCCGGTGGGCGCCCCCGCGATCGGCGCCCCGGTCACCCAGGGCTGGCGCGACCAGTTGCACGCCGCCCTGATCGGCCTCGGGTACGCCACCCGCGAGGCCGACGAAGCCGTGTCGGCCGTGACCCCCCAGGCCGAGGCCACCGAAGGCACGCCCCAGGTGGGCCAGTTGCTGAAGGCGGCCCTCCAGACCCTCAACAGAGCCCGCTGACCGCTCTGTCGAGGATCGTGCGCCACCCGCACGCCCCCCGGCCACCCCTCCGCTCCATCCGACCGCGAACCGCGAGGCACACGCAATGAACTGGGACGACACGACCGACGACACCGCCCCCGAGCGCCTGGTGGGCTCCGTCGCCGACCGTGAGGACCAGGCCGTCGAGGCCGCCCTGCGCCCCAAGGACCTCGACGAGTTCATCGGCCAGGAGAAGGTCCGCGAGCAGCTCGACCTGGTCCTGCGCGCGGCACGCGCGCGCGGGGCCACCGCCGACCATGTCCTGCTCTCCGGTGCCCCGGGCCTCGGCAAGACCACGCTCTCGATGATCATCGCGGCCGAGATGGGCGCCCCCATCCGGATCACCTCCGGCCCCGCCATCCAGCACGCCGGCGACCTCGCCGCGATCCTCTCCTCCCTCCAGGAGGGCGAGGTCCTCTTCCTCGACGAGATCCACCGCATGTCCCGGCCCGCCGAAGAAATGCTGTACATGGCGATGGAGGACTTCCGCGTCGACGTGATCGTCGGCAAGGGCCCCGGCGCCACCGCGATCCCCCTCGAACTGCCGCCCTTCACCCTGGTCGGCGCCACCACGCGCGCGGGACTGCTGCCCCCGCCGCTGCGCGACCGCTTCGGCTTCACCGCGCACATGGAGTTCTACGAGCCCGCCGAACTGGAGCGCGTCATCCACCGCTCGGCGAACCTGCTCGACGTCGAGATCGACACGGACGGCGCCGCCGAGATCGCGGGCCGCTCCCGCGGCACCCCCCGTATCGCCAACCGCCTGCTGCGCCGGGTACGGGACTACGCGCAGGTCAAGGCGGACGGCTTCATCACGCGCGACATCGCCGGGGCCGCCCTCGCCGTGTACGAGGTGGACGCCCGCGGCCTCGACCGCCTCGACCGGGGCGTCCTCGAAGCCCTGCTCAAGCTCTTCGGCGGCGGACCCGTCGGCCTGTCCACCCTCGCCGTCGCCGTGGGGGAGGAGCGCGAGACCGTCGAGGAGGTCGCCGAACCCTTCCTCGTCCGCGAGGGACTGCTCGCCCGGACCCCCCGCGGCCGGGTCGCGACTCCCGCCGCCTGGGCCCACCTCGGACTCACCCCGCCACGCGGTACGACCGGCGGAAACGGACAACAGAACCTGTTCGGGGCGTGACCGTCTCGTGACGGCGCGGTACTCGCCCGGCATGGAACCCCGGTGACATGCTGTGCGTTGTTCCATCACGGTGGACTCGCTTAGACTCCGCCGATGCCGCCCTTGTCGGCAGCACACATACCCCCAACCATCAGGCCGCTCGCCATCGCGGTCGTGTGAAGGAAGTTCCGACCCGTGAGTCTCGTGACCCTCCTCCCGTTCATCGTGCTCATCGGGGCCATGATCCTGATGACCCGATCGGCCAAGAAGAAGCAGCAGCAGGCCGTCGACATGCGGAACCAGATGCAGCCCGGTTCCGGCGTCCGCACGATCGGGGGCATGTACGCGACCGTCAAGGAGGTCAGCGAGGACACCGTCCTCCTCGACGCCGGGCCGGGCGTCGAGCTGCTGTTCGCCAAGAACTCCATCGGTGCCGTCCTCAGCGACGAGGAGTACAACCGCATCGTCCACGGCATCGAGCACGACCTGAAGTCCGACGTCGTCCCGGACGACGCCTCCTCCCTCACCGAGACCGACGAGCCCTCCGACGACGCTTCCGCCGCTTCCGACGACAAGCCCATCGACCTCGGCAAGAAGGACGCGTCCGACGACGCGGCCGACGAGACCGCCGTGGCGAAGGCCGACGAGGCCAAGGCCGACGAAGCAGAGCCGAAGAAGACCGACGGCGAGTCCGACGCGAAGTAGTCACGTCCCGGGAGTGCGAGCGAGAACCGCCCGCGCCCCGGGCACGTGCCGTTTTCGCCGGATTCCCGACACAAGTCATGGCCGTCCCCGCGCTGACCCCGCGCACGACGGCCCGAGAGGGAGTACGAGAAGGTGGCAGCACCGAAGAAGGGCCGGAGCGCGAGCGCCCAGAGCAAGCCTGGGCGCGCGCTGGCCCTCATCCTGATCGCCCTTGTGGCGCTCACCGGGGGAATGTTCGCCTCCGGACACACCACTCCGCGTCTCGGTATCGACCTCGCCGGTGGTACGAGCATCACACTGACGGCGATCAACGAGCCCGGCCAGCCCAACGCGATCAACAAGACCAACATGGACACCGCGGTCGAGATCATGAACCGCCGTGTCAACGGTCTGGGCGTGTCCGAGGCGGAGGTCCAGACCCAGGGCAATGAGAACATCATTGTCAACATCCCCAAGGGCACGGATTCCGAAGAGGCCCGGGACCAGGTCGGCACCACCGCGAAGCTGTACTTCCGCCCCGTCCTCCAGAGCCAGGTCGGCTCCGGTGCGACGGAGAACCCCACCGCCTCGCCGAGCACCAGCCCCAGCGGCAGCGGCTCGCCGAGCCCGTCGAGCTCCGACGGCAAGGACGAGGCCACCGAGCCCGGGGCCGGTGACTCCGCCGGCCCGTCGTCCACCCCTTCGTCCTCCGCCACGTCGCAGGGCCGTGCGCTCACCGACGCGCTGAAGGCCGACCCCACGCCGTCGGGCAGCGGCTCGGCGTCCGCCAAGGCCTCCGACGACGCCTCCCCGTCCGCGAGCCCGAGCGCCGACGCGGCGACCCAGGCCCTCCAGGCCAAGTTCGCCGCCCTCGACTGCAACGACCCGAAGCAGCGCGCCGAGGCCGGCAAGGGCAAGACCACCGACGTCGTCGTGGCCTGCGGCCAGGACAACGGCAGCTGGAGCAAGTTCGTCCTCGGCCCGGTCGGGGTCGACGGCACCGAGGTCGAGAAGGCCCAGGCGCTGCTCGACACGCAGAGCGGCACCGGCTGGCAGGTCGTCATGGACTTCGACTCCAAGGGCGCCGACAAGTTCGCCGACATCACCGGCCAGCTGGCGACGCAGACCTCCCCGCAGAACGAGTTCGCGATCGTCCTCGACGACGAGGTCGTCTCCCACCCCTACGTGCAGGCGGCGGTCACCGGCGGCAAGGCCGAGATCTCCGGCAGCTTCACGCAGGAGGAGGCCCAGAACCTCGCCAACATGCTGTCCTACGGCGCGCTCCCGCTGACCTTCAAGGAGTCCAGCGTCACCACCGTCAGCCCCGCGCTCGGCGGTGAGCAGCTGCAAGCCGGTCTGATCGCCGGTGCGATCGGTCTGGCCCTGGTCGTGATCTACCTGGTCGTCTACTACCGCGGCCTGTCGCTCATCGCCATCGCCTCGCTGCTGGTCTCGGCGGTCCTGACCTACGTGATCATGGCGCTGCTCGGCCCGACCATCAACTTCGCGCTGAACCTCCCGGCGGTCTGCGGTGCGATCGTCGCGATCGGTATCACCGCGGACTCGTTCATCGTGTACTTCGAACGCGTCCGGGACGAGATCCGCGAGGGCCGCACGCTGCGTCCCGCCGTCGAGCGGGCCTGGCCCCGTGCCCGGCGCACCATCCTGGTCTCCGACTTCGTCTCGTTCCTCTCCGCCGCGGTGCTCTTCATCGTGACCGTCGGCAAGGTCCAGGGCTTCGCGTTCACGCTGGGTCTGACGACCGTGCTCGACGTCGTGGTCGTCTTCTTCTTCACGAAGCCGCTCCTGACCCTGCTGGCCCGCACCAAGTTCTTCGGCAACGGCCACAGCTGGTCCGGTCTCGACCCGAAGCGACTGGGTGCCCGGCCGCCGCTGCGCCGCACCCGCCGTCCCGTCGTCCCCGCCGACCCGAAGGAGGCCTGAGATGTCGAAGCTCGGTGACCTCGGAGCCCGACTCCACCGCGGCGAGGTCGGTTACGACTTCGTCGGCAATCGCAAGATCTGGTACGGCGTCTCGATCCTGATCACCATCACGGCCATCGTCGGCCTGGCGGTGCGCGGTCTGAGCATGGGCATCGAGTTCCAGGGCGGTGCCGTCTTCACCACCGGGAAGACGAGCGTCTCGGTCAGCCAGGCGGAGACCTACGCGGAGGAGGCCTCCGGCCACGACGCGATCGTCCAGGAGCTCGGCAACGACTCACTGCGCATCCAGATCTCCGGTGTGGACACGGCCAAGTCCGACGAGATCAAGCAGGAACTCGCCAAGGACCTGAAGGTCGACGCCGACTCGATCAACGCGGACCTGGTCGGCCCCAGTTGGGGTGACCAGATCGCCAACAAGGCCTGGCAGGGCCTGGCCATCTTCCTGGTGCTCGTGGTGATCTATCTGGCGATCGCCTTCGAGTGGCGCATGGCCATCGCCGCGTTCGTCGCCCTGATCCACGACATCACCATCACGATCGGCATCTACGCCCTCGTCGGCTTCGAGGTGACGCCGGGCACGGTGATCGGTCTGCTGACCATCCTCGGTTACTCGCTCTACGACACGGTCGTCGTCTTCGACAGCCTCAAGGAGCAGACGAAGGACATCACCAAGCAGAACCGCTGGACGTACGCCGAGATCGCCAACCGCTCGATCAACAGCACCCTGGTGCGGTCGATCAACACCACGGTGGTGGCGCTGCTCCCGGTCGCCGGCCTCCTCTTCATCGGTGGCGGTGTCCTCGGCGCGGGCATGCTCAACGACATCTCGCTGTCGCTGTTCGTCGGCCTCGCGGCCGGTGCCTACTCCTCGATCTTCATCGCCACGCCGCTCGTCGCCGACCTCAAGGAGCGCGAGCCGCAGCTGAAGGCCCTCAAGAAGCGCGTCCTCGCCAAGCGGGCCCAGGCCGAGCACGACTCGGAGACGGCGGGCGACGGTCCGTACGACGACGACGAGCCGGCGGACGCCACCCCCGCGGTGGTCGGCCCGCGTGCCCAGTCCGGGAGCCGCAGCCGGGGCCGGGGCGGGAAGCGGCGATGACCGACATCAAGGAGCTGCTGCTCAGCCGTATCCGTGATGTCGCGGACTACCCGGAGCCGGGGGTGATGTTCAAGGACATCACCCCGCTGCTGGCCGACCCGGCGGCGTTCACCGCGCTGACCGACGCGCTGGCCGAGCTGACGGTCCGGCACGGCGCCACGAAGATCGTCGGTCTGGAGGCCCGGGGCTTCATCCTGGGCGCCCCGGCCGCCGTCCGCGCGGGCGTCGGCTTCATCCCCGTACGCAAGGCGGGCAAGCTCCCCGGAGCCACGCTCGGCCAGGCCTACGACCTGGAGTACGGCTCCGCCGAGATCGAGGTGCACGCCGAGGACCTGAGCGCGGGCGACCGCGTCATGGTCATCGACGACGTCCTCGCCACCGGTGGCACCGCCGAGGCTTCGCTCCAGCTGATCCGCCGCGCGGGCGCCCAGGTCGCCGGCGTCGCGGTCCTGATGGAGCTGTCGTTCCTCCCGGGCCGCCGGCGCCTGGAGACCGCGTTGGCGGGGGCCCCGCTGGAGGCCCTGATCACCGTCTGACGCACGGCGCACCACCACACGGCGGGCGCCCCGGGATTCTTTCCGGGGCGCCCGCCGCCGTCGTGCGCCCCTACAGCCGCCCCGTCGGCCGCGCACCACCGGCCCCCGCCCCGAAGGGGGAGCCGCCTGAGCAGCCCGTACGACCCGCGCCGTACCGACCCACCACGCTCCCAGGCCTCGCCGCACACCCCTGCGGCGGCCCCGAGGAATCCGTCGCGCGCCCCCTGTGTTTCCTGGGTAGACCGCCCTCACTGTGGCCTGAAGGCGATCCTGGGGCGCGGGATCGCTACCATGGGTGCTCCGGAGCCTGACCGGGGGACCCGGATCGCGCACGAGGAGCCCTCTTGGCAGACGAGGCCCAGCACCTGACAGCCGCCAAGCCCGAGCCCGCCTCGGGCCCCGCGGCCAAGCCCGCGCAGAACGCGACGAAGGCGAACCCCGAGAACACCGCCGCGTCCGCACAGGGCTCCGTCGAGCACGCCCAGTCCGCGCCCGCCGACAAGACCGACGGCCCGTCGCGCCCCAAGCCCGCCCCGCCCGAGCGCCCCGCGCCCGCGCCCGCTCCGGCGCCCCCGGCCCGCCCCGCGAGCACGGGGCAGCCCGCCCGCTCCGGCTCCTCCAACCGCGTACGGGCCCGTCTCGCCCGCCTCGGCGTGCAGCGCTCCAACCCGTACAACCCGGTCCTGGAGCCGCTGCTGCGGATCGTGCGCGGCAACGACCCGAAGATCGAGACGTCGACGCTCCGCCAGATCGAGAAGGCCTACCAGGTCGCCGAGCGCTGGCACCGGGGCCAGAAGCGCAAGAGCGGCGACCCGTACATCACGCACCCGCTCGCCGTCACCACCATCCTCGCCGAGCTGGGTATGGATCCGGCCACCTTGATGGCCGGTCTGCTGCACGACACGGTCGAGGACACCGAGTACGGCCTGGACCAGCTCCGCCGCGACTTCGGTGACTCCGTCGCCCTCCTCGTCGACGGCGTCACCAAGCTCGACAAGGTCAAGTTCGGCGAGGCCGCCCAGGCCGAGACCGTGCGCAAGATGGTCGTCGCCATGGCCAAGGACCCCCGCGTCCTGGTCATCAAGCTCGCCGACCGCCTGCACAACATGCGCACCATGCGCTACCTCAAGCGCGAGAAGCAGGAGAAGAAGGCGCGCGAGACCCTGGAGATCTACGCGCCGCTCGCCCATCGCCTGGGCATGAACACCATCAAGTGGGAGCTGGAGGACCTCGCCTTCGCGATCCTCTACCCCAAGATGTACGACGAGATCGTCCGCCTCGTCGCCGAGCGGGCCCCCAAGCGCGACGAGTACCTCGCCATAGTGACCGACGAGGTCCAGCAGGACCTGCGCGCCGCCCGCATCAAGGCCACCGTCACCGGCCGCCCGAAGCACTACTACAGCGTCTACCAGAAGATGATCGTCCGCGGTCGCGACTTCGCGGAGATCTACGACCTGGTCGGCATCCGCGTCCTGGTGGACACCGTCCGCGACTGCTACGCGGCCCTGGGCACCGTCCACGCCCGCTGGAACCCGGTTCCGGGGCGGTTCAAGGACTACATCGCGATGCCCAAGTTCAACATGTACCAGTCGCTGCACACGACCGTCATCGGCCCCAACGGCAAGCCCGTCGAACTCCAGATCCGTACGTTCGACATGCACCGCCGCGCCGAGTACGGCATCGCCGCGCACTGGAAGTACAAGCAGGAGGCCGTCGCCGGTGCCTCCAAGGTGCGCTCGGACCAGCCGCGGACCACCGGCAAGGACGACCACCTCAACGACATGGCCTGGCTGCGCCAGCTCCTCGACTGGCAGAAGGAGACCGAGGACCCCGGAGAGTTCCTGGAGTCCCTGCGCTTCGACCTCTCCCGCAACGAGGTCTTCGTCTTCACCCCCAAGGGCGACGTCATCGCGCTGCCGGCCAGCGCGACCCCCGTCGACTTCGCGTACGCGGTCCACACCGAGGTCGGCCACCGCACCATAGGCGCCCGGGTGAACGGCCGCCTGGTCCCGCTCGAATCCACCCTCGACAACGGCGACCTCGTGGAGGTCTTCACCTCCAAGGCGGCCGGCGCGGGCCCCTCCCGCGACTGGCTCGGCTTCGTGAAGTCGCCGCGCGCCCGCAACAAGATCCGCGCCTGGTTCTCCAAGGAGCGCCGCGACGAGGCCATCGAGCAGGGCAAGGACGCCATCGTCCGCGCGATGCGCAAGCAGAACCTGCCGATCCAGCGCATCCTCACGGGCGACTCGCTCGTCACCCTGGCGCACGAGATGCGCTACCCGGACATCTCCGCCCTCTACGCGGCCATAGGCGAAGGCCATGTCTCCGCGCAGAGCGTGGTCCAGAAGCTCGTCCAGGCCCTCGGCGGCGAGGAGGCCGCCACCGAGGAGATCGACGAGTCCGTACCGCCCACCCGCGGCCGGAGCCGCAAGCGGCGCGGCAGCAACGACCCCGGTGTCGTGGTCAAGGGCGTCGATGACGTGTGGGTCAAGCTCGCCCGCTGCTGCACGCCCGTCCCCGGCGACCCCATCATCGGCTTCGTCACCCGGGGCAGTGGCGTATCGGTTCACCGCAGCGACTGCGTCAACGTCGAGTCGCTCTCCCGTGAACCCGAGCGCATCCTCGACGTCGAGTGGGCGCCGACGCAGTCCTCGGTCTTCCTCGTCGCCATACAGGTGGAGGCCCTGGACCGCAGCCGTCTGCTGTCGGACGTCACCCGCGTCCTGTCCGACCAGCACGTCAACATCCTGTCGGCGGCCGTCCAGACCTCCCGCGACCGCGTCGCCACCTCCCGCTTCACCTTCGAGATGGGCGACCCCAAGCACCTGGGCCACGTCCTGAAGGCCGTACGGGGAGTGGAGGGCGTCTACGACGTGTACCGCGTGACGTCGGCGCGGAGGCCGTAGGCACCACGCACGAAGAGGGGCGCCCGTACGGTTCGTACGAGCGCCCCTCTTCGTGCGTGCACGGCCGGCGTCAGCCGCCGAACTCCTGAAGGCCCTTCAGCGCCTGGTCCAGCAGCGCCTGGCGACCGTCGAGCTCACGCTGGAGCTTGTCGGCCTTGGCGTTGTTGCCCTGGGCACGGGCGGCCTCGATCTGGGTCTTCAGCTTGTCGACGGCGGCCTGGAGCTGACCCGTGAGGCCGGCCGCACGAGCACGGGCCTCCGGGTTGGTGCGGCGCCACTCCGCTTCCTCGGCCTCCTGGATGGCGCGCTCGACCGCGTGCATCCGGCCCTCGACCTTCGGACGGGCGTCACGCGGCACGTGGCCGATGGCCTCCCACCGCTCGTTGACCGAGCGGAACGCGGCACGGGCCGCCTTCAGGTCCGTCACCGGCAGGATCTTCTCCGCCTCCCCGGCCAGCTCCTCCTTGAGCTTGAGGTTCTCCGACTGCTCCGCGTCCCGCTCGGCGAACACCGAGCTGCGGGCGGCGAAGAAGACGTCCTGGGCGCCGCGGAAGCGGTTCCACAGATCGTCCTCGTGCTCGCGCTGGGCGCGGCCGGCGGCCTTCCAGTCGGCCATCAGCTCGCGGTAGCGCGCGGCCGTCGGACCCCAGTCCGTCGAGTTCGACAGCGCCTCGGCCTCCGCGACCAGCTTCTCCTTGGTCTTGCGGGCGTCCTCGCGCTGCGCGTCGAGCTGCGCGAAGTGGGCCTTGCGACGCTTGGAGAACGCCGAGCGGGCGTGCGAGAAACGGTGCCAGAGCTCGTCGTCGGACTTCCGGTCCAGCCGCGGCAGACCCTTCCAGGTGTCCACCAGCGCCCGCAGCCGTTCACCGGCGGACCGCCACTGGTCGGACTGGGCCAGCTCCTCCGCCTCGGCGACCAGGGCCTCCTTGGCGTGCCGCGCCTCGTCCGACTGCTTGGCCCGCTGCTGCTTGCGCTCCTCGCGCCGTGCCTCGACGGTCTCGACGAGCTTGTCCAGGCGCACCTTCAGCGCTTCCAGGTCACCGACCGCGTGGTGCGCGTCCACCTGCTCACGAATGTGGTCGATCGCGGCCTGGGCGTCCTTCGCGGACAGGTCGGTGGTCTTGACGCGCTTCTCGAGGAGGCCGATCTCGACAACCAGGCCCTCGTACTTGCGCTCGAAGTAGGCCAGCGCCTCCTCAGGGGAGCCGGCCTGCCAGGAACCGACGACCTGCTCGCCGTCGGCCGTACGCACGTACACGGTCCCCGTCTCGTCGACGCGGCCCCACGGGTCGCTGCTCACAGCGCCTCCTCCACATGATGCCTGCGGGGAACCTGAAGCTCCCCCGGGCATCGTCCACAGTTTCGTCACGGCCAACATAGGCGACCGGCGGGTTGCCTGTCCGCATCCCGCGCGACCGAAATTTCGCTGTTGGCGGTCAGGACTTCTTGACAGTCGCCTTGTTGATCACCACGGTCGCATTGGGCGTCCCATCACCCATCCCCGTGTTCTCGCCGGCGTCGGCGATCTTCTTCAGAACCTTCATCCCGGCCTCGGAGACCGTGCCGAACGGCGTGTAGTTGGCCGGCAGCGGGCTGTCCTGGAAGACGAGGAAGAACTGGCTGCCGCCGCTGTTCTTGCCCTCGCCCGTCTGCGCGTTGAACTGGTTCGCCATCGCGACCGTGCCCGCCGGGTACGTGTCGCCCTTCAGGCGCGAGTCCTTCAGGTTCTCGTCCGGGATCGTGTAGCCGGGACCGCCCATGCCGGTGCCCTTCGGGTCACCGCACTGCAGGACGTAGATGCCCTGCGTGGTCAGCCGGTGGCACTTCGTGTGGTCCAGGTAGCCCTTGTTGACCAGGAAGTTGAACGAGTTGACGGTGTGCGGGGCCTTCGCCGCGTCCATCGTTATGGGGATGGCACCACAGGTCGTCCGCAGATCCATCGTGTACTTCGCGGTCTTGTCGATGGTGATCGCGGGTTCCTTCTTGAAGGTGAGTTCCTTCACCTTGCCCTCGGCCGCCTTCTCGCACGGGTCCGGCGCCTTGCTGGGCGAGGCGCTCGGGCTCACCTCCGCGCTCGCGTTGTCCTTCTTGTCGTCGCCCTTGAGGACGTCGGTCGTGTAGAGCGCCACACTGCCCACCAGGATCACACCGAGCACCGAAGCGATCACAGCGTTGCGGACTCGTGCCTTGCGCCGCGCGGACGTGCGCCGCTGCTGCTGCCGCAAGAACTTCTCCCGGGCGAGCTGACGCCGCCGCTGATCCTGGCTGACCACGGGGTTCTCTCCTCATGCGTCTCGTACGTCGACGGGTGCGTCGCGCGTCCGTTGAGTGGACTGAATGCGTGTGACCCGTACCGTATATGGGTTCGCTGAGGAAACGGCAGCGCCGGTAGGCTCTGATCCACAGCAACCCACCCTCGTACGACACAAGAAGGACGATCGTGCTCATTGCCGGGTTCCCCGCCGGGGCCTGGGGGACCAACTGTTACCTGGTCGCCCCCGCCGCCGGTGAGGAGTGCGTGATCATCGACCCGGGCCACCAGGCCACCCAGGGAGTCGAGGAGACGCTGAAGAAGCATCGGCTCAAGCCCGTCGCCGTCGTCCTCACCCACGGCCACATCGACCACGTGGCCTCGGTCGTCCCCGTGTGCGGCGCGCACGACGTACCGGCGTGGATCCACCCCGAGGACCGCTACATGATGAGCGACCCGGAGAAGGCGCTCGGCCGGACCATCGGCATGCCGCTCATGGGCGAGCTGACCGTGGGGGAGCCGGGCGACGTCAAGGAGCTCACCGACGGCGCGAAGCTGGAGCTGGCCGGTCTGGAGCTGTCCGTCGCGCACGCGCCCGGCCATACCAAGGGGTCGGTGACCTTCCGGATGCCCGAGAACACGGAGATCCCCTCCGTGTTCTTCTCCGGGGATCTGCTCTTCGCCGGCTCCATCGGACGCACCGACCTGCCCGGCGGTGACATGGCCGAGATGCTCGACTCGCTGGCCCGCGTGTGCCTGCCGCTCGACGACTCGACCGTGGTGCTGTCCGGCCACGGCCCCCAGACGACCATCGGCCAGGAGCGCGCCACCAACCCGTATCTGCGGCAGGTGGCCGCCGGCGGCCAGGGAGCGGGTCCGACGACCCCTCCCCGACGAGGAATGTGACGAGAGACCTTCCGTGAGCACCTTTCAGGCCCCCAAGGGCACGTACGACCTGCTGCCCCCGGACAGTGCCAGGTACCTGGCCGTCCGCGAGGCCATCGCCGCGCCGCTGCGCAACTCCGGCTACGGCTACATCGAGACCCCCGGCTTCGAGAGCGTCGAACTGTTCGCGCGCGGTGTGGGTGAGTCCACCGACATCGTGACCAAGGAGATGTACGCCTTCGAGACCAAGGGCGGCGACAGGCTCGCCCTGCGTCCCGAGGGCACCGCGTCCGTCCTGCGCGCCGCGCTGGAGGCCAACCTCCACAAGGTGGGCAACCTCCCGGTCAAGCTCTGGTACTCCGGCTCGTACTACCGCTACGAGCGCCCCCAGAAGGGCCGTTACCGCCACTTCTCCCAGGTGGGCGCCGAGGCCATCGGTGCCGAGGACCCGGCCCTGGACGCCGAGTTGATCATCCTGGCCGACCAGGCGTACCGCTCGCTGGGCCTGCGGAACTTCCGCATCCTGCTCAACAGCCTCGGAGACAAGGAGTGCCGTCCCGTCTACCGGGCCGCCCTGCAGGACTTCCTGCGCGGCCTCGACCTGGACGAGGACACGCTCCGCCGCGCGGAGATCAACCCGCTGCGGGTCCTCGACGACAAGCGCGAGTCGGTCCAGAAGCAGCTCGGGGACGCCCCGCTGCTGCGCGACCACCTCTGCGACGCCTGCAAGGCGTACCACGAGGAGGTGCGCGAGCTGATCACGGGAGCGGGCGTCGCCTTCGAGGACGACCTCAAGCTGGTGCGCGGCCTGGACTACTACACGCGTACGACCTTCGAGTTCGTCCACGACGGTCTGGGTTCGCAGTCCGCGGTGGGCGGCGGTGGCCGCTACGACGGTCTCTCCGAGATGATCGGCGGCCCCGCGCTGCCCTCGGTCGGCTGGGCGCTCGGCGTCGACCGCACGGTCCTCGCCCTGGAGGCGGAGGGCATCGAGCTCGAACTGCCCGCAGCCACCAGCGTGTTCGCCGTCCCGCTCGGCGACGAGGCCCGCCGGCTGCTGTTCACCAAGGTCACCGAACTGCGCAAGGTGGGCATCGCGGCCGACTTCGCCTACGGCGGCAAGGGCCTGAAGGGCGCGATGAAGAACGCCAACCGCAGCGGCGCGCGCTACACGGTCGTCGCCGGCGAACGCGACCTCGCCGAGGGCGTCGTCCAGCTCAAGGACATGGAGTCCGGGGAACAGGTCGCCGTCGGCGTGAACGAGATCGTGGCCGAGCTGGAGGCCCGGCTGGGCTGAGTTCGAACCGTTGTCGCCCTCGTCGCCCTTTACGGGTGGCGGGGGCGACTTTTACGTCCAGCGAACGGTGCGCGCGCGAGGGTGTACGGCACAATGACCGTGCCCCAGCGGCCCCTTCGACGCTATGGAATCGACGGAATCGACGTGATGAGCAAGACGACAGTCAGGGACGTCTCGACCACCGGCCCGGACCCCACCGAGGCCCCGCGCACGGTGGGCGGGAGCCGGGCCTTCGCGATCCTGCTGCTGATCACCGGCGCGGCCGGGCTGCTCGCCTCCTGGGTCATCACGCTCGACAAGTTCAAGCTGCTCGAAGACCCCAACTTCACGCCGGGGTGCAGCCTCAACCCGGTGGTCTCCTGCGGCAACATCATGAAGAGCGACCAGGCCTCCGTCTTCGGGTTCCCCAACCCGATGCTCGGCCTCGTCGCCTACGGCATCGTCATCTGCGTCGGCGTGAGCCTGCTCGCCCGTACCACCTACCCGCGCTGGTACTGGCTGACCTTCAACGCGGGCACCGCCTTCGGCGTCGGCTTCGTGACCTGGCTGCAGTACCAGTCGCTGTACAACATCAACTCGCTCTGCCTGTGGTGCTGCCTCGCCTGGGTCGCCACGATCGTGATGTTCTGGTACGTGACGTCCTCCAACATCCGCAACGGCTTCCTGCCCGCCCCCGGCTGGCTGAAGGGCTTCTTCGGCGAGTTCACCTGGGTGCTGCCCGTGATGCACATCGGCATCATCGGCATGCTGATCCTGACCCGCTGGTGGGACTTCTGGACCAGCTGACCGTCCTCGGGCCCGACCGCGGCCCCGGCCGGAGTGTCAGTGGCGTGACATAGGGTTTTCGTGTGGAGCCCGATCTGTTCACCGCCGCAGCCGAAGAACGCCAGGAGAAGGACCCGGCCGCCAGCCCCCTGGCCGTACGGATGCGTCCGCGCACCCTGGACGAGGTCGTGGGCCAGCAGCATCTGCTGAAGCCCGGTTCACCCCTGCGCAGACTGGTCGGCGAGTCCGGCGGCGGCCCGGCCGGTCCCTCCTCGGTGATCCTCTGGGGCCCGCCCGGCACCGGTAAGACGACCCTGGCGTACGTCGTCTCCAAGGCCACCAACAAGCGCTTCGTGGAGCTCTCCGCGATCACCGCCGGGGTCAAGGAGGTCCGCGCGGTCATCGACGGCGCCCGCCGGGCCACCGGCGGCTTCGGCAAGGAGACCGTCCTCTTCCTCGACGAGATCCACCGCTTCAGCAAGGCCCAGCAGGACTCCCTCCTCCCGGCCGTCGAGAACCGCTGGGTCACGCTGATCGCGGCGACCACGGAGAACCCGTACTTCTCGGTGATCTCCCCGCTGCTGTCCCGCTCCCTGCTCCTCACCCTCGAACCGCTCACCGACGACGACCTCCGCGGCCTGCTGAAGCGCGCGCTGACCGACGAGCGCGGCCTCAAGGGCTCGGTCACCCTCCCCGGGGACACCGAGGCGCACCTCCTGCGGATCGCCGGCGGCGACGCCCGCCGCGCCCTGACCGCCCTGGAGGCCGCGGCAGGGGCCGCCCTCGACAAGGGGGAGGGCGAGATCGGTCTCCAGACCCTGGAGGAGACCGTCGACCGCGCCGCCGTGAAGTACGACCGCGACGGCGACCAGCACTACGACGTGGCCAGCGCCCTGATCAAGTCCATCCGCGGTTCGGACGTGGACGCCGCGCTGCACTACCTGGCGCGGATGATCGAGGCCGGTGAGGACCCCCGGTTCATCGCCCGCCGCCTGATGATCTCCGCCAGCGAGGACATCGGCCTGGCCGATCCGAACGCCCTGCCCATCGCGGTCGCCGCCGCCCAGGCCGTCGCCATGATCGGCTTCCCCGAGGCGGCGCTCACCCTCAGCCACGCCACCATCGCCCTCGCCCTGGCCCCGAAGTCGAACGCCGCGACGACGGCCATCGGCGCCGCCATGGAGGACGTGCGCAAGGGACTGGCCGGCCCCGTGCCGGCGCACCTGCGGGACGGGCACTACAAGGGCGCGGCCAAGCTCGGGCACGCCCAGGGATACGTCTATCCGCACGACCTGCCCGAGGGCATCGCCGCCCAGCAGTACGCGCCGGACGCAATCAAGGAGCGGGAGTACTACACCCCCACCCGGCACGGCGCCGAGGCCCGGTACGCCGACGCGGTGGAGTGGACCAGGAAGAACCTCGGTCGGAAGCAGCCCTGAACCCCCTGTAGACTCCTCCACAGTGCTGCGTCCCGTGTCCGGCTCCGGTCGGCGCCTCAGGCGGGACATCCAGCCGGATCTTCATGATCCAGGAGCGTCGCGCACCGTCGTAGGTGTCGCGGGCAGCCCACCACCACTCGGAATCCCGGGACAGGTCGGTGGGCCGTTCGTGTGCTGCACGTATGTGCCCAGACCAGGGGAGCGGCTACCCGACATGTCCCTCGCGGACCTGACGGGATTCCCCGGCTGCGGATGCGACCTCCCGTAACCCTGAGGCAGCCGAATTGAAGGAAAAGGAAAAGAAGTGGCGAACCAGTCCCGCCCCAAGGTCAAGAAGTCGCGTGCCCTCGGCATCGCGCTGACCCCGAAGGCCGTCAAGTACTTCGAGGCCCGCCCCTACCCGCCGGGTGAGCACGGCCGCGGCCGCAAGCAGAACTCGGACTACAAGGTCCGTCTGCTCGAGAAGCAGCGTCTGCGCGCGCAGTACGACGTGTCCGAGCGTCAGCTCGTCCGCGCCTACGAGCGTGCCTCCAAGGTCCAGGGCAAGACCGGTGAGGCCCTGATCATCGAGCTCGAGCGCCGTCTCGACGCGCTGGTCCTGCGTTCGGGCATCGCCCGCACGATCTACCAGGCCCGCCAGATGGTCGTCCACGGCCACATCGAGGTCAACGGCCACAAGGTCGACAAGCCGTCCTTCCGCGTCAAGCCGGACGACGTCGTCATGGTCCGTGAGCGCAGCCGTCAGAAGCCGCTGTTCGAGGTCGCCCGCGAGGGTGGCTTCGCCGCCGACGGTGAGACCCCGCGCTACCTCCAGGTGAACCTCAAGGCCCTGGCCTTCCGCCTGGACCGCGACCCGAACCGCAAGGAGATCCCGGTCATCTGCGACGAGCAGCTCGTCGTCGAGTACTACGCCCGTTGATCCTCTTTCGACGGACGTAGTACATACGGACCGAGCGACAGCCCGTCGTCCCCTCGCCCTTCCCGGCGGGCGGGACGGCGGGCTCTCGCCTTGCTACGGCGAGTTGGCACGGCGAGTTGCCGCGGCGAGATCGCGGCAGGCCGGCGGCGGTCACCGCGCTGCGTATTAATGCGGTTCTGAGCGATCGCCGCGGCGCGATAGGCTCGGGACACGACTTTTCGACGTTCAGGCATGTTCCAGGGAGCGGGTGCAGACAGTGTCCGGTGGAGAGGTGGCCGGGATCCTGGTGGCCGTCTTCTGGGCGATCCTGGTCTCCTTCCTCGCCGTCGCGCTGGCGAGGCTGGCCCAGACGCTCAAGGCGACCACCAAGCTCGTCGCGGACGTGACCGAACAGGCCGTCCCCCTCCTCGCCGACGCGTCCACCGCCGTCCGCTCCGCGCAGACCCAGATCGAGCGTGTCGACGCCATCGCGGCCGACGTCCAGGAGGTCACGTCGAACGCCTCGGCGCTCTCCACGACCGTCGCGTCCACCTTCGGCGGCCCCCTCGTGAAGGTCGCCGCCTTCGGCTACGGCGTACGCCGGGCCATGGGCGGCCGCCGGGAGGGCGAGCCCGCCAAGGAACAGCGTCGTACCGTGATCGTGGGACGCACCGTTCCGGGCACGCGACGGAGCAGGCGTGACACCCGTGGAAAGAAGGACTGACCGAGCGATGTTCCGCCGTACGTTCTGGTTCACCACAGGGGTCGCCGCCGGAGTGTGGGCCACCACCAAGGTCAACCGCAAACTGAAGCAGCTCACGCCCGAGCACCTCGCCACCCAGGCCGCTCACAAGGCGGTCGAGGCGGGCCACAGGATCAAGGACCGGGCCGTCGGTTTCGCGCTCGACGTCCGCGACAACATGGCCCAGCGGGAGGCGGAGTTGGGTGAGGCCCTCGGTATCGAGGCCAACCCCGACACCTACCCGGAGCTTCCGGCCCCGAGGCGCGTCGTCGCCATCGAGAACCGCAACACCCCGAAGGACAGCAGGAATTCGAGGTACGTCGACAACTCGTCGTACCCGTACAACCGGAATGAGGACCACTGATGGAGTCGGCCGAGATTCGTCGCCGCTGGTTGAGCTTCTTCGAGGAGCGCGGTCACACCGTTGTCCCTTCGGCGTCGCTCATCGCGGACGACCCGACTCTGCTCCTGGTCAACGCGGGCATGGTCCCCTTCAAGCCGTACTTCCTCGGTGAGGTCAAGCCCTCCTTCGCCCGCGCCACCAGCGTGCAGAAGTGTGTGCGCACGCCGGACATCGAAGAGGTCGGCAAGACCACCCGGCACGGCACGTTCTTCCAGATGTGCGGCAACTTCTCCTTCGGCGACTACTTCAAGGAAGGCGCCATCAAGCACGCCTGGGAGCTGCTCACCAGCCCCCAGGACAAGGGTGGTTACGGCCTGGAGCCGGAGAAGCTCTGGATCACCGTCTACAAGGACGACGACGAGGCCGAGCGCATCTGGCACGAGCAGATCGGCGTGCCCAAAGAGCGCATCCAGCGCCTCGGCATGAAGGACAACTACTGGTCCATGGGCGTCCCCGGCCCGTGCGGCCCGTGTTCCGAGATCAACTACGACCGCGGCCCGGAGTTCGGTGTCGAGGGCGGCCCGGCCGTCAACGACGAGCGGTACGTGGAGATCTGGAACCTGGTCTTCATGCAGTACGAGCGCGGCGAGGGCACCTCCAAGGAGGACTTCGAGATCCTCGGCGAGCTGCCCAGCAAGAACATCGACACCGGCCTCGGCCTGGAGCGCCTCGCCATGATTCTGCAGGGCGTGCAGAACATGTACGAGATCGACACCTCCATGGCGGTCATCGACAAGGCCACCGAGCTGACCGGCGTCCGCTACGGCGACGCCCACGCGTCCGACGTCTCCCTGCGCGTGGTCACCGACCACATCCGCACCGCCGTGATGCTCATCGGCGACGGCGTCACCCCCGGCAACGAGGGCCGTGGCTACGTCCTGCGCCGCATCATGCGCCGCGCCATCCGCAACATGCGCCTCCTCGGCGCCACCGGCCCGGTCGTCAAGGACCTCATCGACGTCGTCATCGGCATGATGGGCCGGCAGTATCCGGAGCTGATCACCGACCGCGAGCGCATCGAGAAGGTCGCCCTCGCCGAGGAGAACGCCTTCCTCAAGACGCTGAAGGCCGGCACCAACATCCTCGACACCGCCGTGACGGAGACCAAGGCCTCCGGCGGCCAGGTCCTCGCCGGCGACAAGGCGTTCCTGCTCCACGACACCTGGGGCTTCCCCATCGACCTCACCCTGGAGATGGCCGCCGAACAGGGCCTCTCCGTGGACGAGGACGGCTTCCGCCGCCTGATGAAGGAGCAGCGGGACCGCGCCAAGGCCGACGCCCGCGCCAAGAAGACCGGCCACGCCGACCTCGGCGCGTACCGCGAGATCGCCGACACCGCCGGCGAGACCGAGTTCATCGGCTACTCGGACACCGAGGGCGAGTCCACGGTCGTCGGCATCCTCGTCGACGGTCTCTCCTCGCCCGCCGCCACCGAGGGCGACGAGGTCGAGATCGTCCTCGACCGCACCCCGTTCTACGCCGAGGGCGGCGGCCAGATCGGTGACACCGGCCGGATCAAGGTCGACTCCGGTGCCGTCATCGAGATCCGCGACTGCCAGAAGCCGGTCCCGGGCGTGTACGTCCACAAGGGCGTCGTCCAGGTCGGCGAGGTGACCGTCGGCGCCAAGGCCCAGGCCTCGATCGACGGACGCCGCCGTACGGCCATCGCCCGCGCCCACTCGGCCACCCACCTCACCCACCAGGCCCTGCGCGACGCCCTCGGCCCCACGGCCGCCCAGGCCGGTTCCGAGAACCAGCCCGGCCGCTTCCGCTTCGACTTCGGCTCCCCGTCCGCCGTACCGACGGCCGTGATGACCGATGTCGAGCAGAAGATCAACGAGGTGCTCGCCCGTGACCTGGACGTGCACGCCGAGATCCTGAGCCTCGACGAGGCCAAGAAGCAGGGTGCCATCGCCGAGTTCGGCGAGAAGTACGGCGAGCGCGTCCGCGTCGTCACCATCGGCGACTTCTCCAAGGAGCTGTGCGGCGGCACGCACGTCCACAACACCTCGCAGCTCGGCCTGGTGAAGCTGCTCGGCGAGTCCTCGATCGGCTCCGGTGTGCGTCGTATCGAGGCGCTGGTCGGTGTCGACGCCTACAACTTCCTCGCCCGTGAGCACACGGTCGTCGCCCAGCTCCAGGAGCTGATCAAGGGCCGTCCGGAGGAGCTTCCGGAGAAGGTCTCGGCCATGCTCGGCAAGTTGAAGGACGCCGAGAAGGAGATCGAGAAGTTCCGCGCCGAGAAGGTGCTGCAGGCTGCCGCCGGTCTCGCCGGGTCCGCCAAGGACGTCTCCGGCGTCGCTCTCGTGACCGGACAGGTCCCGGACGGCACCACCGCCGACGACCTTCGCAAGCTCGTCCTCGACGTGCGCGGACGCATCCAGGGCGGCCGGGCCGTCGTGGTCGCGCTCTTCACCGTCGTGAACGGCAAGCCGCTGACGGTCATCGCCACCAACGAGGCCGCCCGCGAGCGCGGTCTGAAGGCCGGCGACCTGGTCCGCACGGCCGCCAAGACGCTCGGTGGCGGCGGTGGCGGCAAGCCGGACGTCGCCCAGGGCGGCGGCCAGAACGCGGCCGCCGTCGGCGAGGCCGTGGACGCGGTCGAGCGCCTGGTCGCCGAGACGGCCAAGTGAGCACCACGGATCACAGGAGCGAAGGCGACGGTCCGGCCATGCGCCGTGGCCGTCGCCTCGCGATCGACGTCGGGGACGCTCGTATCGGGGTCGCCTCCTGCGATCCCGACGGGATCCTCGCCACCCCGGTCGAGACGGTTCCCGGACGTGATGTCCCGGCAGCTCAGCGGCGATTGAGGCAACTGGTCGACGAATACGTACCCATTGAGGTAATCGTCGGGCTGCCACGCTCCCTCAAAGGCGGAGAGGGCCCGGCCGCAGTGAAGGTACGGGGTTTCGCCCAGGAGTTGGCCCGCATGATCGCGCCCGTTCCGGTCAGACTCATCGACGAGAGGATGACCACAGTGACGGCCGGTCAAGGACTGCGTGCCTCGGGTGTGAAATCCAAAAAGGGCAGGTCGGTCATCGACCAGGCAGCGGCCGTGATCATCCTGCAACAGGCGCTGGAATCCGAACGGGCGTCAGGTAAAGCTCCGGGCGAGGGCGTCGAAGTGGTCATCTGATCGCGATACGGTAACGTTCCGCGCGATGTGGTGGCCTTCGAACAGCCACCGCACAAAAAGAGGCGGGGACGACAGCCGAGCCACAGGCCCCGCGTGACCGCCGCCTCGCGGCTCTAGGGGATCGATGACTGAGTATGGCCGGGGCCCAGGCTCCGAACCGTGGCATCCGGACGACCCGTTGTACGGGGACGGCGGATGGGACGGACAGCAGGCCCAGGGAGGCCAGCAGTCCGCCTACGGCGGCCAGCCGCAGCAGCACTACCCGGAGCAGCAGCAGTACCAGCAGCCTTACGGCCACGACCACGGCAACGGCGGCTGGGGCAACGGACATCAGGACGCCTACGCCCAGCAGCAGTACCAGCAGGAGTACGGCGATCCGGGGCAGCAGTACCCCGGCCAGCAGCAGCCCCAGCACCACCAGCAGTACCCCGGCCCCGGCCAACAGCAGTACGACCAGGTCAACGGGGGCTGGAACGACGGAACACACCAGCACCCGCAGGGCACTTACGCCGGCGACCCGAACGACCCCTACGGGGGACAGCAGCAGGCGATGGGCTACGGGGGCGGTGGCCAGCAGGACTTCTACGGCACGCCCGACGCGTATCCGCCGCCGGAGCCGCCCGCCCGCCGTCGCGCGGAGACCCCGCCCGCCCCGGCTCCGGAACCCGAGGCTGAGAAGCCGCAGGCCGCCGAGCGGACCGACTGGGACCCCGGGCCGGACCAGGGCGAGCACGCGTTCTTCGCGGGTGGTGGCGATGACGACGACGATGACGACGAGGCGGAGGGCCGCGGCGGCCGCGGTGACCGTAAGGGCCGGGGCGGCAAGTCCGGAAAATCGGGCAAGGGCGGCAAAAAGCGTCGCAGCGGTTGCGCCTGCCTGGTGGTCGTCATGGTCTTCGGCGGCGGATTCGCCGGTGTGAGCTATTTCGGCTACCAGTTCTTCCAGAGTCGTTTCGGTGAGGCTCCCGACTACTCGGGCAACGGTACGAACGACACCGTCACGATCACGGTCGCCAAGGGCGAATTCGGGTCGGCCATCGGGCAGAAGCTGAAGACGGCCGGGGTCGTCAAGAGTGTGGACGCTTTCACGGCCGCGCTGGCGCAGCATCCGGAGTCCGATCAGATTCAGGCGGGTGTTTACCTTCTCAAGAAGGAGATGTCCGCTGAAAGCGCTATCGCCCTGATGCTGGATCCGAAGAGCCAGAACAACTTCACGGTCACCGAAGGTGAGCGGAACAACTCGGTCTACGTGAAGATCGACACAGAGTTGGGTCTCAAGAAGGGCACCACCGCGGACGTCGCCGAGAAGAAATGGGAATCCCTCGGCCTCCCCGAGTGGGCGAACGACAACGACGACATCAAGGATCCGCTGGAAGGATTCCTCTACCCCTCCACCTATCCGGTCGCCAAGGGCATGAAGCCCGAGGCCGTCCTGAAGGAAATGGTCGACCTCGCGAAGGCGAAGTACGAGGCATTCGACCTGGAGGGCGCGGCCAAGGGGCTGAAGCTGGAAAACCCGCTTCAGGTACTCACCGTCGCGAGCCTCGTACAGGCCGAGGGGAACAACAAGAAGGACTACAAGAAGATCGCGCGGGTCGTCTACAACCGGCTCGAACCCAACAATGCGGAGACGGCCGGTCTGCTCGACTTCGACTCGACGGTCAATTACCTGCGCGGCGAATCCAAGTTGGCTACCGGCTCGGTCGACTCGCTGCGACAGATCGATGACCCGTACAACACGTACAAGGTGTATGGACTGCCGCCCGGGCCGATCGGCAATCCCGGCGACGAGGCGATCGAGGGTGCCCTCAAGCCGACCAAGGGCGACTGGTACTACTTCGTCTCACTGAAGGACAAGACAGTGTTCGCTGTGACCAACGAAGAGCACAACCGTAATCGCGCGCAGTACCTGAAGGAACAGAACGGATAGATGAGCCGCACCGCCAGCAAGAACCGCGCCGCCGTGCTCGGTTCGCCCATCGCCCACTCGCTCTCCCCGGTGCTGCACCGGGCCGCGTACGCGGAACTCGGTCTCACCGACTGGTCGTACGACCGTTTCGAGGTCGACGAGCAGGCGCTGCCCGCGTTCGTCGAGGATCTCGGGCCGGAGTGGGCGGGGCTTTCGCTGACGATGCCGCTGAAGCGGGCGGTCATCCCGCTGCTGGACGAGATCAGCGAGACGGCGACCTCCGTCGAAACGGTCAACACGCTGGTGTTCACCGAGGACGGACGTCGCGTCGGCGACAACACCGACATCCCCGGGATGGTCGCCGCCCTGCGCGAGCGCGGAATCGAGCAGGTGGAGTCGGCGGCCATCCTCGGTGCGGGCGCCACGGCCTCCTCCGCGCTCGCCGCGCTCGCCCGGATCTGCACCGGCGAAGTGGTGGCGTACGTCCGCAGCGAGGCGCGGGCCGCCGAGATGCGGCAGTGGGGCGAGCGGCTCGACGTCGAGGTGCGTACGGCGGACTGGGCGGAGGCCGAGCGAGCGCTGAGCGCTCCACTGGTCATTGCCACGACTCCGGCCGGGGCGACGGATGCGCTCTCCGGGGCTGTGCCGGAGCGGCCGACGACGCTGTTCGACGTGCTGTACCACCCGTGGCCGACGGAACTCGCCGCGCGCTGGTCGGCGTACGGCGGAGCCGTCGTCAGCGGGCTCGATCTGCTCGTCCACCAGGCGGTGCTCCAGGTCGAGCAGATGACCGGGTGCAAGACGGCGCCCGTGGCGGCGATGCGGACGGCGGGGGAGCGGGCGCTGGCCGAGCGCGGCTGAGGGGGTCGGGCGTCCCGCGTGTGCCGATCCTGTGAAGCCCTTGTACCGAGGGGTAACCAGCGGCGATCATCACCGGGCGGCCCGGCGACGCAGGCGGGGCGTCGAACGGAGCCCTCATGTCACGTCACTCCCGGCGCAGGTTTCTCACGTATCTGGTGGCCGCGCCCACGCTCGCGGTCGCGACCAGGATCGGCCTGGACGTCTACGAGCCCGCTGGCGCGGAGGCGGCGATCCCCACACTGCCCGCGCCGGCGGATCTGGTGGACCTCGGCGATCTGCTGATCCTGGCCGGGGCACCGACGGCGCACATGCTGGTGCTGAGCGTCGACGAGGAGGGTGTGGCCCACTTCCGGCTGCCGCGCGAGGAGGTCGGGCAGGGGCTCACCACCGCCGTGGCGATGCTGGTGGCGGAGGAGCTGGACACCCCGCTCGACCGGGTCAGGATCCAACTGGACGACGCACGGCCGGAGTTGGTGTTCAACCAGCTCACCGGCAGCTCCAACTCCATCCGCTCCCTCTACGATCCGGTGAGGCACACGGCAGCCGCCGCGCGCGCCCGCCTGGTTGGCGCCGCCGCGAAGCGATGGGGGCTGCCAGCAGATGAGTTGACGGTGCGTCAGAGTGTCGTCGTCGCGCCGGACGGGCGTACCGCCTCCTACGGCTCGCTGTCGGCGGCCGCGGCCTCCCTCGACCTCGGCTCCCTCGCCGTCACGCCGAAGAAGGAGTCGGAGCACACCCTCCTCGGCACCCCCACCTCACGCATCGACGCCCGTGCCCTGGTCACCGGCCGACAGGTCTACACGCTCGACCTCGACGTGCCCGGTGCCAAGCCGTGCATGGTGCGCAGGCCGCCGACGATCAACGGCACGGTCAAGGCGGTGAACAACGAGGCCGCCGTACGGGCCATGCCCGGTGTGCTGGACGTCGTCACGATCGACACGGGCGTCGCCGTCGTCGCGGAAACGTTCGGGCAGGCCCTCGACGGCAAGGAGGCGCTGGACGTCACCTGGGGCCCGGGAAGCGTCGACACGCTCTCCGACGCAGGTATCCGGGCGAAGCTGAAGGCGGCCACGCCCTCGCTGGACGTCCTCGGGCTGCTGGTGAAGAAGGTGGAGGGGGAGTTCGACTTCGCGTTCGCCAGTCACGCTCCGCTGGAGACCAACGCGGCCGTCGCCGACGTACGGGCGGACCGGGCCGAGATCTGGTCCGGGCTCAAGTCGCCGATCGCCGCCCAGGCCGCCATCGCCAGGGCCGTCGGGCTTCCCGTGTCCAAGGTCGACGTGCATGTGGTGCAGTCGGGCGGGTCGTTCGGACGGCGCCTCTTCTTCGACGCGGCGCTGGAGGCCGCCGTCGTGTCGAAGAAGAGCGGGCGGCCCGTACGGCTGATGTGGTCCCGCATCGACGACATGCGGCACGGGCGGATGCGGCCCGCCACCCACCACCGGATCCGGGCCGTCTACGCGGCCGGGCAGGTGCTCACCTTCCAGCACCAGGTGGCCGCCGTGGAGACCGACTTCCGGCACGGGCTCGGCGACGCGATCACCGCCGCCGCGGCGAGCCTGCCCTCCGGCATCGGGAACGCGACCTTCGCCCAGACCCTGTTCCTGACCACGGTCAAGTCCCCGTACAACTTCGGCGTCACCACCCAGACGCTCACCGAGGTGCCGCTCAGGATGCACACCGGGTCGTGGCGCTCGGTGTACTCGGCCAACACCCGCGGCGCCGAGGAGATCATCGTCGACGAGCTGGCGGCGAAGCTGGGCAAGGACCCCGTGGCCTTCCGGCGCGAGTTCCTCAAGACCGCGCGGCAGCGGGCCGTGCTCGACAAGGTCGCCACGGAGGGGAACTGGGGGCGCAGCCTGCCGGACGGCTGGGCCCAGGGCGTCGCCTTCCACGACGAGTACAAGGCCTGCACGGCCTGCCTGGTCGAGATCGACGCGAGCGATCCGAAGAAGCCCCGGGTGACGAAGGCGGTCATCGCCGCCGACGTGGGCCGCGTGATCAATCCGCGCGGCCTGGAGGCCCAGCTGCTCGGCGGGCTCACGGACGCCATCTCCACCACCCTGCGGGCCGGGCTCCACATCGACGAGGGGCTGCCGCTGGAAGGCAGCTACTCCCAGTTCCACTACGCCCGTCAGAAGGACTCCCCGAAGGACGTCAGGATCTTCGTCGTCGAGGGGGCCGACGAACCCGGCGGCGCGGGCGAACTCGGCGTCCCGGCGGCCGTCGGCGCCGTCGCCAACGCCTACGCGCGGGCCACCGGCACCAGGCCGCGCAGCTTCCCCGTCAACTTCGACGTGGACTTCACGCCCTTTCCCCGCTGAGCCGGCCGCAGAATCCAGGAGCACATCGATGCCCTCCCACACCTTCACCGTCAACGGTGAGACCGTCACCGTCGAGGCCCCCGACGACCTGCCCCTGCTGTGGGCGCTGCGCGACCTGCTCGGCGTGCGCGGCCCCAAGTACGGCTGCGGCATCGACGTCTGCAAGGCCTGCACCAGCCATCTCGACGGCGAGGCCGTCCGGCCCTGTGTGGTGCCGGTCGCCGAGGCGGCGGGCCGCGAGGTCACCACCATCGAGGGCCTGGCCGACGGGGACGAGCTGCATCCCGTCCAGGAGGCCTGGCTGGAGCAGGACGTGGCGCAGTGCGGCTACTGCCAGCCCGGACAGATCATGGCCGCCGTCGCCCTGCTCAAGCGGACCAGCGACCCCACCGACGCCGACATCGACGAGATCGCCAACGTCTGCCGCTGCGGCACGTACTTCCGCATCCGCGAGGCGATCAAGAGCGCGGCGGCGAAGATGGGGTGACGCGGCGCGGTGCTCCGCCCCGCGCGCCCGGCCCGTCCGTCTGCTGGACCTGTGACCGGCTCCCGCCCCGGACGTGGGAGGATCGGAGATGGCGGGCCGGGGCCGCGCACCCGGTAGCCGTCGCCGTACGCGAGGACGCGCGTACACGCAGGCAGGACGCAGTACCGGGCGCGAGCACTGAGGAGCACCGTTGAGCAGGTTGCGCTGGCTGACCGCGGGGGAGTCCCACGGTCCCGCACTTGTCGCGACGCTGGAGGGCCTTCCCGCCGGCGTGCCGATCACCACGGAGATGGTGGCGGACCACCTGGCCCGGCGGCGCCTGGGCTATGGACGCGGTGCCCGGATGAAGTTCGAGCGCGACGAGGTCACCTTCCTCGGCGGTGTGCGGCACGGCCTCACCATGGGCTCGCCGGTGGCGATCATGGTCGGGAACACCGAGTGGCCGAAGTGGGAACAGGTCATGTCGGCCGACCCGGTCGACCCCGAGATCCTGGCCGGACTCGCCCGCAACGCGCCGCTGACCCGCCCCCGGCCCGGTCACGCCGACCTGGCCGGCATGCAGAAGTACGGCTTCGACGAGGCCCGCCCCGTGCTGGAGCGGGCCTCCGCCCGGGAGACCGCCGCCCGGGTCGCCCTCGGCGCGGTGGCCCGGTCGTACCTGAAGGAGACGGCCGGCATCGAGATCGTCAGCCACGTGGTCGAGCTGGCCGCCGCGAAGGCCCCGCAGGGTGTCTACCCCACCCCGGCCGATGTGGAGAAGCTGGACGCGGACCCGGTGCGCTGCCTGGACGCCGACGCGTCGAAGGCGATGGTCGCGGAGATCGACCAGGCCCACAAGGACGGCGACACCCTCGGCGGCGTCGTCGAGATCCTGGCGTACGGCGTGCCCGTGGGTCTCGGCTCCCACGTCCACTGGGACCGCAAGCTGGACGCCCGCCTCGCCGGAGCGCTGATGGGCATCCAGGCCATCAAGGGCGTGGAGATCGGCGACGGCTTCGAGCTGGCCCGGGTGCCCGGCTCCAAGGCGCACGACGAGATCGTGAACACCCCCGAGGGCATCCGCCGGGTCTCCGGCCGCTCCGGCGGCACCGAGGGCGGTCTCACCACCGGTGAGCTGCTGCGGGTCCGCGCGGCGATGAAGCCGATCGCGACCGTGCCGCGCGCCCTGCAGACCGTCGACGTGACCACGGGCGAGGCCGCGCAGGCCCACCACCAGCGCTCCGACGTCTCCGCCGTGCCGGCGGCCGGCATCGTCGCCGAGGCGATGGTGGCCCTGGTGCTGGCCGACGCGGTGGCCGAGAAGTTCGGCGGCGACAGCGTCACCGAGACGGCCCGCAACGTCCGCTCCTACCTCGACCACCTCGCGATCCGGTGAGCCCGGTGCCTCTGGTCGTCCTCGTCGGCCCCATGGGTGTCGGCAAGTCCACCGTCGGACAACTGCTCGCCGAGCGGCTCGGTGTCGCCTACCGCGACACCGACGACGACATCGTGGCCGAGCAGGGCCGCGAGATCGCGGAGATCTTCGTCGACGAGGGCGAGCCCGCCTTCCGCGCCATCGAGAAGAGGGCCGTGCACACGGCTCTCGCCGCTCACGACGGGGTCCTCGCCCTCGGGGGCGGCGCGATCCTCGACGCCGACACACGGGCTCTGCTCGCGGGACAGCGGGTCGTGTATCTGTCGATGGACGTCGAGGAGGCCGTCAAGCGCACCGGCCTCAACGCCGCCCGCCCCCTGCTGGCCGTCAACCCGCGCAAGCAGTGGCGGGAGTTGATGGAGGCCCGGCGCAGCCTCTACGAAGAGGTCGCCACTGCCGTCGTCGCCACCGACGGCCGCACGCCCGAGGAAGTCACCCGAGCGGCCCTGGACGCACTGGAGTTGAAGGAAGCATGAGCGAGACAGTGACCCGTATCCAGGTCGGCGGTACGGCGGGCACCGAACCGTACGAGGTCCTGGTGGGGCGTCAACTCCTCGGCGAACTGGGTGGGTTGGTCGGCAACCGGGCCAAGCGCGTCGCGGTGATCCATCCCGAGGCGCTGGAGGGCACCGGGGAGGCGCTGCGCGCGGATCTGGCGGAGCAGGGCTTCGAGGCGGTCGCGATCCAGGTGCCGAACGCGGAGGAGGCCAAGACCGCCGAGGTTGCCGCGTACTGCTGGAAGGCGCTCGGCCAGTCCGGCTTCACCCGCACCGATGTCATCGTCGGGGTCGGCGGCGGCGCCACCACCGACCTGGCCGGCTTCGTGGCCGCGACCTGGCTGCGCGGTGTCCGCTGGATCGCCATCCCCACCACCGTCCTGGCGATGGTGGACGCGGCCGTCGGCGGCAAGACCGGCATCAACACGGCCGAGGGCAAGAACCTGGTGGGCTCGTTCCACCCGCCGGCCGGGGTGCTGTGCGACCTGGCCGCCCTGGACTCGCTGCCGGTCAACGACTACGTCTCCGGGCTCGCAGAGATCATCAAGGCGGGCTTCATCGCCGACCCGGTGATCCTGGACCTCATCGAGGCCGACCCGCAGGCCGCCCGCACCCCGGCAGGGCCGCACACCTCCGAGCTGATCGAGCGGTCGATCCGGGTCAAGGCCGAGGTCGTCTCCGGCGACCTGAAGGAGTCCGGACGGCGCGAGATCCTCAACTACGGGCACACCCTGGCCCACGCGATCGAGAAGAACGAGCGCTACCAGTGGCGGCACGGCGCGGCCGTGTCCGTCGGGATGCACTTCGCGGCCGAACTGGGCCGTCTGGCGGGCCGGTTGGACGACGCCACCGCGGACCGTCACCGCTCGGTCCTCGAAGCCGTCGGCCTGCCGCTGCACTACCGCTACGACCAGTGGCCCCGGCTGCTGGAGACGATGAAGGTCGACAAGAAGTCCCGGGGCGACCTGTTGCGCTTCATCGTCCTCGACGGTCTGGCCAAGCCCACCGTCCTGGAGGGGCCCGACCCGGCGATCCTGCTCGCCGCCTACGGCGAAGTGGGCCAGTAACGCCCACTCGGGTACCACTTGCCCCATTCGCCTTGTGGCCGTGGCCACTTGGGCACTTCGGGCTGCCCCCGGCCGTTCACCAATCGGCGGCCGGGGACGGTACCGTTCGGTAAGGGCGGGGTCGCGAGACCCCGCTCGCCAGTGTCCATGTGACTGTACGAGACGGAGTGGCACCGGATGCAGCACGCAGTGGGAGCTCCGCTGCCGCCGCCCCATCAGCCGGGGCAGGACCCGGCGGCCCCGTGGTCGCCGACCGCGAACCACCAGGGACACCCGGCACCCCCGCACCCGGGAGCGCCGGGCGCGAACCCGCCGGGGCACCCCGGTGCGGGCCACCCGGTGCCCCCGGGCACGCATCCGGGCCCCGTACCACCGCCCCCGCCCGCACCGGCGGCCCCGCCCACGCCTGCCGCGCCGCCCGTCTCGGCGCCCCCGCCCGCCCCTCCCGGCTCGGTGCCTCCGCCGGTGCCGGGCTTCGCCGGCGGCCCCGGGCACCCGCACCCCTCCGCCCCGCAGCAGACCGGGCTGCCGAGGGACACCACCGGCCACGTGCAACTGCCCCCGGGCGGGCCCGTGACCATGCCGCCGCCCGCCACCGGTGCCCCCGACGTCACGACCACCACGCTCGCCGTCCTGCTCATCGGGCCCGCCGGGGCGGGCAAGACCAGCGTCGCCAAGTACTGGGCGGACCACCGCCGGGTGCCCACCGCGCACATCAGCCTGGACGACGTACGCGAGTGGGTGCGTTCGGGCTTCGCGGACCCGCAGTCCGGGTGGAACGACAACTCCGAGGCGCAGTATCGTCTCGCCCGCCGCACCTGCGGCTTCTCCGCCAGGAACTTCCTGGCCAACGGCATCTCCTGCATCCTCGACGACGCCGTCTTCCCCGACCGCCCTGTCGTCGGCCTCGGCGGCTGGAAGCGGCACGTAGGTCCCGGCCTGCTGCCCGTGGTCCTCCTGCCGGGCCTGGAGATTGTCCTCGAACGCAACGCGGAGCGCTCGGGCAACCGCCGTCTCACCGACGAAGAGGTCGCCCGCATCCACGGCCGGATGGCAGGCTGGTACGGCTCGGGCCTCCCGATCATCGACAACTCCCAGCTGGATGTCCCGGCCACGGCGAGGGTCTTGGACGAGGTCCTGGCACGGTCGATCGCGAGCCCCCCGAAGTGGTAGACGAGCGGCGGCGACGGTTCTGGTGAGCCCGCTGAGCTGAGCCGGTCCCCGAAGGGGCGCGGGGCACCGCGCGAGGAGCCCCCACCGGCTCGCGGGTGGCATACGACCCCCTGCCGCACCCCCCGTACCCCGCACGGTGCCCCCGGTCGGCCCCGCTCGACCGGCGGCCACCGGGCGAAACTCATACGCTCGGCACATGTCTGAGGTCTACGCGGCCCGTCGAGCCCGGCTGAGAGAACGCTGCCAGGCCGGCGGCAGTGCCACCGCACTCGTCACGCGCCCGGCCAACATCCGGTACCTGGCGGGCGCGGCACCCGAGGGAGCCGTCCTCCTGCTGGGCCGGGGCGAGGACATCCTCGTCTGCGGGGCGCCCCCGAGAGGCGAGATCGGCGAGGGCCGGCCCGACGAGGCCGTACGCGTCCAGGTGCTGCCGAGCCCCGGTGGCGACCCGGCGGTCGCCGCCGCCGATCTGGCCACGGAGCTCGGCGTCGACTCGCTCGCCGTGGAGGAACACCACCTCACCGTGGGCCGCCACCGAGCGATCCGCTCGGTCGCGCCCCGGCTGCGGCTGGCTGACCTCGGCGCCGCGGTCGAGCAGCTCAGAGTGGTCAAGGACGAGGAGGAGATCTCCTGCCTGCGGATCGGCGCGGAGATCGCCGACCAGGCCCTGGGCGAACTCCTCGAATCGATCCTCGTCGGCCGTACCGAGCGCCATCTCGCCCTCGAACTGGAGCGCCGCCTCGTCGACCACGGCGCGGACGGCCCCGCGTTCGCGACCTCCGTCGCCACCGGCCCGAACTCCGGCCGTCCGCGTCACGTCCCCACCGACCGCCGGGTCGAGGAGGGCGACTTCCTCTCCGTCTGCCTCGGCGCGACCTATCGCGGCTACCGCTGCGAGATCGGCCGTACGTTCGTGATCGGCACCTCGCCCGCCGACTGGCAGATCGAGCTGTACGACCTGGTCTTCGCAGCCCAGCGGGCCGGAAGGGAGTCACTGGTACCCGGTGCGGCCTACCGCGCCGTGGACCGCGCGGCCCGCCAGGTCCTGGACTCCGCGGGGCACGGTGAGGGCCTCCCGGTGCTGATGGGGCACGGGGTCGGACTCGAAATCGACGAGGACCCGCAGTTCGCCCCCGCGGCCATGGGTAAACTGGACGCTTGCGTGCCGGTCACCGTCGAACCGGGGGTCCACCTCCCGGGCCGGGGCGGAGTCCGGATCGATGACACGCTCGTCGTACGCCCCGAGGCGGACGGCGGACCCGAGCTACTCACCATCACGACCAAGGAGCTGCTCGCGCTCTAGCTCATCGGCTGGACGCGTGGCCCGGGGTCGTCCACGTCAGTCCAGGAGATTCCGCAACCGTGGCTTCCACGAACGACCTCAAGAACGGCCTGGTGCTCAAGCTCGAAGGCGGCCAGCTCTGGTCCGTCGTCGAGTTCCAGCACGTCAAGCCCGGCAAGGGCCCGGCCTTCGTGCGCACCAAGCTCAAGAACGTGCTCTCCGGCAAGGTCGTCGACAAGACGTTCAACGCCGGCGTCAAGGTCGAGACGGCCACTGTCGACAAGCGCGACATGCAGTTCTCCTACATGGACGGCGAGTACTTCGTCTTCATGGACATGGAGACCTACGACCAGCTCATGGTCGACCGCAAGGCCGTCGGCGACGCCGCCAACTTCCTGATCGAGGGCTTCACCGCCACCGTCGCGCAGCACGAGGGCGAGGTGCTCTTCGTCGAGCTGCCGGCCGCCGTCGAGCTCGTCATCCAGGAGACCGAGCCGGGCGTCCAGGGCGACCGCTCCACCGGTGGCACCAAGCCCGCCACCCTGGAGACCGGCCACCAGATCCAGGTGCCGCTCTTCATCACCACCGGCGAGAAGATCAAGGTCGACACCCGTACGAGCGACTACCTCGGCCGGGTGAACAGCTAACCGTGGCTGCCCGTAACACGGCCCGTAAGCGCGCCTTCCAGATCCTCTTCGAGGGCGACCAGCGCGGGGTCGACGTCGTGACCGTCCTCGCGGACTGGATCAGGCACGCCCACAACGACAATCGTCAGCCACCGGTCAGCGAGTACACCATGGAGCTGGTCGAGGGGTACGCCGAGCGCGCCAAGCGGATCGACGAGTTGATCGCGCAGTACTCGGTGGGGTGGACGCTCGACCGGATGCCGGTGGTGGACCGCAACATCCTGCGGCTCGGCGCGTACGAGCTGATCTGGGTCGACGCCACTCCGGACGCGGTGGTGCTGGACGAGATGGTGCAGCTGGCGAAGGAGTTCTCCACGGACGACTCGCCGTCGTTCGTGAACGGACTGCTCGGTCGGTTCAAGGACCTCAAGCCCTCGCTCCGCCGGGAAGCCGAGTAGCGGACGGCCGGGCGGGAAGCGCCCCCCGGGGGTACTGTGCGCAGCCGGCCGCGGGTGGCCCGTGGCTGGTCGCGCAGTTCCCCGCGCCCCTTTCGGGGCGCTGTCCCGCTCCTCTGCGACCATGCGCCGTACGACAAGCTGAAAAAACCGCCGGGGTGACCCGAACCCATGGGTTCGGGT